>JBBJMR010000329.1:0-9534 GCA_037720395.1 Polyangiaceae bacterium
CTCGACGGCGCGCGCAAGGCCATCGAGACCGGCGGCCCGGCCACCGAGCTGGCGCCGGGCGTGTGGAAGGTCGGCGGCAAGGAGCGGCGCTCCGCGCGCTGCGCTGTGGCCGCGGGTGGCGGCGGCGTGCCGGCGCGCCTGGTGTGCGGCGAATCCGACAAGGACCTGGTGAGCCTCGCGGCCTGGATGGGTCGCACCCTGCCGGGCCAGCCAGCCAGGTCGGGGGCCGCAGCCGATCTGCACGGCGAGGCACGCTTCGCGCCGGTCGAGGCCCGCTGGGGCGCGGATCTCAAGCAGATCCTCCGCCAGCTGCCGCTGCTGGCCAAGGGCGAGGTGGGCATCGGCGAGCCGCGCTTCGACGACGCCGTGGTCGAGGCGGCCACCGCCGCCCAGGAGGATCTGGTCGCCCTCATGGCCGACCTCGATCGCGTCTCGCTCGACGTCAGCGTGGCGTCCGGCACCTGCCAGCTCAACGGGACGGGCACGCTGCAGCTCCGCAACAAGAGCTCGTGGTTCGTCTCCACCATGGTCGACCGGCCCGAGCGCCAGGGCCCGCCGGCCATGTTCTGGCGCCTGCCCAAGGACGCCTCCAGCGCCTCCTTCGGCCGCGGCACCGACCCGGCGCGGTACACCCGCGTGCTCAAGATCGTGCGCAACCTCGTCGACGGCGGCCTGACCAAGGCCAAGGTCGGCAGCGCCGCGGATCGCAAGGCGCTCACCGACGCCATCCAGCTGCCGCTCGGCAAGGACACCAACATCGTGCACGCCAGTGGCCGCTTCGCCGCCGCGCCGGCCAAGCCGGGCGCCGCCCCGACCTCGCAGCAGAAGATCGACGGGCTGATGGGCGGGGTGATGGGCTGGAGCGTCTTCGGCCTCGACGAGGGACCGGAGAACGTCACCAGGTGGCTGAAGGAGCTGGTGGCGGTGTGGAGCCGCGCCGGCCTCCAGGGCCCGCTCAAGAAGGAGCTCGGTGCCGACACCGCCAGGTCGCTCCCGGTCATCAAGTCCGGCCCGGCGCCGCGCGAGCTGGGCGCCGGAGGCACGGCCTTCGAGATCAAGATCCCGAACATCGACGACCCGGACGATCCCCCCTTCGATGCCAAGACGGGGAAGATGAAGGCCAACCGCAAGAAGGTGACCTTCACCTTCCACGTGCTGGTCATGGCCGACGACAAGACCACCTGGCTTGCCCTGGGCAACAAGAAGGACGAGCTGGTCAAGCGCCTGCTCTCGGTGAAGTCGGGGGCCCCGGAGGCGAACACGCTCGCCACGCGCCCTGGCCTCGAGCCGCTCAAGCAGGGCAAGAACCTCGGCGGCGGCTTCTTCACGCTGGCGCCGCTCGTCGACGCCGCCAAGTCGTCCGCGGAGTTCGCCATGCCCGGCGGCAGCGCGCCCCCGGAGGTCGCCGAGCTGATGGCCGCTCTCGCCAACCTGCCCAACAAGGGGGAGACGCCGATGCTCCTCACCACCCAGATCGCCGCCGGCAACGCGCCCAGGGCGTCGGTCTCGGTGCAGGTGCCCAAGGGCGTCATGGAGGACCTGGCCAAGCTCGGGGTTGCCGCCGCCAGCGCCGCTGGAAGCGCTCGGAAGGGTCCGCTCATGGGCCCGGTCGGCATCATCGCGCCGCCCCCGCCCCCGCCGCCGCCCCCGCAGCCGGCGCCGCCGAGGCGCGCCCCGCCCGCGACGCTGCGCCGCACCACCCCCTCGAGCGGGGTGGTCGGAGTGGTCTTCATGCGCCGCGTCCACTCGATGACCGGCGCGCGCCAGTCGAGGCCGGTCTCGCGCGGGCTCGGGTCCTGCTTCTGGAAGTGGTACCCATCGCCGCCGAAGTAGAGGAAGTCGATGGTGGCCACCGTGTACTTCTTCGCCGGGTCGATGGGCGCGCGGTAGCGGGTCACGATGCGCTGACCCTTCTGCTCGCGCACGCCGGCGACGATGGTCTCCTTGTTGGCCAGGCTGTCGATCAGGTCGCGGCCGGTGACGGTGACCACCAGCAGGCGGTTGTCGAAGGGCATCACCGAGTAGATGCTGGCCAGGGGTATGGCGCCGGGCGGCAGGCCCTGGCGCAAGCCCCCGTCGTTGACGATGGCCAGGTCGACGCCCAGCTCCTCGCGCCACGACTCGGCCACCCAGGCGCCGAGCTCGCTCGACTTGTGCTCGAGGCCGGAGGCGGTGAAGCCGATGTCGCCGCCGAGCGCCATCTCCAGGGCGCTCGTCCAGTAGTCGACGGTCGCGGTCAGCGCGCGGTCCGGCGCCGCGCGGGGCTGGGCGTCGGCCGGCTGCACCACGTCGACGACGCCGGCGTCCACCAGCGTCGCGCGTGCGCCCGCGGGCCGCTGTGAGTGGAGCGGCTGCTCGCGTCGCGTCGAGTCGACGGGCTGCTCCCGGACCCGGGGGTACACATCGAGGCGCACGCGGCCGTACTGGCGCATGCGCCACCCGGGGACCATCACCGGCGCGCCGTGCAGGTCGGCGCGGAACGGCTTGTGGCAGTGGCCGAGGCCGACGAAGGACAGCTGCCACTCCGGGTGCCGCTCCAGGATGGGCATCATCACGTCCGGGCACTCGTGCGCCAGGAGCACCAAGGCGTCGGCGCCTGCGGCCCACGCCGCCGGGATGGTCCGGCCGAGGGTGGCCTCGGGCGGCTCGAAGACGATGCCCTCGAAGCGGCTGGCCAGCGCGGTGCGCGGCGTGCTCTCGGTGGCCAGGCCGACGACGCCGATCTTCACCCCGGCGCGCTCGACGAGCAGGAACGGCGCCAGTCGAAGCGCCGGCGGCTCGCCGGCGCCGATCTTCATGTTCGCTGCCACGTAGGGCACGCCGGACAGGTCGCGATTGCGCAGGAACTGATCGCGGCCGAAGTCGTAGTCGTGGTTGCCGAACGCCGACACGGCGTAGCCCATGCGCTTCATCACCAGCGCCGTCGCCTCGCCGTGGAAGTACGAGGACACGGCCGGGCCGGTCCAGTTGTCGCCACCGGAGAGCGCCAGCGTGTGCGACTCGGTGCAGGGGCCGCCGATGCAGTGCCCCTCGTCGGCCATCCAGCGCGCCAGCATGTTGGCGGCGCCGCCCTTGGTCTCGCGATTCTCGGTGACCGGCAGGAGCCAGCCATGCTCGTCGGTGGTGTAGAGGAGCGTGATCCGGGTCGGCGCAGGCGCCGCGGTCGGTGCCTTCGGCGCAGGCGCGACCGGCGGCCCCGCGGTCGCGGGCGCGTCGGCGGACCCGGCGCACGCGGCGGTCGCGCCGGCGATGGCCAGGTGGATCAGCAGCGAGGCCGCACGCACTGCACGGAGTCTACCGCGCGGCCCACCGTCGTGTCGGTGTGCGCGGTGCCCAGCAGGGAGCCGTTCAGGTGTCGGGCGTCGAGCGGTTCGGCGCGTGGCGGGCATCCCCCTCGACCAGGGCCGCCGGCGGGCGCGGCGCGGCGAAGCTGCGCGCCGCCCCGCAGCTCGCCTTTTCCAGTCCTGCGGCGTGCGCCAGCTCCTCCCACACCTTGCAGATGTCCTTGGCAGCCTGGTTGCCGCTGCCCGGGGCGCCGGTGGCGTAGGCGTTGGCCAGCATCTGCGGCGTCGACGCGCGCGCTTGGCCAGCGGCCTGGCCAGCAGGCCCAGCGCCAGTCGGGTGGCCAGCTTCCGGTCACCGCAGATGGTGCGGTCGTCGTGCCCGCCCCAGTTCGGGCCGCGCAGGATCTGGAAGATGGTGATGCTGCGGCCGGTGTCGCCGCGCCGGGTGCAGTCGTCGACCTTGGCGTGGAACTCGCTCTCGTGCTTGGCGATGGCCACCAGCATCAGGGCCGTGGCCAGCTTGCCTCCCTCGCCCTCGAAGACGGTCTGATCGGACGCGCTCACGCCGGCCGCGATGTCGGAGGCGATCGACCGCAGGCGCTCCGGCTCCTTGGCGGCGGGCCCCGCGGCCACCGAAAGCACCGCGCTCAGGACCAGGGCACCGATCTCGGACATCGGTGGGCGGGTACTGGCGCAGCGACCCGTGGAGAAGTCAGGGTCGACCGCGACCCTCCGTGGCGCGAAGCCCTACCTAAGGTCGCTCGCTCGCTGGTCGGCCGCCTGCCAACCCGAGCGATCATGGTCACATGCTGCACCCTACGCCTTAGGGCGTGACCTGAACGGGTATCGGGCGCGCGGAGCGGGTCACGCCCCGACGACGAGGTCGATTTCCTGGCGACACGCACCGCCGTCGCCCTCGGCACGCTGGCGGCGAGACACTCGGTGTCGCCTGTGGAATCAGTCCTGCGAGCAGGAGGAGCGAGAGACCTGGAAGCGGCAGAAGCCGTCGATGCACTGGGCAGGCCAGAGGCAACCAAGCCCCTGACTCGCGAAGCACGCCGCACCATCCGCCGCCGGGTCGACGCACGTCATGGTGCCGCCGTGCGGCAAACAGCTGGACCCACCGCCGCAAGCGACGGCGCCGGACGCACTCGCTTCGCAGTTCTCCCCTGCCTTCAGGAGCGCAACGCGTTCGCACCGCAGCGTGCTGGCGTTGCAGAACAGAGCCACCTGGGCGCTCGCCTCGCACCTCCCGTCCACGGGCTCACACGCCTCACCCTCGTCCGGTGGCGACGCGCAGACGAAGTCCTTGCAGTAGGTCGAGGTACAGGTCAGGCCCTCGGTGCACGAGGCGCCGTCCTCCTGGACCGTGATGCACGTGACGGTGTCGTCCACATAGTGAAGGCATCTCTGGTCCTCGGTGCAGGCCGCGCACGGGTCAGGACGACAGGTGCCGCAGCGGTCCGCGTGATCGTCCTTCGTGCAAATTCCGCTCGCGCACGCGGCAGGGCTCTGGCACTCGGTGCCGTTCGGCAGGTCCCCGCCGGTGTCCGGACATCTCTCCCGGAGCTCGGCGGACGCGGCCTCGTACGCGGGGTCCGAGCTGCACGGAAAGTCGGCTGGCAGCGCGCAGGCCCGGATGGAGTCGTCGTCGCGGCTGGCATCGGGGTCGCTGGCACGGAGCTGGCACCCCAGCATCCTCCGATCGATGCACGTTGCCAGGTCGGGCCAGCCCTGCTCGAAGTAGTACGTGTAGCAGCGCGCCAGGTACCCGCACGAGCCGGCAGCCTGCTCCGTGCAAGCTTCGCGGAACTCCGCGCCCGGCCGGCCCGGGTCCACGCTGGCGTCGATCTGGAACGAGTCGTCGAAGTGGCAAGCACCGACGGCGACGACGAACAGGACGGCCGCAAAGCGAATGCGATCCGTGCTCACAACCCGCCCTCGATTCCGATGCTCGGAAGCGCGACCGGCCCCACCTCGTGGGTGATGCAGTTGCCCGAGAAATCGCACGTCCAGTTCGTCGCTTCCTTGGTCAAGGTGACGTTGAAGAACTCCAGCACGAGGCTGATCCAGGCGCCACTGTCTCCGAGGACCCAGGTCTTGTCGGCGCGGAGATCGAGCCGGTAGAAGTCCGGCAGCCGGTGCTGGGCGACCTCTCCGCGCTGGAACGCAAACCCCGGGCCCCCCAGCCCTTCGGCCCCGATGACGGGCACCTCGGGGCGGCCGGAGTAGTACGTGGCGCGGAGCCCGGCGCGGTACCCGGAGCCGAAGTTGTACGTGCCGACACCCGCGAACGACTGCGTGCGGTCGAACGGGGAGAGGTAGTCGTACCCCTCGAAGGTGCGCTCCGCGCGCGACAGCGTGTAGGAAATCCAGCCCGAAAAGCGGTTGGTGATGGGACGCTTCAACAGGATCTCGATCCCGTAGGTGCGCCCGCTCACGCGATCGACGACCGAACAGGGCTCGCGGCGACCGCACCCGGAGACGTAATCCGTCGCGTTCTCGATGAGGCCGTAGAACCCGGTGAGCGAGAAAAGAAATCGCGAAGGCAGCGTCAGCTCCGATCCCAGCGACCCCTGCACGGTCCGCTGCAGTCCTCGCTCGACGTCGGAGTCGAGCCCGGGCACGGGGATCACGTAGGTCGGCGGCTGCTGCGCGACCGAGCCGGCGACCACCCAGCGCAACGCGTCGCTCACCTGGTAGCGGAGGGCCAGACGGGGATCGGCGGCGGCGAGCGTCGCCTCGCCGGCCTTGTAGATGTCGAAGCGGACGCCGGGGCTGACCTCGAGTCGCCGGGTCGGTCGCGCGGTGACGTCCAGGAACACGCCGACGGTGGCGTCGTGGTGGCTCCCGCGACTGCCCCCGTAGTCCGACTGCTGACTGCTGGCGCGGAACCCGGTCTGGAAGCCGAGCGCCTCGGAGACGCGCTTGGCCCACTCGAAGCGCAGGCCCGGGCCGAGGGAGCGTACCTCCTGGTTCACGGCGCGCCCCGGAATGCCCTGGCCCGTCAGGTCGTAGGCCATCGTCGCCGCCAGCCGCAGCGCCCCGTCGTCCAGATGCCGGTCGTAGCGCAGGTCGATGCGGTGTCCGGACGCAGCGAACAGGTCCCTGTCCTGGAGGTCGTCGTGGAGCTGGTCCCTGGCCCCGAACGCCAGGAGACTCACCGCGTCGCGCGACGAGAGGCGGTGAGACACGCGTGCCGCGTAGTCCCAGTAGTCGACGGACACGCTGGAGCGGATGGCATCGAGCAGCAGGTTCGGGTACCCGTAGCGACCCGCCACCAGGGCGGTGGTATCGGGTCCCACCGGAGACTCGACGAGCGCGTTGGCGTCGAACGTCCGCGCACCGTATTCGACGCGTCGCACCGTCGATGGCTCACGCGTCTCGGCGGCGATCACGCCGCCCAGGTATCCGCCGTAGCGCGACGGAGGCGAGCCAGGGAAGAAGTCGACGTGATCGACCAGGCCCGGAGCCAGGATCGAAGGGCCGGGGCCGACGTGGAACAGGAGCGGCACCGGGATGCCGTCGATGAAGTAGCCCGAGTTCGCGGGCGGGGCGCCGCGCACGTAGAGGTAGGGCAGCCCGCTGGCCGTGGGCGCGATGCCGGGGAGCGTCTCCACGGCGCGCAGCGCGTCGCCGAACGTGCCCGGCACGATCCGGGATTCTCGAGGTCGCGGCGTGCCCGATTCCGGAGCGGTCTCTCCCTGGACGGTGACCACGATCGGATCGCCCGGTTGCCCGGCGGCGCCGGTGGGATCGCCGGATTGCCCCGCGGCCGGAGTGGGGTTGCCCGATTGCCCGGCGGCAGGAAGAGGCGCGCCGAGCCAGATGAATGCGGCAAGGAGCGACCAGCGCCAGCGCGGGTCGCGGCGCACCATCGACGTCATGATCGCTTGGCTGGGCCGGCGCGCAGGTGTGGCTGCTCGGAGGGTCAGCTCCCCATGCGCTGCACGAACGGCACGATGCGCTCCACGAACGCCGCCTTGTGGAAGCGGTCGAACTCCGCCCACGTGCAAAGGGTCCGCGGGTCCTTCACCCGGTCGAGGAAGATCACCCCGTCGAGGTGGTCGGCCTCGTGCTGGAACGTGCCCGCGGTGAGCCCGCGCACCACGCGGTCGATCGGCTCGCCATGGCGATCCCACGCCTGGAGCCGGATCTCGGTGTATCGCTCGACGATCCCGCGCAGGTTGGGCACCGAGAGGCAACCCTCGTAGTTCTCGAACTGTTCCCCGCCCATCGGCTCGAGGACCGGGTTGACCAGGATGGTCAGCGGGATGTTCGGCTTGTAGGGGTAGCGCGGGTTGTCCTTCACCTCGACGGCGAAGATGCGCCACGGCACGTGCACCTGGATGGCTGCCAGGCCGGCGCCATTCGCGTCGCGCATGGTCTCCACCAGGTCGTCGATGAAGCGCTGCGTGGGCTCCGCCAGCAGCTCCGCACGGCTGAGCTCGCGTGCGCGCTCCCGGAGCACCGGGTGCCCGATCTGCGCGATTTTCAGGAGGGTCACGCGTGGAAGGGTAACACGCGGGCGGTGGCACGCCGCTCGCCACACGCCTCGGCTTACCGAGGAAGGTGGACCCATGCTGCCCAACGCCCCCCAGAACTCCGTCCCCCAGAGCCCGTCGGGGGCGGACAGGCCCGACGGCGACGGCGACGGCGACGACGACGATGCCGGGCCGCCGCACTGGAACAAGCCCGCGGGCGTGTCCACGCCCGGCGCGGTGCGCGTGGACAAGCCCACGCACGACGTCGACGACGACGCGGTGACCCTGCCGCTCGCGCCGTCTCCGGCGCACCAGGCGTCGAAGGTCGAAGGTCGATGGGGCGCGCAGCACGGCGGCGAGTTCGCCGTCGACCTGGCGACGCCGGCGGAGGACGCGCAGCGCGCCGATCATGCGGCCGCCGCGTCCACGGAGGCGGCAGCGGTGGAGGCGGCGCACACCGGCGAGCCGGTCGAGGCCGTCGCCAACCTGAACGAGTGCCTGCGCGGAGAGCTCTCGGCGGTGGAGAGCTACGAGCTGGCGCTGACCGCGGCGAACGACCTGGAGGTGGTGCGGGTGCTGCGACAGCTTCGCGATCACCACGAGCAGCGCGTGCTCTCGCTGCGCGATTGCATCCGCGAGCACGGCGGTCAGCCGGTGGAGAGCTCCGGGGCGTGGGGCGTGTTCGCGCGCCTCGTCCAGCGCGGCGCGGACCTCTTCGGTGATCGCGCCGCCACCCGGGCTCTGGAGGAGGGCGAGGCGCACGGCCTCGAGGTCTACGAGAAGCAGGCACAGGACTTCCACCCCGACGTCCGTGCCTTGGTGGAGCGCGAGCTGCTGCCGGCGCAGCGCACCACGCACGAGCTTTGCAAGTCGCTCCAGGCCTTCGTCCAGTCGGCCTGACAGCTGCTACACCTGCAGGAATGACAGCGAGACGAAACGCCGCGCGCTCAGGAGACCAGACCGCGGCGCCCCGCACCGAGCGTGCGGCGAGGTGGCTGGCGCTGTGGCTGGCCGCGAGCGCCGTGGCCTGCGGCGGGGCGGCGATGGATCCGCAGAGCCCCGATGGCGCTCCGATCGCCGGCGAGGCGCCGGCCCCCCCGAAGCCCAAGCCGCGCGACGCGCAGGACATCGCCCGCGGGCTGGCCGCCGGCCAGGTGGAGGTGCTGGTCTGGGCCGAACGCGTGCGCGCCCATCCCGTGGGGCCGAAGCTGGCCGCGCTCGATGTCTGGGGCCCGGTCCTCTCCGGCACCGGGCTCGATCCGCACAAGGATCTCGATCGGGCCTTCGTCGCTTCCAAGAGCGCGAACGATCAGGAGGGCGCGGTGTTCGTGGCCGAGCACGCGCTCTCCAAGGAGCGCATCGACGCCGCGGTGGAGTCGATGATCGGCAAGAGCGACCCGCCGGGGAGCTGGGTCGAAGGCCTGGGCGTGCGCGCCGCCAAGGTCACCGTGCGCGGGCGCACGCGCATCGTCGCCCTGCCCACCGACAAGCTGCTGGTGGTGCTGCCGGAGGAGCTCGCCTCCGCGGCGATGAAGTTCGCGCAGAGCGGCGGCGTGCGCGACGCAGAGGGCGACGAGGCAGCGGTGGCGGTGGCTGCTCGCCCGTCCCAGACCTTGAAAGGCTCGCGCGTGCCCCCCATACCGGAGACCCTGAGCACGGTCCGGGCCACGCTCACCCTGACCCCGGACGGCGGCGCCGACATCCACGTGGAGGCCAGGAGCACATCGCCGGAGCAAGCCACCCAGGATGCCGCCGCGCTCACCGCG
>JBBJMR010000095.1:0-27202 GCA_037720395.1 Polyangiaceae bacterium
GCGGGTGGAGCTCTGCCTCTTCGAGTCCGCCGAATCAGCGACCGAGCGAGAGCGCATCGAGCTTCCGGAGAAGACGGCGCACGTCTTCCACGGCTACCTGCCGGCCATCAAGCCCGGGCAGGCCTACGGCTACCGGGTGCACGGGCCCTGGGCGCCGCGCGCGGGGCTGCGCTTCAACCCCTACAAGCTCCTGGTCGACCCGTACGCGCAGGCCATCGCCAACGAGGTCGACGCGTCGGCGCCCATGCTCCCGTACGTGCCCGGGGGCGCCGACGCCGACCTGACCATGGACACCCGCGACAACGCCGCCGGCGCGCCGAAGAGCATCGTCGTCGACAACGTCTTCAACTGGGAGAACGACCGCGCGCCGCGCATCGCCTGGGCGCAGACGATCATCTACGAGGTGCACGTGAAGGGATTCACCATGCGCCACCCGGACGTCCCGGAGGCCTTCCGCGGCACGTACGCCGGGCTGGGCTCGGCCGCGGCCATCGACCACCTCAAGCGCCTCGGGGTGACGGCGGTCGAGCTCTTGCCGGTGCACGAGATCTTCGACGAGCAGGGCCTCATCGAGCGCGGCATGAAGAACTACTGGGGCTACAACACCCTCGGATACTTCGCGCCCGCCGGCCGCTACGCGGCGCTCGGCCGCCTCGGCGAGCAGGTGACGGAGTTCAAGTCCATGGTGCGCGCTCTGCACCGCGAGAACATCGAGGTCATCCTCGACGTGGTCTACAACCACACCGCCGAGGGCAACCACCTCGGGCCCATGCTCAGCCTCAAGGGCATCGACAACCGCAGCTACTACCGCGCCGTGGCCGCCGACCCGCGCTTCTACATGGACTACACGGGCTGCGGCAACACGCTCAACGTGCGTCACCCGCAGACGCTCAAGCTGATCATGGACAGCTTGCGGTACTGGGTGACCGAGATGCACGTCGACGGCTTCCGCTTCGACCTGGCCTCCACCCTGGCGCGCGAGCTGCACGACGTCGATCGCCTCTCGTCGTTCTTCGACATCATCCACCAGGACCCCATCCTCTCGCGCACCAAGCTCATCGCCGAGCCCTGGGACGTGGGCGAGGGTGGCTACCAGGTCGGTAACTTCCCGGTGCTCTGGACGGAGTGGAACGGGCGCTACCGGGACGGGGTCAGGCGTTTCTGGAAGGGTGACCGCGGGCTGGCCGCCGACCTCGGGTATCGCCTCACCGGCTCCTCCGATCTCTACGAGAGCGACGGCCGGCGCCCGACGGCGAGCATCAACTTCGTCATCGCCCACGACGGCTTCACCCTGCACGACCTGGTCAGCTACGACCACAAGCACAACGGGGCGAACGGCGAGAACAACCGCGACGGGTCGGACCACAACGACAGCTGGAACTGCGGCGTCGAGGGCGAGACCCACGACTCGGCCGTCCTCGAGCTGCGCGCGCGCCAGCAGCGCAACCTGCTGGCCACCCTCTTCATCTCCCAGGGTGTGCCGATGATCTGCGGCGGCGACGAGATGGGGCGCACCCAGGGCGGCAACAACAACGGGTACTGCCAGGACAGCGCGCTGTCCTGGTTCGACTGGAGCCTCGACGAACGCCAGAAGGCGTTGCTGGAGTTCACGCAGCGGCTGGTGGCCCTGCGCAAGGCGGAGCCGGTGCTGCGCCGCAAGCGCTTCTTCTCCGGCGGGTACATCCGCGGCAGCGAGCTCAAGGACATCGTCTGGTTCACCCCGGCCGGCCGGGAGATGACCGGCGACGACTGGCACCGGCCCAACGTGCACGCCCTGGGCATGCTCCTCAGCGGGGACGCCATCTACTCTCTCGGGCCGCAGGGTGAGCGGGTGGTCGGCAACACCATCCTCATCCTCATGAACGCCGACCCGCGCCCGATGGAGTTCGTGCTCCCGGACATCGAGTGGGGCGAGCGCTGGGAGGTGGTGGTGGACACGCGCTCCGCCCAGCCCCCGGAGAAACACGTGCGCAACGAGGCCGCCAGCGCGTACTCCATGATCGATCGCTCGGTGGTGGTGATGCGGCTGGTGACCGCGGAGGGACGGGAGTCGGTGACGTGAGCGCGGAGGTGCGCAGCGAGGCCGACACCACCGCTGCCGGCGCGGAGGTGCACACGGCGGTGGCCGCCAGCATCTTCCAGGCGGCGGCGGCCCGCTTCGCCCGCGGCCCGCGCATCCCGCGGGCCACCTACCGCGTGCAGCTCAACGCCGACTTCACCTTTTCCCAGGCCACCGCGCTCTGCGACTACCTGCGCGACCTGGGCATCAGCGACCTCTACGCCTCGCCCTTCTTCCGCTCCCGCCCCGGGAGCACGCACGGCTACGACCTGGTCGACCACAACGCCCTCAGCCCGGCCATCGGCTCGCGCGCCGAGCTCGACGCCCTCTCCGAGGCGCTGCGCGCGCACGACCTCGGGCTCCTCCTCGACTTCGTGCCCAACCACATGGGCATCGGCCCCGACAACGTCTGGTGGATGGACGTCCTGGAGAACGGCCCGAGCTCCCTCTTCTCGCCGTTCTTCGACATCGACTGGCAGCCCATCGCCGGGGCGCCCGATCGCGTGCTCTTGCCGGTGCTTGGCGACCACTACGGGACGGTGCTCGAGAACGGCCAGCTGCGCGTCCGCTACGACAGCGGCGGCTTCTTTCTGGACTACTTCGAGAACACCTTGCCGGTGAACCCACGCACCTACCCCATGGTGCTCGAGCCCATGCTGCCCGAGCTGTCCGCGCTGCTCGGCCCCGAGGACGACGCGGTGCTGGAGCTGATGAGCATCTGCACCGGCCTCGTGCACCTGCCCACCCGCCACGAGACCAAGCGGGCCAAGGTCATCGAGCGCCGCCGCGAGAAGGAGATCCTCAAGCGACGCCTGGCCGCGCTGGTCGGCGACCGGCCCGACGTGCAGCGCGCCCTGGCCGCCAGCGTGGCGCGCATCAACGGGCGGGCCGGCCAGCCGAGCAGCTTCGACGCCCTCGACCGGCTCCTCGAGGAGCAGGCCTACCGCGTGTCGTACTGGCGCGTGGCGGCGGAGGAGATCAACTACCGCCGCTTCTTCGACATCAACGAGCTGGCGGCCATCAACGTGGAGAAGCCGCAGGTCTTCGCCGAGGTGCACCGCCTGCTCTTCGAGCTGCTCGACCGGGGGCACATCACCTCGCTGCGCATCGACCACCCCGACGGCCTCTGGGATCCACCCGGCTACTTCCGCAACCTGCAGCGCGCCTTCTTCCTGCGCGCCTGTGCGCGCCACCTCGCCGAGCTCGCCTCGGCGCAGCCCGATGCTCCGCCGTTCGCCGCGCTCGAGCCGCTGCTGCGCGAGAGCTTCGACTCCCTGGCCGCCGCGGAGCCGCGCGCCCCCGCGGCGAGGCCGCTGTACATCGTCGGCGAGAAGATCCTCTCCCAGGGCGAGCAGCTCCCGGCGCGCTGGGGGGTGCACGGCACCACCGGCTACGAGTTCGCGGTGCTGGTCGGCGCCGTCTTCGTCGATCCGGCCGGCGAGCGCCCGGTGAGCGAGATCTACGAGCGCTTCATCGGCCGCCGCATCGCGCTCGGGGACCTGATCTACCAGAGCAAGAAGCTCATCCTGCAGGTGGCGCTGGCCAGCGAGCTGGCCGTGCTGGCCCACGCCCTGCACCGGCTCTCCCACCGCGACCGGCACTCGCGCGACTTCACCCTGGGCGCGCTCACCGACGTGCTCGGCGAGGTCATCGCCTGCTTCCCCGTCTACCGCACCTACGTCGACGAGCACACCGAGGCGCTCGATCCGCACGATCGCAGCGCCGCGCAGCGCGCCCTGCGCGTGGCGCGGCGCAAGAACCCGACCATGGACAAGTCGATCTTCGCCTACCTCGGCTCGGTGTTCATGCTCGAGGGCCCGCGCACCGCACCCGACGACGTCCGCAAGGAGCTGCGCAACCTGGTGATGAAGGTGCAGCAGCTCACCGGCCCGGTGATGGCCAAGGGCGTCGAGGACACGGCCTTCTACGTCTACAACCGCCTCGCCTGCTTGAACGAGGTCGGCGGCGAGCCGGAGCGCTTCGGGCGCAGCGTGGCCGAGCTGCACCGCGCCAACACCGAGCGCCAGGCGGGCTGGCCGGCGTCGCTCCTGGCTGGCTCGACCCACGACACCAAGCGCAGCGAGGACGTGCGCGCGCGCATCGGGGTGCTGTCGGAGCTGCCCACCGCGTGGGGCGAGACGCTGGGCGCGCTCGCCGAGCGCTGCGCGCGCTTCCGCACCGAGCTCGAGGGCGGGCCGGCCCCCGATCACAACGAGCAGTATCTGTTCTACCAGACGCTGGTCGGCACCTGGCCCACCGCCTCGCTGCAGGCCGCGGCGCCCGGCGACGACCCCGGGGCGGCGCCGGCGCCGGCGTACGCCGAGCGGCTGGTGGGCTACATGCGCTAGGCCACCAAGGAGGCCAAGGTCAACACCTCCTGGGTGCTCGACGACCCCGAGTACGACCGCGCGGTGGAGTCCTTCGTGCGCGCCGTGCTCTCCGCCGAGGCGCGCGTGGGGGAGGTCCTCTTGCCGCTGGCGCGTCTGTGCTGGTTCCACGGCATGTGGAGCAGCCTCTCGCAGCTGCTGCTGCGTCTCACCTCGCCCGGCGTGCCCGATATCTACCAGGGCACCGAGATCTGGGACGACAGCCTGGTCGACCCGGACAACCGACGCCCGGTGGACCACGCGCCGCGTCGCGCCATGCTGCGCGAGATCCAGCGCCGCGCACACGAGGACGAGACGCTGCTGCCGGAGCTGGTGAGGACGGCCGCCGACGGACGCATCAAGCTCTTCGTCATCCACGCCGCGCTCGCCGCGCGCCGTCGCTGGCCGGAGCTCTTTGCGGAGGGGAGCGAGTACGTGGCGCTGGAGAGCGCGGGCGACAAGGCCGAGCACGTGGTGGCCTTCGCGCGGCGCGCAGCCGGGCACGAGCTGGTGGTGGTGGTCCCGCGCCTCACCGCGCGCCTCGCCGGCGGACGCGCAGAGCCTCCGACCCGCGCCGGCGCCGGCGCCGACCCCTGGGCAGACACCTGGGTCGCCGCGCCCGGCGCTCCGTTCCACGACGTGCTCGGTGGCGGGCGGGTGGCAGCAGGCGCGTCCGGTCTGCGGGTCACCGACGCGCTGGCCTCCTTTCCCGTGGCCCTGCTGGAGCGACCGACGCCATGACCACCCTCACAGATGCCGCCCTCCACCTGGGCGCGCGCCGCACCGGCATCACCGTGCACTTCCGGGTGTGGGCGCCGGAGCACCGGCAGGTCGAGGTCGTCCTCTACGAGGCCGATGGCACGAGCGAGCGGCGCACGGTGACGGCGCAGGCCATGCCCGATGGCCTCTTCGAGGCTGCCGTCCACGGCGAGCCCGGCCGCGTCCTCTACAAGGTGTCGGTCGACGGCGCCGGGCCGTACCCCGACCCCTTCTCGCGCCGGCAGCCCTTCGGCGTGCACGGCGCCTCGGAGCTGCCCGCGCTCGGCGACGTCTTCGAGTGGAGCGACGACGCCTTCGCCGGCGCGCGCATGGACGCGCTGGTGCTCTACGAGGTGCACGTCGGCACCGCCACGCCCGAGGGCACCTTCGATGCTCTCATCGGCAGGCTGGACGACATCGCCGCGCTGGGGGTGACGGCCATCGAGCTCATGCCGCTGGCCAGCTTCCCCGGGCGGTGGAACTGGGGCTACGACGGCGTATGCCTCTTCGCGCCGAGCGAGGCGTACGGCGGCCCCGATGGGCTGCGCCGCCTCGTCGCCGCCGCGCACGCGCGCGGGGTCGCGGTCATCGTCGACGCGGTCTACAACCACCTCGGCCCCGACGGGAACTACCTGCGCTGCTTCACCGAGCACTGGTTCACCGCTCGTCACCAGACGCCCTGGGGGGAGGCGCTGGACTTCGACGGACCGCGCGCGTCCATGGTGCGCGAGGCCTTCTGCCAGAACGCCGAGATGTGGATCCACGACTTCCACATCGACGGCCTGCGGCTCGACGCCACCCACGCCATCGTCGACGACAGCGCGCGCCACATCCTGGCCGACATCGCGGAGCGGGCGCGTGCCGCCGCGCCGCGCCGGAGCGTGGTGATCATCGCCGAGGACGAGCGCAACGAGCGGCGCCTGGTGCTGGCCGAGGCGGCGGGTGGTCTCGGGCTGGACGGCGTGTGGGCCGACGACTTCCACCACGCCATGCGGCGCGCCTTCGCCGGCGACAGCGAGGGGTACTTCGCCGCCTTCGACGGCAGCGCCGCCGAGATCGCGGACATCGTCGAGCACGGCTGGCGCTACCGCGGGCAGAAGTCCCGGGTGACCGGCGCCCCGCGCGGCACGGCGTCCATCGACCTGCCTCCGTCGCACCTCGTCTTCTGCATCCAGAATCACGACCAGATCGGCAACCGTGCCGCCGGCGACCGTCTCGGTCACGCGGTCGGTGCCGACGCGCAGCGAGCCATGGCCGCGCTGCTGCTGCTCTGCCCCTACACGCCGCTGCTCTTCATGGGCGAGGACTGGGCGGCCGCCGAGCCGTTCCAGTACTTCACCGACCACAACCCGGAGCTGGGCAAGCTGGTCACCGAGGGGCGACGCCGCGAGTTCGCCGCCTGGGCGAGCTTCGCCGGCACGGCGGTGCCCGACCCGCAGGCGCCGGAGACGGTGCAGCGCTGCCGCCTGGACTGGGCGGCGCGGGAGCGCTCTCCGCACGCCGCGATGCTCGCCTGGTACCGGGCGCTCCTCTCCCTCCGGCGCAAGCACCCGGCCCTGCACGAGCGCGTCCGGGGCACGTTCGAGGCCAGGGCCGTCGGCGACGCGGTGGTGCTCGAGCGGCGAGGGGGCGGGCAGCGCCTGGCGTGCGTGGTGGGCATCCACGGCGAGTGCCAGGTGGACCTCGGCGGCCTCGCGGGCTGGAGGCCTCTGCTCGCCAGCGATGACCCCCGCTTCGGTGGCAGCGGTGGCGCCACGAGCTTCGATGGGGCGCGCGCCTCGATCCGCGGGCCCGCGGCGCTGGTGCTGGAGAGCGGCGCGGGCGATTGAGCCAATCTCGGGATCCGGCGGACGTTGCCGTGCCGCCAGGGCCGTCGAATGGCTGCCACCGGGCCAGAAGCAACTGGCGCTCAGGGTGCCGGGTCGCCCGGTCCCAGCGCGTCGAGCCGCTGACGGAACACCCCTCCACGCATCTGGTAGTACAGCCAGGTGTCGTCGATGTAGCCAAGGTCGTAGAAATCCGAGGCCGGCGGCGGCTCGAACGACCAATGGTGCATGTCCGAGAGGCGGTAGACGTGTACGCGCAGGTCGCTCCCGCTGAAGAGCGCGTAGTAGCCCTCGCCGATCGTCGCAGGCACATCCCCGACGATGGGCGCCGGCCGGCGCTTCGTGGGGACGAGTCCAGCCTTGGTCTCCGCGAACGGGCTCGTCCACAAGTCGCCTTGGGGCCAGAAGTCCGCCCAGGGATCCTTCGGGGGGACCTGCAGCCAGACGATGGTCGAACCGTCGCTGAGGATGTCCACCACGTACTCTCCAGCGGGCTGTACCAGGGGCTCGATGTCCTGCGTGGCGCGGCGCCACACCCAGCAGTCTGGCTGCTCGAAGGCCGCGAAGTGCACGAAGAACGCTGCGTCGCCGACGGGTTGCGCGACCTTGTTGGAGAGCCCAGGACCGTCGAAGGACTTTGTCGTAGCGGAGAGGCGATCGTAGATGGTCAGGATGTTGCCGTTGACCCCCTCGAGCGCGAGGGTGGAGTCGTTGGCTCCTTGGAGCTGAGACAAGGTGCTCACCGGCAGGATCGCGGTGGCCGATGAGAGGGAGTCGTAGGGCTCCACGAGATACGACGGCGGATTGAAGCCGTTCTGGACACCGAACCAAACGCGGTCGGGCGTGAGACGTGGCTGCATGGGAGAGCAACCCTGCGTGCGCCACACGACCATGGCCTCACCGGATGACTCGAACACCGCAACCCGCCTCTCAAGATCCGGGTAGGAGATTCCGATCCCGATTCGGTACCCGCTGTCATGACGAACGACGGATGGATTGCTGTAGGGCGGATACACGATCTCCCGCGGCAGGACGATGCCCTCGCACCCGGCGGGCGACGGTGCCGGACACGGACCCCACTCCAGCTTGTTCACCGCCGCCGATGGATTCGTGGCAACTTGAACCTCGCATGGTGCGGCCCACGCTACGGGCTGCCACCCTGGGTCGCCGCCATCCGGTAAGCCGCTGCTCGACGACATGCCAGCGGACGCTGAGCTCGAGGCGGTCTGCGTCGTCGAGGCAGTGGACCCCGACGACGGACCACCGTCGCCTCCGCCTGTACCCCCAGGCGGATCGGCACCGCCATCGCACGCGGATCCGCAACCCGCCATGGCAAGCGCCATCACCAGACGCACAGAACAATGGCTCATGCTGTTTCTAGAGCATCTGCGGGGCGTCCGCTGCAGCCGGCGGGCGCAGGTCTGTGACGTAGCTGCTTTGGTTCTTCGGTTGTCCGCTCGAAACGATGGAATAGACCACTTCCTTTGCGCGGAGCGATGGCTCCGCGGCCAGCAGCACGGAGCTGAACTGCAGGCCGGGAAACGTCGTCGTCCCCACAGCGTTCACCACGAAGCGTGCCAGCAGGCTGCGTCGCGCCGTGTTGGTCGAGCCCGTCGACGAGAACACCAGGTCCCCTTCGTCGCCGGCGGTGAGCCAGAAGCTGGTGTAGCCGTTCCAGGACAGCGGGAAGAGCGCGAGCGCCTGAACCGCGCCGCCCTCGGGGTGCTTGCGGGTTGCATACCAGCGCTTCAGATACATGCGACTCTGGCCGCTGACCTGCGCGCGCTCGATGAAGTAGACGGCGCTGTGAGCCGGCAGAAACGTGGTGGCCAGCACCGTCCCCGGACGCTCGGCCGAGGGGACCGGCAAGGATGTCCACGTGTTGGAGGACAGGTTCAGCATCCAGCCGGATGCGTTCTTCGTTCCCGTGTCGGTGCCGTTGCTGGTACCTCCAATGGTGAACATTCGGTTCTCGCTGGACGACACCACCCGCCCGGCGTTCGAGCTCCAGGAGGGTCCGCCGGCGGCGGTCGCGCTCGCCACGGTCGCGAAGCCACCGCCCGCGCCCACGGCCACCTTCTTCGCCAAGGCGCCAGCGGTGGTGAAGCCCAAACCTTCTACACGCGCCTGCCCCGTGCGCTGCGACCACGCCGGCGGCTCGGCTGCGCGTACGTAGCGCATCGTTCCCTGAGCGACCTGCTGGTGGAACGTCGCCAAGGACGCGGACACCTCGATGATGCTGGGCCCTTCGGTGGCTGCCACATAGGTGTACGGGTTGCCGACCTCGCTGAACATGTTCGCGACCGCGAAGGGGCAGTCTTCGCAGTAGTACTTGCTCTTGATGTCGTACATCGCCGGGAACGTACCAATCTTGAAGTCTGCTCGTGCATTGCCGGCGTTGTAGATGTTGCCGAACTTCGGCACCCAAGCGCTCGGCAGCGCGGAATAGCTCTTGTCCAGGCTCTGAAAATGTGACCAGAGGACGCCGTGCACGCGGCGCTGGTGCTGGACAGCGGCGCCGGCGACTAGCCCACCGAGTCGGCTCCCGACGAGCCTCAGCGCTCGTCGAGCCGGCGGACGTGGCGCGACGGCCCCCTTCTGGCTGCCGCGCCTGCAGGGCGATCAGCCGCCGGGCATCTTCAGACCGCGCTCCTTGACGATGGAGGCGTTCCTGGCGTCGGCGCGCTGCAAGGCCGGGCGCTGGTTGAGCCGCTCGATGTACGAGGCGAAGAGTGGCCCAGCCTCGAGCATCTTGAAGCCGACCATGAAGCGGATGGTGCCGCCGAAGACCACGTCGGCCATCGAGAACTTCTTGCCGAGGATGAAGTCGCGGTCCTGGAGCGCCCCCTCCATGGCCTGGATCATGGAGTCGTACTTGCCCCAGCCCGCCTGCCCGTCGCGGAACTCCCACTTGCCCGCCTTGGCCATGATGCCGGGCTCGATGACCGACGGCGCGAAGAACGACCAGCGCAGGTAGGTGCCGCGCTCTGGTGAATCGAGGGCCGGCGCCAGCTTGCCCGGTGCGTAGCGATCGGCGAGGTAGAGGGCGATGGCGGCGGCCTCCGTGACCACGGTGTCGCCGTCGACCAGCGTCGGCAGCTTGCCCATGGGGTTCTGCTTGGTGACCTCGGTCTCCTTCTGCTCGCCCTTCATGATGTCGACCCAGCTGAGCTCGTAGTCGACGGCCGCCTCCTCGAGCGCCCACAAGGTGCCCGCCGCGCGAGAGAACGGGTGATGGTAGAGAACGATGGACATGACGCCTCCTCTGGGCGGCGCCGAGCAGCGCCGCGGACCGGGATCCGATACCGTCTGCTCAGGGCCGCGTCACCCATCGAACGATCTCGAGACCGATGACCGCCCTTCCCCACCCCCCGTTTCGCGCCCAGATGCGGCGCCGGGCCGGCGAGAGCACGGTTCCGTCCTTCACCGAAGTGCGGCCTGCGGCGTCTGTCACCGGGCTCCGCGCACGAGCAGGTTCGGCCGCGCGTGGGCATGCCGATACTGGGCTTACTTTACAAGGCGGGCTGCACGTTGGAGCATGCCGGGGATCGAGCATCTGGGGCCGTTGTCTTCGACCGAGGAGGAGTGAATGTCCGTTCATTCGAATGTCACGCGAGTCGCCCGTGGCCCGCTGTTCGCCGCGTCGCTCGTCGCCGTGCTCGCGCTGGCCCTGGCCGGCTGCGGGTACTCGGCGGCCGATTACTGCCAGGATTTCTGTGACTGCAACGGCTGCAACGACAACGAGCTGGACGATTGCATCGACAACGCGGAGGACTCTTACGACGACGCGGTCGACGAGGGCTGCGAGGACCAGGCCGACGAGTACCTGAGCTGCCTCGGAGACGAGGCCGTGTGTCGCGACGGCAACAGGTTCGACGCCGACGGCTGCGAGGACGAGGCCGTCGACGTCGCCAAGTGCGTCAACTGAGCCGGTGACGGCCGGCGGCGACCCGCCCCGCGCGCATCAGGTCGCGGCCGGGGCGAAGAACGCGTCCGCGTTGCCACCCAGGATCCCGGCGCGCACCTCGTCACCGAGCCGGCGCGCGCTCAGGTCCCCGAGCTCCCGATCCCACGCGTAGGGGATGTTCGGGAAGTCGCTCCCGTAGAGGATGCGCTCCGGCCGCGCCTGGAGCACCGAATCGGGCACCTCGACCGGGAAGAAGCGCGCCAGCATCATCGTCGTGTCCAGCCACAGGTTGTCGTGGCGCTCGAGGAGGCGGAGGTAGCCGCCCACCTCGTCGGCGCCGAGGTGCGGCACGCAGACCCGCAGGCGCGGGTGGGCGTCGAGCACGCGTTCCATGCGCTCCACCCCGCACACGGCGCGCGCGTCCACCGGATACGCCGGGCTGTACGGCTCGCGTCCGGCGTGGATGACCACCGGTAGCCCGAGGGCCTCGCAGGTCTGCCACACCGGCGCCACCTCCGGCGCATCCGGGGCGAAGCCCTGCACGTGGCAGTGCAGCTTGATGCCACGGAGCCCCAGCGCCGCCGCCTCGCGGATGATGACCTCGGCGTCGGGCTCCCCGGGGAGCACCGTGCCCAGCGGGCCGAGCCGTGGATCGCCGGCGGCCAGCGCGGCCACGAAGGCGTTGAACGAGCGCGCCACCTGCGGCCGGTGGCTGTAGTGCAGGAGCACCACCCGGGCGACGCCGCGATCGAGGAGGTAGCGCGCCACCTCCGGCGCGGGGAGCTGGTAGCGCACCGGCCAGCCATGGCGCTCGAACCAGGCCCACATCGCCTGGAACACGCGATCCGGGAAGACGTGCACGTGCGCGTCGGTCACCGGAGGCAGGCCGGCGTCCACGCGCTTGCCCTCCGCGTCGCCGACCGCCGATAGCGGCGCCCGCCGCTGCGACAGCCACGGCTCGGTCGGCTGTGCGAAGGCGGCAAGCAGCGCCTGCAGGCAGCCGCAGGGCACGAAGTCTTCCAGGTCGTCACCGGGGCCGCCGTGGTCGGCATGGCGCCGCGCGGCCGCCTCGCGCGCCGCGGCGAAGTCGGCGCGCCGCGCGGTGGGTACCAACGTCTCCAGGTGGCTCACGGAAGGCTCGGGCAGCGCCTCGGTGAGCGAGGCCCGCCGTGCAGACATAGCAGCCCGGGGCGGGCGATGCTGCGGCTAGGCCTCGAGCTCGGCGTACGGGGTGTTCGAGTACGCGGGGTCGAATTCGCCTTCCAGCTGGTAGCTGTGCGAGCCGACCTCCGTCGCGTCCGGCACCAGCGCCTGCAGCACGGTGAGCAGGACGTCGGAGCTGTTGCGCTGGTTCGCGGCGCGCAGGTGGAGGCCCGACTTCAGGGCGCCGCCGGCCTTGCCGCAGACCAGGATGGGCATGTCGCGGATGTCGTGCGACCAGCCGTCGGAGCAGTCGCTGGAGACGAAGACCACCGAGTTGTCGAGGAGGTTGGTGTCCCCGGCGTCGGGCGTGTTCCTGAGCTTCTCCAGCAGGTAGCCCATGTGGCCCATGGCCGCGGTGATCCCGGCCTGGTAGTCGGCCACCTCCCCGCTCTCCATGTACGGCGGCGCGTCGGGGCCGTCCGGCGCCCAGCTCTCGCCCCAGCCGGGCAGCGCGTTGTGGGTCACCGAGTGGGAGAGCACGTGCTGCGACTGCAGGCCGGGCGACACCGGCGCCTCGGAGGCGCCACCGCAGAAGAGGACGCTGCCGATGCGGGTGGCGTCGCAGGCGAAGGCGAAGGCGATGAGGTCGCTCATCACCTTGTTCACCGCGTCGATGCCGAACACCGCCTCGGTGGTCACCGAGGGGGCGCCGGGCAGCTCGCACGCCGGCAGCACCATGGAGCCGATCTTGTTCTGCAGGTCGGCCAGGCCGGCGAGGTGACCGTCGATGCGCCCCTTGTCCACCTGCCCCAGGCGCTTCTGCAGCTCCTTGGCGTCGGCGAGCACCGAGTCGACCACCGCCAGGCGCGCCGGCTTGCTCGGGTCCTCCGGGGTGACGAAGAGGTCGATGAACTGCTGGTAGACGGCCTGCGCGTCCTTGATCGGCGGGTTGGGGTTGAGGTGCGAGACGTGCGACACGTTGTGCATGGTGGTGCCGTAGTCCACCTCGCTGATCTTGGTGACGATGCCGGTGTGCACGCCGCGGACGATGGCCGGCTTGTCGTCGCTGGCGTCCATGGCGTTGGCGTAGAGCTGGTCGATCGTCGGCCCCCGCGAGTTGGAGTAGATGCCCTGCCCGCCCGGGTCCTGGGCCATCGTGTACCCGTTGAAGACCGTCATCCCCTCGTGGTGGGTGATGGCGTACTTCGACTTGTTGTGGAAGCCGGACAGGACGCTGACGTACTCCTGCACCGACTGCAGCGGCGCCAGCGCGTCGCCGAGCGGTAGCCGTACCCGGTCACCGGGTTGCGGATGCCGCCCGGCACCCAGTTGTCGAGGATGACCCCGTTGCCGAAGCACCAGGTGACGAGGCGCTTGCGCCGCGGCCCACCGTCGGCGAAGGCGGTGCCGTGGCTGTCGAGCATGGCGTCGAGGATGGGCAGCCCCACCAGCACCGCGCTGCCACCGGCCAGGCCGCGCAGCATGCGCCGTCGGCTCATGGCCTTGTCGAGGGGCTTCGTCGCACTCTTCACGGTCTTCACTTGGGCTCCGTGACCTGGCGGAACGCCGGGCTTTGCACGATGCGGACGAGCAGCTGCTGGATGCGGAAGCCGTCCTCCTCGAACGCGTCGTCGAGGCGGGCCAGGGCGGGGAGCTCGCCCTTGGTCTCCAGGTGGCCCATGGAGTGGCGGTAGAGGTTGCGGACCAGGCACAGCGCCGAGCGCTCGTCGTTGCGGATCAGGTCGGCGAGCTCGGCGGGGCCGGCGAAGTCGCCGAGGTTGGGGATGGATCCGGAGGGGTCGATGACCAGGCCCTTGTCCTTCTCGCGGTAGGCACCGATGCCGTCGTAGTGCTCGAGGGCGAAGCCGATGGGATCCATGACCTGGTGGCAGCTGGCGCAGCTCGCCACCTCCATGTGCTTCTCGAGCTTCATCTTCGCCGTCTTGGGCACGCCGTCGTCCGGCGGGAAGGTGGGCACCACGTCGGGCGGCGGCGGCGGCACCGGGCTGCAGAGCAGGCGCGACTGCACGAAGGCGCCGCGGCGCGTGGCCGAGCTGGAGTCGGTGTGCGAGAGCAGCGCCAGCAGGCCGGCGTGCCCGAGGAGGCCGCGGCGTTGCTGCGCCGCCGGCAGCGTCGTCTTGACGAAGCCCGCACCGGACGGGGCCGGGACGCCGTAGAGCGTGGCCAGGTCGGCGTCGATGAAGGTGTAGTCGGCGTCGAACATGCCGCGCGCGTCGGTGTCCTGGTTCCAGACGATGTCGCGGATGAGCTGGAGCGACTCCTCGCGCATCGAATCCTGCAGCTGCGGCGTGTAGAGCGGGTACACCAGGGCGCTCTTGTTCATGACGTCGATCTCGCGCAGCCGGAAGACCTCGGCGTAGAACGCGTCGAGCGCCCAGCGCGCCTCGCTCAGGCCCAGCATCTGCTCTGCCACCGCGGCGATGCCCTCGTCGGTCTCCAGGTGGCCGGCGTCGGCGGCGTCGAGGAGCGCCGCGGTGGGGGTGGCGTTGTTCAGGAAGAAGGAGATGCGCGAGGCCAGCTCGCCCGGGGTGAGGAGCCGGCCGCCGGTGGCCTCGTCGATGGTCTCGCTGCCTAGCTCGACGATGTAGAGGAAGTTCGGCGACTGGATGAGCGCCGAGACGAGCGACTCCAGCGCGGCGTCGATGGTGCCGTACTCGTTGCCGGCCACCTGCGCCGCCCCCACCAGGCGCGCGATCTCCGCGCCGGTCAGGGTACGCCGCCAGGCCACCCGCCCGATGGTGCCGGCGGCGATGGACAGGCAGGTCGCGTCGCTCGGCGTCGTCGGCTCGCAGGGGAAGGCCTTGGCGCGGGTCGCCGGGTCGGCGACCACGGCGGCGGCCACCTCGCGCGCGGAGTGCTCGTAGCGCTCCACGGTGGAGGAAGCGGTGGTGATCTCCGCCGCGCCGATGGCGTCGAAGCCCTTGAGGGGCAGGTCCGCCGGCGGGTCGGCGGCCTCCACGGCCACCTCGCCGAAGAGCACCCGCAGCGACCCCAGGTACTGCGTCCTGAGCAGGCGGCGGATGCCACCCGCCGCGGGCTGGATGGGAGCCTCGGGGCCGGTGGCGCCGGAGCCGCCGCTGCCGCTGGAGGAGCTGGTTCCCGCCGGGTTCGGGTTCGCCCCGTCGTCCCCGCACCCGGCCATCGCTGCGGCTGCCCACGCTCCGCAGAGCGTCACAGCAAGTAGGCTACGCATCGTTGGATCAGTATGGCCGCATCGAACGGCGGCGATCGAAAGATCCGGCACTACCTGGCGGTGGGGCGCGTCCGGAGCGTGCTGGCGTCGATGTGGGCGGCCGTCGCAGGGTCGAGGAGCGCGATTCCGTGCGGGATTCCCTCAGCTCCCGACGATGGGCTCCAGGCACCGCTCCCGTGCCTCGCGGATCCGGTCCAGCGGCACGTCGACGAGGGTGGCGGCGCCACGCGAAAGGAGCAGGCGCCGCCCACCGGTCTGGCCGAGGCGGAGCACCGGGACGCCGACCGCCGCGGCGCGACGCTCGACCTCGGCTCGGTGCGCCGGGGTGACCGAGACCACCACGCGCGTGGGCGCCTCGCCGAACAGGGCCTCGGCCAGCGTGCCCGCCGCCGGCACCTCGATGGTGGCGCCGACCATGGAGGCCTCGTCATCGGTGGCGGCGCAGCACTCGGCGAGGGCGATGGCCAGGCCCCCGTCGGACACGTCGTGGGCGCTCGCCAGGCGCGGGCCGCCCTCGGCCCGCAGCAGCTCGAGCAAGAGGCGTTGCAGCCGCGCCTCGGCGGCCAGGTCGAGCGCCGGGGGCTGACCCTGCACCTTGCCCGTCTTCTGCACCAGGTACTCGGAGCCGCCGAGGGGACCACCGTGCGCGGCGCCGAGGAGCAGCACCTCCAGGCCGGCGGCGGCGAACCCGTGCCGCGCGACGTGCGACCAGTCGCGCACCAGGCCGACGGCAGCGACCGTGGGCGTGGGCAGGATCGCGCGACCGTCGGTCTCGTTGTAGAGGCTGACGTTGCCGCTCACCACCGGCACCTCGAGCGCCTTGCACGCTGCGGCCATGCCGTCGATGCACAGAGCGAACTGCTGCATGATCTCCGGGCGCTCGGGGTTGCCGAAGTTCAAGCAGTCGGTGATGCCGATGGGCTCGGCGCCCACGCACACCAGGTTGCGGCAGACCTCGGCCACGGCCATGGCCGCGCCCTGAAACGGGTCGAGCTCGCAGAGGCGCCCGTTGCAGTCGCTGCTGAAGGCCAGGATCTTCTCGATCTTCGCGGTGCAGGGGACGCGCACCACCGCCGCGTCTCCGCCGGGACGCACGTGGGTGCCGCCGCGCACGATGTGATCGTACTGGCGCCACACCCAGCGGCGGGAACCGAGGTTCGGCGACCCAGCCAGGCGCACCAGCTCGTCGCCCCATGACGGCGGATCGGCGATGGATGCGGCGTCGAAGGCGCGCCGCGCGGGCAGCGA
The DNA here is from genome assembly GCA_037720395.1 of Polyangiaceae bacterium. Taxonomy (GTDB): domain Bacteria; phylum Myxococcota_A; class Polyangia; order Polyangiales; family Polyangiaceae; genus JBBJMR01. The sequence continues at coordinate 16,523 of JBBJMR010000095.1, forward strand.
GGGGTCGTCGCGACGCGGGCGGTCGTACTTGGGCGCCGCGTCGGTGAGCAGGTCGACCGGCAGGTCGCAGACCACCACCGGCGAGGGCGCAACGGTCGCTGCGGCGAGCGGGTCGTAGCCCGGCGTGGCGCGCACCACCCAGCGGCCGGTGTCGGTGACGTGGCCGATCACCGCCGCGTCGAGCTCCCACTTCTTGCAGATGGCCTCGACGCGCGCCTCGTTGCCGGGCTTGGCCACCAGCAGCATCCGCTCCTGCGACTCGCTGAGGAGCATCTCGTAGGGCGTCAGGCCGCGGGTGCGGCGCGGGATCCTGTCGAGGTCGAGGTCGAGGCCGCTGCCGCTGCGCCCGGCCATCTCCACCGACGACGAGGTGAGGCCGGCGGCGCCCATGTCCTGCACGCCGACCAGCAGGTCCTCGGCGAAGATCTCGAGGCAGGCCTCGAGGAGCAGCTTCTCCATGAACGGGTCGCCGACCTGCACGGTGGGGCGCTGGCTCGGCCCCTCGGCGGAGAACTCGTCGGAGGCCATGGTGGCCCCGTGGATGCCGTCGCGCCCCGTCTTGGCGCCGACGTAGAGCACCGGGTTGCCGACGCCGCTGGCGCGGCCGTAGAAGATGCGGTCGCTCTTGACCACGCCGCAGGTGAAGGCGTTGACCAGGATGTTGCCGTCGTACGAGGCGTCGAAGAAGAGCTCTCCGCCCACGGTGGGCACACCGATGCAGTTGCCGTAGCCGCCGATGCCGGCCACCACGCCGCGCAGGAGCTGCGCCGTCCTGGGGTGGTCGGGCCGGCCGAAGCGCAGCGAGTCGAGGTTGGCCACCGGGCGCGCGCCCATCGTGAACAAGTCGCGCAGGATGCCGCCCACGCCCGTGGCCGCGCCCTGGTAGGGCTCGATGTACGACGGGTGGTTGTGCGACTCCATCTTGAAGACCGCCGCCCAGCCGTCGCCGATGTCCACCACCCCGGCGTTCTCGCCCGGACCCTGGATGACGCGTGGGCCCTGGGTCGGGAGGCGAGCCAGGTGCACGCGCGAGCTCTTGTACGAGCAGTGCTCGCTGAACATGACGCTGAGCACGCCGAGCTCGGCGTACGTCGGCATGCGGCCGAGGCGATCGATGCACAGGCGCACCTCCTCGTCGCTCAGCTTGTGCGAGCGCGCCAGCTCGGGTGTGACCTCCGGATCGCCGGGAAACGAAGTGGCCTGCATCGGCGCGGACGCTACTCCGGCCTCCGTCGTGAGGCCAGTCACCGCGCGAGCTGCGCGCCGGACCGCCGCTGGAGTACAACGGGCGGATGTACGCTTTCGACGCCGACCGGCGCTTGACCCGCGTCGAGCCCGGCCGGTACGCGGGTGGCATCTCGGCGCGCTGGGACATCGGCACCATCCCCAACGGCGGCTTCGTCCTCGCCCTCGGCCTCGGCGCAGTACAAGAGGAGGCGCCCGGCCTCGCGCCGCTGACCGTCACCGGGCACTACCTGCGCCCGTTCGGGCACGGAGCGCTCGAGGTCGCCGTGGAGCGCATCAAGGAGGGCAAGCGCTTCTCGACGTTCGCCGCGCGCATGTTGCAGGGCGGCCGCGAGCACCTGCGCCTGCTGGCCACCTTCGGGCAGCTCGACTTGCCCGGAGCGCCGCGGTGGCAGGACCTGGCGCCGCCCGAGATCTCGACTGCCGGTGAGGTACGCATCGCCGAGTCGCGCCTGCCCGCTCCCCCGATGACACAGAACTTCGAGGTGGTCATCGACGCCGAGACCGGCGGCTGGCTGCGCGGCGACCCGCCATCGCTGCGCGCCGACGGAACGCCCTCGCGCGCCGAGCTCTCCGGGCGGATCCGCTTCGCCGACGGACGCGCGCCGGATCTGGCCTCGCTGTCCTTGTTCGCCGACGCCGTGCCCCCGCCGGCGCTCGTCGTGGCGCGGGCGGGCTGGGTGCCGACGCTGGAGCTCACCGTCCATCACCGTGCGGTGCCGGTGCCCGGGTGGTTGCGCTTCGTGTTCCGCACCCACCTGGTGCAGGGCGGCTACCTGGAGGAGGACGGAGAGCTCTGGGACGAGGCCGGGACGCTGGTGGCCATGTCGCGGCAACTCGCTCTGTCACCCACCTGAACGCACGCGCCACCGCGCCCATCCTGCGCGGCCGGGTCAAGGAGTCGGCGCGTCGACCGATGGACGGAGCGCTGCCATGCGCACCTTGTCCGCCCGGGCCACCGACCCAGCCCCCGCACGAGCCCAGCGCACCAATCCGCGCGCCGTGGGCACGTGGCGCCCGCCGGAGACGTTCGAGGACTACCGGCTGCTGCGCCCGCTCGGCGCCGGCGGGATGGGCCTGGTCTACCTGGCCGAGGACATCGTGCTCGCCCGCCGGGTGGCCATCAAGTTCATCGGCGGACGCGAGCCAGACGCGGAGGCGCGCGAACGGTTCCTGATCGAGGCCCGCGCGGCCGGGCGCCTCCAGCACCCCAACGTGGTCAGCGTGTACCGCGTCGGCGAGCTCGAGGAGCGGCCGTACATCGTCAGCGAGTTCGCGCGCGGCCAGCCGGTCGACCAGCTCGAGCTACCGGTCGACTGGCGCCGCGCGATGAACATCGGCATCGACCTGGCCCGCGGGCTGGCGGCGGCGCATCGCAGCGGAGTCCTGCACTGCGACATCAAGCCCCAGAACGCGGTGCTCACCGAGGAGGGCCCGGCCAAGCTGCTGGACTTCGGCCTGGCGCGCCTGGCGCCGGCGCGCCACGACGCCGAGGTGAGCAGCAGCCGCGAGCTCGAGGCCGCGGAGATGGTCGAGGGCACGCCGGACTACATGGCGCCCGAGGTGTGGCGCGGCGAGGCGCCCAGCCGGCGCTCCGACGTCTACTCGCTGGGCGCCCTGCTCTACGAGCTCGCCGCCGGCGCGGCGCCGTTCGCGCACCACCCAATCGACCGGCTGCCGGTGATGGTGCAGACCAGCGACGCGACGGCGCTCGACGACGTCTCGCCCACCTGCGACCCGCGCTTCGCGGCCATCGTCGGCCGTGCCCTGGCGCGCGCGCCCGGCGAGCGCTGGGCCACGGGCGACGACCTGCGCGCCGCGCTCGAGGAGCTGGCCAAGACGGCCGACGCGCCGGCCCCGCCACGCGGCAACCCGTACCGAGGCCTGCGCGCCTTCGACAAGGACCACCGCGCGCTCTTCTTCGGCCGCGGCGCCGAGGCGGGCGTGGTCGTCGACCGCCTGCGCTCGGAGCCTTTCCTGCTCGTCACCGGCGAGAGCGGCGTCGGCAAGTCTTCGCTGTGCCGCGCGGCGGTGCTGCCGGCCATCGAGGATGGCGCGCTCGGCGGAGGCCGCAGCTGGACGGTGCTCACCGTGGTGCCCGGCAAGCGGCCGGCGCTGGCCCTGGCCACCGCGCTCGGTCCGCTGTGCAGCATGGATCCGACGGCGCTGACCGCCGCCATCCTCGCCGATCGTCACGCGCTGGCGCGCGAGCTCGGGCGCGCGCTCGGTGATGCGCAGGGCCTGTTCCTCTTCGTCGATCAGATGGAGGAGCTGATCACCGTCAGCGACCCCACCGAGCGCGACGCCGCCGAGACGGCGCTCGCCGTGCTCGCCTCCGGGGTGCCCGGCGTGCGCCTGCTCTCCACGCTGCGCGCCGACTTCCTCACCCGCTTCGCCGCCCTGCCCTCGCTCGGCGAGGACCTCTCCCGGTTCCTCTACTTCCTGCGGCCCATCTCCGCCGAGCGGATGCGCGAGGTCGTCGTCGGCCCGGCGCGGGCCACCGGACTGTCCTTCGAGAGTGACGAGATGGTCGACGCCCTGGTGCAGGCCACCGCGCACGAGGCCGGCGGGTTGCCGCTGCTGCAGTTCGCGCTGGCCGAGCTCTGGGAGGCGCGCGACCCCGACGCGGGCGTCATCCGCACCTCGGCGCTGGAGGCCATGGGCGGCGTCGGCGGCGCGCTGGCACGCCACGCGGACACGGTCATCGTCACCCTCGGCTCGGCAGAACGAACCGAGGCGCGGCGCATGCTGATGCGCCTGGTCACCCTCGACGACACCCGCGTGCGCCGCACCGGCGCCGAGCTACGCGCCGAGGCGCCGCCTGCGCGCGCCGCGCTCGACGCTCTGGTGCGCGGGCGCCTGCTGGCCGCTTACGGCGACGAGTCGGACAGCGCCTACGAGCTGGCCCACGAGGTGCTCATCCGGAGCTGGGGCACCTTGCGCCGCTGGCTTGGCGAGGCCGCCGAGGCGCGCGCGCTGCGCGAGCGCCTGGCGCAGAGCGCAACCGAGTGGCGCCGCCTCGGGCGCGGCGCGCAGGCGCTGTGGTCTCTGCCGCAGCTGGCGGAGCTCGACCGCCTCCCGCCCGATGACCAGAGCGACCTGGAGCTCGAGTTCGTGCTGGCGTCGCGGCGCGCGCGCGCTGAGGGCGCTGGCTGCGCCGCGGGCTGGCGGTGGGTCTGCCGCTGGCGCTCGGCGCCGCCTGGGGCGCAGCGCGGATGTCGGCGCAACGCGACATCGATCGCCGCGTCGATGGCCACCTCGCCGACGCCCGCAGCGCGCTGGCCGCCGCCGGGGACGCCGAGAAGGCGCGCACGGAGGCGAGCGCTGCCGCGTTCGCCGCCTTCGACGACCGGAAGCTCGGGGAGGGCGAGAGCCGCTGGGAGGCCGCGCTGGCCGCGAGCACGAACGCGAGGCGCGCACTGCGCGAGGCCGGGCGGCAGCTGGAGGCCGGGCTGGCGCAGGACCCGGCCCGTGACGACGTGCGCGCGCTGCTCGGGCAGACGCTCTTCGACCGCGCCGTCCTCGCGGAGTCGGCGCACCACGACGCGGAGCGTGACGAGCTGGTGGACCGCTTCGCGCTCTACGACGCCGGCGGCAAGCTGGAGGCGCGCTGGCGCGCGCCGGCCACGCTGCGCATCTCGTCGTCGCGGACCGGCGTGCGGGTGCGCCTGGAGCGGTGGTCGCCCGAGGCGCGGCGCTGGCAACCGGCGCAGGAGGTCGGCGAGTTGCCGGCGCAGGTGTCGATCGAGCCGGGCTCGTACGCGGCGGTGCTCGGCGGCGAGGGGCTGCTCGAGACCCGCGCGACGCTGGTGCTGGCGCGCGGCGCGAAGGCGGACCTCGACGTCACCCCGCCGCGGCTGGCCGGCGTTCCCGAGGGATTCGCCTACGTGCCGGCGGGGACGTTCGTCTTCGGCTCGGCCGACGACGAGCAAACCCGGCGCGGCTGGTTCGACACCGTGCCCGCGCACCCGGTGCGGACCAACGCCTTCCTCATCGGCCGTGACGAGGTGACCTGGGGCGAGTGGCTCGCCTTCCTGGAGGCATTGCCCGACGCCGAGCGCACGCGGCGCACCCCGCGTGGCGGAGCGCCCGCCGGCGACTCCGGTCACCTGGCGCTGGAGCGCATCGGCGGCGCCTGGCGCTTGACCATGCAGCCCGCCGGTCGCGCCTTCGTGGCCACAGCGGGCCAGCCGCTCGACTACGGCCACCCCGGCCAGGCCACCGTGCGCTGGGAGCGCTTGCCGGTGACCGGCATCTCTGCCGAGGACGCGCGCGCATACACCGCCTGGCTCGACGGCACCCGGCGCGTCCCCGGCGCTCGGCTGTGCTCGGAGCTGGTGGAGCGCGCGGCCCGCGGCGCCGACGGGCGGACTTCCCCGGTGGCGCTCTGCTGCCGCCGGGCGATGCGAACATCGACGAGACGTACGGCAAGGAGGGCATGGGACCGGACGAGGTGGGCAGCCACCGCGCCTCGGACAGCCCATTCGGCCTGAGGGACATGGCCGGCAACGCCTACGAGTGGACGACGTCGTCGCTGGTGCCCAGCGAGCTGGTGGCCCGCGGCGGCAGCTACTTCTACGATCGGAAGACGCGCGCGCGCGGCGAACCGGACGTGACCCCGGCGAGCCTCCGCGCGGCGAACCTGGGGCTGCGCGTCTGCGCCGACGCGCGCTGAAGCGGAGCACGGACGCCGGGGCACGGACGGGACGCGGGCACGGACTCGGACTCGGACTCGGACTCGGACTCGGACTCGGGCGGGGACGCGGCATGCACGCGTGGAGCGCGCGGGCATGCGCGCTCAGCGTTTGCGGAGTCGCTGACGTCGCACGGTGCGCACGCGCCCGCCGGGATCCTGACGGGCGATGATGTGGACTTCGGGCCCATCCTCGACGTCGACTCCAACCCGACAACCCGGTGCCGGAGTTCGGTGTCCTCCCCAGCCGCCGCGCTCGGACATTGTCCGTCCGCCGGCAACGAGCGCTCCGCAGTGGTCCGGCGTAGGGTGGTGATCATGACGGACGAAGACCTCTGCCACGACCTCCTTCACGACGCCGACCACGACGCGGCGGGCGAGGGCTGCGCGCACTGGAACGTCCGGGGCCTGTGCAGCGAAGGGTGCAGCTGCGGCCACGGTTGCGGCGAGCACTGGGCGTGGGGCGGCTGCTCGTTCTGCGAGTGCATCGCCTTCGAGGAGCAGGTGGCCCCCTTCCCTCGCCGTCTGCCGGTGCGCGCGCTTCCGGCGCCCGCCGAGTACGACGAGCTCGACGACGCCGCCGGGTTCTGACCGGGACCTCTCCAGGCTCGCTATGCGCTCGCCCTGGGCTTGCCGCGGTAGCGGCTGGCCATGCGCGTCGCCTCCCGCATCAGCTCGTCGCGGAGGCTCTCCGGCTCGATGAGCTCGGCCTCCGCGCCCCAGCCCAGCACCCAGGAGACCAGCTCGCGCGTCCCCTCGAGGACCATGGCCAGCTCGATGCCGCCCTCCACCCGCCGGATGCGCTGGGTGGGGTGCCACTGCCGGCGACGGATGAAGCGCGCCACCTTCTCGGTGAAGAAGATGCGAACGCGCGTGGTCGGGCCGCGGATGAGACCGAAGGCACCGTGCGCGACCTGGGACGGGTCGTAGGACGGCGGGTAATCGAAGCGCGCACCGCGCATCCACTCCACATCGCGCACATCGTCGAGAGACAGCGTGCGGATGCCGGCGTGACGGTGACTGTATCCGACCAGGTAGAGCCCCTTCTTGTAGACGAGCAGCGTGTAGGGATCGAAGAGCGTTCGCTTGCGCGGTCCGTCGCCGCCGTGGCTCAGGCGCAGCTGCTCCTCGGAGAGGAGCGCGGTCACGATGTCGTTCACGTCGTCACCACGGTCGGCGTAGATGTGCGGCGCCTCGTTGACGTCGAAGATCTTCTTGTCCAGGTTCCGTGCCGCCTCGAAGTCGCGTCGCTTCAGCGTCGCCTCCAGGCGCTGGAAGACGTCGTCGAGGTCCTCCTTGAAGCCGGTGCCGGCCAGGAAGTCGAAGACGCGGCGCGAGAGGAAGAGCGCCGTCATCTGGGCGCGGGTGAGGACGATGGCGTCGCGACGCGCCGAGGCCATCAGGCGCCAGACCTTGCGACGCCCGTCACGGAGCTCGTAGAGCGGCTCACCGGCCGCAGACAGCGCCTGCAGGTAGCGGATGGCGGTGCGCACGCTGACCTCGAGCCGCTCGGCGATGTCGTAGACGGTGGCGCCGCCGGTGGCGTTGAGCAGGTTGCGCACCTCGTGCAGGCGCACGGCCGGTGCGTAGCGAAGCCCCTCGCCCCCGCGCGCGCGGGCCGGGCGCCTGGCGGCCCGCCGGGGCGTCTGCGTTGCATCGACCTTGGCGGCCACCGTCACCTCGTCATCCACGGCGACCAGCGTCGCCCGGCCATCTGACAGAAGCGGTCATACCACGGCGGGCGCTGCCGGCAGCCCGTCGTCCGCCCGCAAGGCGGCGTCGGGGCCGCCCCGCTGACCGCGACGGGGCGCGTGTGGCCAGCGCCGAGCGCTTCTGGCACTCTGCGCGGAGCGGTCAGCGTGAACCCGCCCCCTTCGATGCAGGCGCCGCGGCGGGTCGGTCGCTACGCGGTCTTCCAGGAGATCGCCGCCGGCGGGATGGCCACCGTGCACCTCGGTCGGCTCCACGGCGAGGCTGGCTTCACGCGGGTGGTGGCCGTCAAGCGCCTGCACGGCGAGCTGGCGCGCGATCCCGAGTTCGTGGCCATGTTCCTGGACGAGTCGCGCATCGCCGCGCGCATCCGCCACCCGAACGTGGTGCAGACGACAGACGTCATCGCCGCCGGGGACGAGCTCTTCCTGGTGATGGAGTACGTGGAGGGCGAGTCGCTGGTGCGCCTGCTGCGCGCCCACTGCCGGTGCGGCGTCGGTCCTCCGCCGCGCGCGGTGGTGGCGGCGGTGATCCACGGCGTGCTCCACGGGCTGCACGCCGCGCACCAGGCGCGCTCGGAGCGCGGGGAGCCCCTGGAGGTGGTGCACCGCGACGTGTCGCCCCAGAACGTCCTCGTCGGGAGCGACGGCGTGGCGCGCGTCCTCGACTTCGGCATCGCCAAGGCCGTGGGCCGCGCCCAGGTGACCCGCGCCGGGCAGCTCAAGGGCAAGCTCAGCTACATGGCGCCGGAGCAGATCCGCTTCGACAGGACCATCGACCGACGCACCGACGTCTGGGCCGCGTCGGTCGTCCTCTGGGAGTCGCTGACCGGGTGCCGCCTCTTCAGCGGCGACGAGCGGGTGGTGGTCGACGCCATCGTCGAGGGCCGGGCACCGCCACCGAGCAGCGTGGTCAGCGACATCCCGCCGGAGCTCGACGCCGTCGTCGCCCGCGGCCTGGAGGTCGATCCGGCGCAGCGCTGGAGCACGGCGGAGGAGATGGCCACCGCTCTGGCGCGCGCCCTCCCGCTCGCTCCGCCCTCGGAGGTGGCGGCGTGGGTGCGGCAGAGCGCGGCGCCCGAGCTGGCCGAGCGCACGGCGATGGTCGCCTCCGTGGAGGCGCTGCAGCTGTCCACGCTCGGCCTCCCGCCCGGACCGCACGCCGGAGCAGCGCTCGCCGCGGTGACGCCAGCCACCGACCGCGTGGCCGCCGACCGCGTGGCCACCGAGAGCTGGCCAGCCATCGGCACCACCCACGCTCGCCAGCAAGTTCCGGCGCGCCGGCTGTGGCTCGCCGGCGCCATCGCCGCCGCGGTCGGAGCTGCTTGCACCCTGGCCGCCATCCTCGTGTTCGGCGGCCGGAGCGCGAGCCCCGCAGAGACCGCGCCTGCCGATCGCGCACCCGCGGACCAGGCGCCGGCGAACCATGCGGGTGGCGCGCCACCTTCGGCGCCGGTGGTCGACGCCGGCGCAGTGCCCGGCGAGCCCACGGCAGCTGGAGGTGACGTCTCCGCCGCGACGGCCGAAACCACCGCCGCTGGGCCGCCCAGCTCGGCCCAGCCCACCGACAGCGCGCGGGCCGCCGGCGCTCGGCGCCGCCAGGCCGAGCGTGCCAGCCGGGCACACCGCGGGCAGCGCGCACGCCCGGCCTCCCCCGCCCCGGCGCAAAGGGCAAGTCCCTCCCGGGCCCGGCCCGCTGCTCGCCGCCCTACTTCTTCGATGCCGAGGGCATCAAGCAGTACAAGCCGGGTTGCGTGCAGTGAGACCCGCGACGACCCACCAGGCCCCGTTCCTCGCTTGCGTCGCTGCCGTCGCTGCCGTCGCGCTCGTCGCCGGCCTGGCCCGCGCGGACGACGCCGCGGCGTGCCTCGACGCGCACACGCGCGGCCAGCGCCTGCGCAAGCAGTCCAAGCTCCTCGATGCGCGCGCCGCGCTGCTCCGCTGCGCAGCCGCAACCTGCCCGGGCATGGTGACCGCCGACTGCGCCGCCTGGGTGACGGAGCTCGCGCGCGAGGTACCCTCGGTGGTGGTCGCGCTGCGTGACGCAGGTGGCCGCGAGGGGGCGGACGCGCGCGTCCGCATCGACGGCCGCCTCGCGCGCGAGCACATCGACGGCCGACCCATCGAGCTCGATCCGGGCGTGCACCGGGTGGTGGTGGAGTCTTCCGCGGGCACGGTGGAGCAGAGCGTGGTCCTGGGCACCGGCCAGCAGAACCGCGTGATCTCGCTGACCCTGCCCGACGACGCCGGTCGCGGCGCGCTGCGCACCGCGGCCTGGATCAGCGGCGGGGTGGGGCTCGCCGGGCTGGCGAGCTTCGCCGCCTTCGCCATCAGCGGCCAGGCCTCCTACGACGACCTCGAGACCTGTCGGCCCGGATGCTCGCAGGACGACGAGGACTCGGTGGCCACGCGCTTCGTCGTGGCCGATGTCTCGCTCGGCGTGGGTATCGCCGGCGTCGCCGGAGCGGTCGTGCTGTGGCTCGTTTCACGACCGGCGCCGCGCGGCAGTGCGACCGGCCTGGCCGTCGACCTCGTGCCGCAGCTGGGACAGCGCCACGGCGGCGCGGCGCTGCGCGGCGCCTTCTGACGGGCTGGCCCGGCAGACGGCACGGGGCCGAAGTCTCCCGGCGGCTGGCAGACGGCACGGGCCAGCCGCTCACGGCGGCTGGCAAAAGTCCCAGCCCTTGGCGTTCACGCACTCCGTCGGCTCGTTGCAGCAGGCGTCGTCCATGGAGTTGCCCTTGCAGTTGTGCTCGTTGGTGCTCGTGCACCACTCCACGGCGGCGGCGGCGCCGTCGCCGCCGTTGTCGTTGGCGTTCACCGCCACGCCGGTGTTGGGAGGGCCCATGCCCTTGCCCTGACAGACGACGCAGCAGACCTTGCACGCGTAGTCCATGCACACCGGAAACTGGCCGTTGCAATTCGGGGCGGTGGGGCAGCACAGCTCGCCGATGTCGCCACAGAAGGCACAGCCCACCGGGTCGCCGTAGCAGACGGAGCCGTCCCCGCAGGCGGTGGAGCCGGCGCACTTGC
>JBBJMR010000096.1:0-27166 GCA_037720395.1 Polyangiaceae bacterium
ACACTAAACTTCGGGGGGAGCGGTGTCTCACGCACGTTGGCACAGAGGGAGGCGGTCCCGGTCTTGCCGAGGGAACGGGCCAGCAGCTGCCTCGCGTTGTCGAGCGCGTTGCGACCGCGCAGCAGGTCGGCCATCGCCGCGACCTCCGGGCCGAGCTTCAGGTAGCCGGCGACGAGCGCCTTGATGTGCGGCTCCAGGGAGGTCTCGAACGCCTGCAACTGGGCGTCCATCTCGGCGACTTGGCGGAGGCCGGCTTCGCGGCGCTGGGCCTCGGCGAGGCGCGCGGCTTCCTCCGCGTCGTCGACGGCCTGCTCGGCCTGCCAGGTGGCTGCCTTGCGTGCGCCCGCCGGCGTCGAGAGCCACTCCAGGATCGATGCCGACTTCACCCGCGACCTCCCTCGCGGTCCAGCCGCGCAGCCAGGCCAGCGCCGCCGTGCGACCTGATGGTGCCCGCCGTGCTCGCCGCCGGGGCTCGCTCGCGCGCGCCGCGCATGATGGCGAGCAGCTCGACGACCTCGGGGTCGCGCGGGCCGTTGAGGCGCACGGCGAGAGCGGCACCGTCCTCGGGCTGGCGCACGGGGCGCGTCGACGTCGTGGTCGGCGTCGCAGCGCGCGCCACCTGCTGCTCCAGCTCGCGGGCGACGCGACGGGCGTCAGCGCTGATGTCCTTGCTGGTCGGCGTGATCGTCGAGGCCACCGCCTTCGTCGACGGCGCCGCCGCGGTCAGCACCGCGTCCGTGTGCAACAGCCGCGGCTGCTGGGTGCGGTCGAAGCCACCATCGGGCACGAGCGCGACACCGTCGGCGTCGAGCAGCCGCGTGCGACCCGACCGGATGCAGGACTGCAACTCCGGCCGAAGCCCGGCGGTTCGTCGCTGCAACTCGCCCGCCGATACGTTTCGCGTTCTCAAAGTGCTCATTTTTCCGATCCTTTCGTGGCGGGCTCGCTGCCCGTAGTCGTTGAGGCCCTCGATGGGGCCGTCGTCGTCCTCGTGGTCGATGCGCTCGTCGGCGCGTCCGCATGCACTGTGTCGACGTGCTGGCGGCACAGCCCGATGGCCTCTTCGACCGCGCTCCACATCGGCGGCGACAGAAACAGCCGCTGCACGCGGGTCCCATCCGGCCCGATGATCCTGATCGAGACGGCGGGCTCGCGGTCCTCTCGGACGAGCGCGGCGACGTCAACGCGGTAGCCATTCGCCGACTGGTGGCGTCCAGTCACCACAGCATGCGTTGGTGACTGCGACGGCGGCGGCGCGGCATGGAGAGCGCCCGGCCGCGCAGGCCGTCGAGGCAGGTAGTGGTCGCGAGGCATCATGCTGCTCCTGGTGGTGTGAAGTCTGGCGGCGCCGGCTTGCCGCGGCCGATGCCCGAGGTGAGGAACTCCTCCCACACGGCCTGCAGGCGGCGCTGCTCGGCCCGCTGCTCGACGGTGAGCACCGGTTCCGGTGCCGTCCACACGAGCCGCAGGTGCTGCGGCCGACGAGGGCGGGTCATGGCGACCTCCGACGACGAGCGATGGGTGCTGGCTCGGCCAGCTCCTCGAAGCGGCGGCGCAGGCGGCGCAGGACGTAGCGCACGCGGCGCGCGGACGGCGCGTCCGGCTCCGGCTCGTCACCGTCGCGCAGTCGACCGCCTGCTCCTCGCGGCGCGTGCCGCTTCGGGTCAGCAGGCATCTCGGCCTCGTCCTCGGCGCGCGTCAGCGCGTCGGCCATCAGCTCGGCGTCACGCGGACCGAAGCGGTCCAGGGACCCACCTCGCCGGCGGTACCGGTTGCTCACCGCCTGGGCGATCTCCGGCCACTCGGCCAAGGCCAACCGGACCCCGGTCACCGACAGCTCCGCGTACGCCTTCCGCGCCCTCGCCTCGGTGGCGGCGGTCGTGCTCCGGCTCATGTTGGGCACCCCAAGAACCCCGCGAAAAACGGGGGGCGCCGATCGCGAAGCGGAGCGCTGACGCGGGATCGGGCAGGGGGACGTCCCTTGCCTAGGGTCGGCAGAGCCGGCCACGTCCTAGCGGTCGCTCCTCGGGGTCCAGCCAGGGCGGTCGGCCGACCTCGGCTTCCGTGTGCGACCACATTTTTTACAGGGGGTACCCCCCGCGCCCCCGCTCGAGGTCGCGAATGAAAATCGCCCAGGCACGCGGCCCGCTGGCCGACCGGCTCTGCGACGGCGCGACAGGCGGCGACGTCGGCGCCGACGCGGCCAACCGCACGGGCGTCCCGCGCGAGGGCGGCGGGCGCCTGAGGGCCGGCGCTGGGCGGCGTCAGCGGATGAACAATCCGCCGCGACCTACCGGATCCCCGCAGCAACGGCGCCAACGCGGGCACGAGCTGGGACCGGAGCTGGGCCCGGGCCGGCGGGAGGAGCGCCCCGCCCACGCCGCGGGCAGGGCGGCTGGGCGGCGCTGACCCGGCATGCGCGAGCGAGGCCGGCACGGGGCGACGTGGCCCCGACGATGCCCAACCAGGGCGCGCCTGGCGACGGTGGTCGATGGCCAGCTCCTGCTCGCGGTCACCGAGCGAAGTCACGAATCGGGGGGTGCCGAAATGGGGGGCCTCTTCTACGCGCGCGCGCGCGCGCGCCTGCGCGTGAGGCGCCCGCGCTACGGGGTCCGCCCTACTCGGCAGCATCGGCCACCTCCATGCGCGCGGTGGGACTGGTGGCACCGATGGGACCGTTCCGGCTCCCATTCCTGGAGATGTCACTCTGACAGTTTCCACGCGAAGGGTTGGGAACTGACCCACCAGTCCCACCAGCCCCACCAACCACCAGCCACCGCACGACGCCTGCGCGCGCCTTTCCGGTGTCGAGCTGTCGACCACCAACCACCCGCCGTCGGAACCGGCGCAGCACATTGCCCACCTTGTGCGGACTGGGCGCCTTGCCGGGCATCGTGGGCACCAGGGTCTCGATGGCCTCGCGCAGGTCTTCGAAGCCGTCGGGAGGCGCGTCGCCACGGAGACGCGCGAGCGGGTACAGCGCGTCGATGGCGCCCTTCGCGGTGATGCCGTCCGGTGCCAGCCTTGACCATCCGGAAAGGATCGCGAGCAGTGCGCTGCGCTCGCCGTCATCGCCGTCGCCCTCGGTGGGGCGGGTGACCATGGGGTTGGCGTACCCCGCCCAGACGATGGCGGCCGGCACCACCGCGGTCCACGCCTCGAAGCTGCCCCACGCCGGGACGTCTGCGCGAGGCCGCCCCGCAAGCGCGTGCGCGCGCAGAATGGTTAGCGCTGCGACGACCAGGGCGCCGCGCCGCTGGCGCACGTGGGCGCGCAGGTCGGGGTGCCGGAAGCCGGCGCGCTCCTCGGGCCGCTCGAGCGGGGACTCCAACCGCGCGATGAGCACCCGCCGGCACGTATCCCCGTGCACCTCGACGTTGTTGCCGGTCGCCAGCACCACCGTGCGCCAGCGCAGCTCCGGTGCCTCGCTGCGACCGAGGACCCGCAGCGTGACGGTGTCCTCGGCCGTGAGAGAACGATCCAGCGGTCCGCCTCCGAACGGCGTGGTGAGGTTGTCGAAGACGGCGGCTGCGGCGCCCCGCAGCGCGTACGCGCCGAGCACCTTCTCCACCTCCTCGTCGCTAGTCGGCCACGTCATCTTCGACGTCGCGCGGCTGTACGGGATGATCGTGCAGACGTCGGCGAGCAGCGTGCCACCCGAGCCGCGGGTGTTCTTGTCGAACACGAACGCGGGGACGGCGCCGGCGATGGCCGGTCGCGCCACCATCGTGAGGACCGCGGCGACGGCGGTGCTCATGTCGCCCTGCGCGCGCCAGGGGAACTCGGCGAAGACCTCCTCGAGCTCCTGGTACGCACGTACCGCGTCGCCCTGCGTTGGCGCCACCGGCACTGCAGGGAACGACTCCGAGGGGATGTAGAGGTAGCGCGTCGACTTGTCGTAGCCGGGCGTGGCGAGCACGGAACCATCGGGACGCAGCGTCGGGGCCTCGACGATTCCGATCAGCGAGCGCACGCCAGGCCACTGACCGCGCGCGAGGAGCGCGGTGACCACTGCATCGGTCGGCACACACCGCACCCAGCCCTTCGATCGCCCGTCTAGGCGTTCCCACCGAGCCACGCGGCACAGCACCTCTCGGAGCGTGGCCACGCCGACGGGTCGGATCTGCGGCGTGCCGTCGGCCGTGTACCGGTCGCCCTCCGCGCCGAGCACGTGCACCAAGCTGCGGTCGCGCTCGAAGACGTTCGGTGCGACGCCGAGGACCGCGGTGGCCTGGTCGACGACGTCGTGCAGGTCGGTGGTGATGCGCACGGTGGGCCGGTCGTCACCGCCGGCGGCGACGGTCGGAGCCACGCCGGATCGATCCGGTGGCCTGCGGCGCGGCATCGCGAAGCCGAAGTGCTCGGCCATGATGTTCGCCGCCTCGAGCGGCTTCACGTGCCTCGTCTCGGCCACGAGATCGATGGTGGTCCGGAAGCCTGCGCGTCCAGGGGCACCCTTGTCGGAGCAGCGGGCGTGACTGCACTTCAGGCCATTGCCGACGATGGCGACGCTCGAGCCATCTGCCTCTCCGCAGCCGGGGCACGTCGGCTGGTCCCCGTCGAGTAGGCCGAGCCACGAGAGCACGTCGCCCACGGGCACTGCTTTGGCGGTGGTGAAGGCATCGTCGGCAACCGGCCCGACCTTGGGCGACGACGTGCGTGGCGACGGGCTGGGCTTCCCCTGCGGCTGCGGCAGGCGCGCTTGCAGCGCGTTTCGTAGCTCCACCAGGTCGTCGAGTTGGAGCCGGACCTCGGGCACGCTGCCAGTGAAGTCCGTGGGCCGGTGGGGCCGCTCGGGCACGCCTGCTGCACCCTTCCGCTTCGTGCTGCCGAAGGCAGGGCAGAGACGCTTGGCGTCGCTGACCGAGGTGTCGACGTGGACGTGCTCGTCGCTGTAGAGCGTGTCGAGCGCACCGAGGATCTCCTTGATGACCGAGGCCAGCTCGGGCGTCTCGGGGATGGCGTCGAGCGCCAGGAAGACGGCGCCGCCGTTGCCTGAGTCGGCTGCCGGAGAGACGGCCGCCTGGCGGTTGCTGAGCGTGGAGCGGAGGTCATCCGCGATGCGGGCTGCGGCCGAACTGGCGTGCGCCTTCTCCTCGTGGGTGGCGCTCGTCCCGCGCGCGCGCCGCGCGTCGATGTCAGCGTAGAGCGTCAGGCGGCTGCAGATGTCGGCGTCCGTCGTGCCCTCGCCCTTCGCCGCCTGGTGCCACTTGCCTGCCTGGGCCCGCGTGGCGACCGCCGGGTCGATGGCGTTCATCACCACGAAGACACCCTGCGCGCCCCATCGCTCAGCCTCGGTGGCCAGCCGCACGGCCGTCTCCTCGTCGAACGCGTGCGCGAAGCGGCTCCCGGTGAAGAGGCCGTTCTTCACGCCGAGGGCCTGCAGCTCCACGGGGTAGTTGCTGCCGCGGAACTGCAAGAAGGATCGGAGCGGCGTCACGCGTCACCTCCGGCGGCGATGTGCGTCGCGTTCACCGCCAGATGCGTCAGATCGTCGAGCGCCTCGTCAGCAAGGTACCGACCACGGCGCCCGACGACGCACGCGCATGGCTGTCCGTGGCGTGGAAGCAGCACCGCCACGCCGTCAGCACTCACCAGCCGGCGAAGACGGTCCGCCGTGCGAGCCATCTCCGCGGTGGCCGGCGCGACGCGCTCGAGCCTCGCCAAGCCGTCGTCGATGTCGTCGACGCGGACGGCGACGATGCCGCTGTCGGGGGCCTCGCACACGATGACCAGCGACGGGGTGACGCCTTCGCGATCCCAGAACGCATCCAGGCACTGACCGGCGATCTCGATCAGCGGCCGCGCGCGCCGAGGTGCGGCGACGCTGCGCTTCTTGCGCCGGGTCATCCCAGCCCTGCCTTCCGGCGCGCCCTGTTGACGACCTTCTGCAACTCATCGACGAGTAGCTCCTGGTAGAGCAGCGACATCGACAGAGCCTCGGTACGCAGGCGGCGGTACCGCGCGAGTTCGTCGTTGGCGATCGGTGCTGGGTCGGCGTTGGGTACGCCCGTGACGAGGCTGAGTGCCGGCGCCTTCCGCTGAGTGGCGAGCTGCATCGCCAGCGCCTCGCCGGTGGCCGCGACCGTGGTGGTGTCCGCCGGGCTCGTCGTCGAGGCCGCCTTCGTGATCTTGGCTGCCTTCGCTGCGGCCACCGCCGCGGTCTTGCCCTCGGCGGCGACGCGCACTTGGACCTCGGCCGGCTCGCCGACGAGCGCGACCGCGGTGGAGACGGCGATGGTGCCGGCGTCGACAGCGGCGACCAGCTCGGGCGTGCCACTCGCGAGCAAGGTCAGGGCCGACTGGACGGTGCGGGGCGACACATTGACCAGCTCCGCGGCCTCGTCCCTCGCACGCGCGCCGGAACCTTCGGGCAAATTTGCCCGAATGTCGGCACGGGTGCCCTGACGAGCCTTGGCACCGGCGGTGAACATCTCGGCCAGCCTGCCGCCGAGCATCGCCAGCTGACTCGGGCTCAGGTGCCGGCGATGGAGATTGACCGACGCGACGTAGCGGGCGACGTCGACATCGTCGGCGAAGCACTCCTCGACGACCGACGGCTCGATGCCCAGCATCTCGCATGCGCGCCAACGGTTGCGGCCGTCGACGATGAGGCAGTCGAGCAGGTCGGTGCTGTCGTTGCCATCGTCCATCACGACGATCGGGTGTCGCTGACCGTGCCGCTTGATGTCGTCGGCGAGCATCGTCAGCTCGGCCTCCGACTGCATGGGGAAGATCGCAGCGGCGGGATGCACCCGCATGGCTGAGGGCGTCATCGGCTGCCCTCCGCGACCAGCTCGACGCCCATGCTGGCGAGGAACCGCTCGGCACCCGCACGCAGGCGCGCATCGGCGTCCTGCTCGATCGCGGGGTGCGGCATGGGCCGGCTCGCCATGAGGAAGGCGACGAAGGGCTCGCGGCGCACGAGGCGCAGCTTGCCGCGGCGCGCGACGACCCCGCCGGCGGCCTCGTACGGGGCTAGCGTCTCCAGGAAGGCGCGCCGCTTGAGGCCGACGCTGTCGGCGGACAGCTGGGACACGGGATCGGGCGGCGCTTGCACGGTGGTGAAGCGGCTCGCGGGCACCTCGACGGTGATGGCGACCGTGTTGCTGTCGGCGTCGATGTTGGTGCCCCGGTGGCGGCCGGATCTGAAACGCTGTAGATCTCCCATTGCTTGCTCCCTGGGCCGTCTCCCGCTTGCACCGGGGGGCGGCCCTCGCCCTTTTCTGGGACGAGAGCCTCCACGCGACCCACTAGCTGCAGTTCCAGGACACGGCGCACGACGGGGCGAACGGCGAAACCCGCCACAGCGCGGGCGACGCTCTGCCTGCCGAGGCCGAGCAACTCCGCGGTGCTCACGTCGCCGCGCTTGAGGGCGATTGCCTCGAGCTGACAGCGGAGTGGCTCAGGGAGCGGCTCTGTCCTGTGCTGCATTGAGCAGACAGGACCACGCACCCGCCTGCGGTTAGCGCGCCACTAGTGCCGGGTTACTCCGCGGCGGCGCTTGACCTTCCGCGGCGCGTGCGTGGCGTTCCGCGGCCGGCCAGAGCGGTCGCGCGTCGCATCGCTCTGCTCAGGCATGGGGACGTCGAAGACTTCGGCGAACCTGCGCGCCAGCCCCCAGGCCTCCAGTGGTCTCCCGCTGGTGGGCTTCTCCATGAGAGCCTCAGCCGCCGCGTCGAGCCTGATGGGGTCGGCGCGGGTGAACTGCGCCGGCACCTTCACCACGCTGGCCGCGAGGGCGCCGAGTACATGCTCGACGAGTTCGCGCCGCGCCTTGTGGGTGAGCTTGGCAGCGCTGGGGCTCTCGCGTCGGTACACGTTGAGCGGCGCGATGATGTTGGCCAGCACCGGCATCCACGGCTCCACGCCGACCTTCTCGTCGGTGAGCACGTTGTGGTTGGCGCGCTCTGCGATGCGCACCATCCAGGCCGGCGCTTCAGGCATCCCGCCCGCTGTGAGCAGCAGCTCGCCCAACCGCGTGAAGCGCCAGCGCGCTGCGGCGGTGGTCGACACCAGCTTCTCGCCTGCCAGTCGATATGCGGCCTGCTTGCCGGCGGCGGTTTCGAGGATACCGCGCAGCTGCGTCTCCTCGTCGGCAGGGATGCCGCGCGGCAGCTCGATGCTCCCGTAGGGGTCGATGACGATCCCGCGGCCATCCAGTCGTCCGTGTTCATCGCGTTGGAAGTAGGGGCGGAGGATGTCGTCGGTGAGCCGCTCTGCGTCGGCGCCAACGAGGAGTCCACGAGTGCGCCTACGATCGCGCCCGGCGGCGCGGGCCATCTTTCGCACGCCTGCCTCGAACTTCGCCTTCGACCGCTCCCCCTTGGCGGTTAGCTCGCCGGTGGCATCAGCGCGCGCCGCGGCCCGCGGGGAAACCTCGGGTCGGTCGGTGGTGGTCGGCACCAAGCTGACGGCCGCCAACGGTGGCCTTCGGTCCTCCGACTTCCGCGGGCCGCGTGGAGCTACCCCGCCGCCGGCGGAGCCCACCTTCTTCGCCATCACCGTCTCCGCGCTGCAGGGTCTAGCGGCACCACGTTGGAGGCCGCACGTGCACGCCTACGCTCGTCCAGCTGGCGCGCCAACTCCATCACGGCCGGCCACTCTCCCGCCCGGGAGGCTGCCTCCAGGGCGCCGGCGAGGGCGCTCTCCACGGCATCCGCCGTGGCCGCATTTCGATGCGAAGCTGGGACCAGAGCTGGGACGGCGTCCGCAGCGTGAGCGCAATCGACTGGTACGATTGCAGCGTAATTACCAACTGGTGGCCCCGCTCGGGGTCGAACCGAGACGCCCTCTCGGGCCGTGGATTTTAAATCCACTGCGTCTGCCATTCCGCCACGGGGCCGCGCGGCGGGTGGTCACCTGCCGGCTGCGACTTGATAGCGCCCCGGCCGCCTCTTCGCGACCGCGTCCGCGACCGCCCCATCCGGCTCGACGTCCCCCTGCGCCTCCGCGGGTCGGTTGCCCGGCGTGCAGGGGATCCCGGCCAATGGATCTGGCCTTGTCCATCGGCGGCCGGCCCCCGCTCGCCTTGCCCGTGAACCTAGAGCAATTCCCGCCGTCGGCTCCTGACCACCTGGTGGTCCAATGTGTGCATGGCGCGGCGCCGGCCACCGTGGCGAGCGGTGCGCAAGGGCAGGAAGCGACCATGAGCAATTCCGCGAAGGCCGGTCGGGCGATGGGCGCCATGCCCCCGTCGAGCCCGCGGCTGCCCGCGGCGACCCACCCGGACATCTCGCCGGGCATGGTGCTCGCCGGTCGCTACCGCGTCGACCGCCCCATCGGCGAGGGCGGCATGGGCCGCGTCTTCGCCGGCGTGCACCTCTCCATGGGCCTGCCGGTGGCCATCAAGTCGCCGGCACTCGCGGCGCAGACCGACCCCGAGTCGCTGGCACGCTTCCGCCGCGAGGCGCACCTGCTCGGGCGCATCCGCAGCGACGCCGTGGCGCGCGTGGTCGACTTCTTCGACGACGCCGAGCACGGGCTGCTCCTGGTCATGGAGTACGTGCGCGGGGTGCCGCTGTCCCGCACCCTCGCCGAGCGCGGTCGGCTCGAGGTCGAGGAGGTCATCGAGATCGGCGCCGCGCTCGCCGCCGCCGTCGCCGATCTGCACCGCGCCAGCGTGATCCACCGCGACCTGAAGCCGGGCAACGTGCTGCTCGAGCCGCGGTCGGACGGCAGCAAGCGCCTGGTCATCGTCGACTTCGGCGCCGGGCGCATGATCAACGAGCCGGACGAGGGCGGCGACGGTGAGGAGGCGCTGACCAACATCACCCGCGCCGACATGGCCATCGGCACCATGGAGTACATGGCGCCGGAGCAGATGCTCAACTCGCGCGACGTCACCGTGGCGTGCGACCTCTACGCCATCGGTGCCATGCTCTACCGCGCCGCTGCCGGCGCCCACGTCTATGGCGCGGTGACCACCGGCAAGCTGGTGCGCGCCAAGCTCCTCGACGACGCCCCGCCGCTCCGCACCGGGCGCGACGACGCCCTGGCCAGCGGTCTGGCCGCGGTGGTGGCGCGCGCGCTGCGTCGTCAGCCGCTGGAACGCCAGCCGGACGCCGCGGTCATGGCCGCCGAGCTCGCGGCGCTGCTGGAGATGGCGCGACCGCGGCGCACCTCCTCGCCCCCGCCGGTGCGGCGCGCGCCGGAGCTGGCCGTGCCCGCCGACGCGTCGCGGCGCTCCGAGCGCCGTCGGTGCTGCCGCGCGCGCGGTTCGAGGTCTCGCCGGTCAGCGTCAACACCGAGGTGTCCCGTCTCTTCCACGCCCTCGTCGCGCCCGGGCCCGCGCCGCCGAGCATGCCCGCGCCGCCGAGCATGCCCGCGCCGCCGAGCATGCCCGCCCCGCGCCCGTCGGGCGATGCGCTGCCCTTCGAGCTGGTGCCGCGCGACGCCATGCTGGTGTCCTCCGACGAGCTCATCGACGACGAGGATGGCAGCGACGATGGCGACGATCCGGTGACCGCGCGGCGCCAGTCGGCGAGCGGTGTCGGGGCGCCCACATCACCGTGGCCTGGCGCGTCGCGGCTCGGGCCGCTCGCTGCCCCGCCCGCGCCGCTCCCCGACACCGCACGCTGCCCCGCCCGCGCCGCGCGCGCCGACACCGCACACTGCCCCGCCCGCGCCGCCCGCGCCGACACCGCACGCTGCCGCGCCGCGGCGCCACCGCCGGCTGCCCAGCCCGCGCTGGCAGCGCCCGTCGCGGCCACGCCCGGCACCAACAGCCCCTCGCTGCACCCGATCACGCTCTCGGCGGAGCCGCCCATCGACGTGCCGCGCGGGCGCCGACCGCGCGCCTCGCATGGCTTCGCCACCGCCGTCCTCGCTCTCGGTGTCCTCTGGGTCCTGGCCGGCGCCGCCATCCGCATGCGCGGCTCGGCGAACGCGTCCCTGGTCGGCGCAGCGCGGCCCTCGCTTCCGTCGTGCTGCCTCGCGCGCGCAGGGCCGCGGCCAGCGAGGCGCTGGCCGCGCGCCGCGATGAGCCAGTCGTTGCGCCACCGGGAGCGACCGAGATCTCCTCCTTGCCCGACGTGCCCCGCGGCCCGTTGCCGTCGCGCGCCTGGCCGACCGGGGCGCGTTCCGCAGACCCGGCGCCGGTGCCGGGCGGCGCGGCTTTGCCGGGCGACCCCGCGGGCGCCGAGGGACCGGGCGCGAGCGCACCGCCCGGCGACGATCGCCTCGCCAGCCCCGATGCCGCCGAGCGCGCGCTGCCGGCCGTGGCGGCGCCCGCGGCGCCTGCCGATCCCCGCGACGTCGCCCCGACGCTCGTTGGTCCGGCGCCCGCCGAGCCGGCTCCGAGGCCGGCCGCGGGCCCCGACGCACCGCGCGGCGACTGAATCGACCTCGACGCCAGCCGCGCGCCTCGCTCGGCGTTGCGTGCGCCGTCGACCGAAAGGGCTACGGCAGGACCGGCAGACCCGGGATGCCCGGAATCTTGGGGATGGAGTTGGCGGTGGCCTGCACCAGCTCGGCGTGCGTGACCACCCCGTCGATGGCGAACGGCACATCGAAGTTGATCGACTCGCTCCCGATGGCCACCGTCCCGTCGATCCGGTACGGCACGTTGCGGTTGCTGGCCGCGAGCGTGATCACCGAGCCGATGTCCTTCCACTGCACGGTCATGGGGATGGTCAGGCGCGTGCTCTTGTTGGCCGGCAGCTTGACGGTGGTGGCCGTGGTGACGTCGCCCGCGTGGTACTTGCCGTCGAGCGTGATCTTGCCGGCCATCGAGCGCGTGGTGATGGCGATGCCGTTCGGGTTCTGCGCGTCGAGGGTGACCTCGAGGCCGATGCCAGTGATGCTCACGCTGGTGACGCGGCCGCTCACCGGGGTCAGCTTGGGCGGCGACGGCTTCTCGCAGGCCAGGAGCAGCACGGACAGACAGGCGGCGAGACAGGCCCCGAGCAGCGCGCGCATCGACATCGCTCCCCTATAGCACCGCGCATCGCGGTGCATCGCTGGCGGGCCGGACGCCTCCGCGATAATCAGCCGCCATGCGCGACCTGGTCCCTGCCGGATGGGCGTCGGCCCTGGCGCCCGCGCTGGAGGCGCCGGCGTTCGCGGAGCTGACGCGCTTCGTGGAGGCGGAGCGCGCGACGTCCACGGTCCTGCCGGCGCACGAGCACGTCTTCGCGGCGCTGGCCGCCACGCCGCTGGAGGCGGTGCGCGTCGTTCTCGTCGGCCAGGACCCGTACCCGACGCCCGGGCACGCCCACGGGCTGGCGCTGTCGGTGCTCCCCGGGGTGGCGCCGCCCCCGTCGCTGGCCAACATGTTCAAGGAGCTGCACACCGACGTCGGCTTCCGCGTGCCCGACAACGGCTACCTGATGCCCTGGGCCGAGCAGGGCATGCTCCTCCTGAACACCGTCCTCACGGTGCGCGCCGGCGCGGCCGGCTCCCACGCCAGACGGGGCTGGGAGGCCTTCACCGACGCCGTGATCGGCGCCGTCTCCGCCCGCGTACGCCCTGCGGTTTTTGCCCTGTGGGGCACCCACGCGCGCAAGAAGGCGCGGATCGTGGACGCCGCGCGGCATCGCGTCCTCGAGGGCGTCCACCCGTCGCCGCTGTCGGCGCACCAGGGGTTCTTCGGCAGCAAGCCGTTCTCGCGCATCGACGCCGCGCTCCGCGATTTCGGGGAGCGCCCCATGGTCTGGCAGCTGGGCGAACTCGGCGTCCCCGTCGTGCGCCCCTCTCGCTCCCGGCCTCTTGTCCCACCCGGTTCGCCGCGCTAGTCCGCCGGCATGCGAACGATCCTCGGAACGCTGGTTGCCGTCTCCCTCATCGCGTGTTCCTCGGCACCGCCGCCGGAGCCGATGCCGCCGCCCGCGCCGGAGCCCGCCATGCCCGCGCCGCCGCCGGTGGCCGAGGCGCCGCCGCCCAAGGAGCCGACGGCCGAGGAGAAGAAGAAGGCCCAGGAAGCGAAGGAGCTCCAGGAGGACCGCCTCAAGATGGAGGCCACGCACCAGCGCGAGATGGCGCGTCTGAGCCCGGAGATCCGCGCCGAGGTGAAGGCCCTCGCCGAGAAGGCGTTCCCGAGCGGCAAGGCGGCGGTCACCGCGGCCATGGCGAGCAAGCACCGCGCCGCCGGCAACGCCGAGCGCGACAAGGATCGCCATCCGGCCGAGACGCTCGACTTCTGGGGCTACAAGTCGAACATGACGGTGTTCGAGTACGGCCCGGGCGAGGGGTGGTTCACCGAGCTGCTCGCGCCGACGCTGGCCAAGAGCGGCCAGCTCCTCGTCAACAACGGCGACGCCAACGGCCCCGCCGACCAGCGCGGCACCTTCTACGCGCAGCGCCTCAAGCTGTTCCTGGAGCGCCTGCCCGAGGCGTACGGCAAGGTGAAGGTGGTGGTCACCGACTCCAAGGCCCCGGACATGAAGACGGAGAACGCCGTCGACATGGTGATCATCGCCCGCGGCCTGCACGGGATGAAGAACAACGGCAACCTGTCCGCTTGGCTCGACCAGGCGCACAAGATGCTCAAGGCCAACGGCATCCTGGCCATCGAGCAGCACCGCGCCGCCCCCGACGCCAACGTCGACGAGGCCTCCAAGAAGGGCTACCTGCCGGAGAAGTGGGTCATCGAGCAGATCGAGGCCGCCGGCTTCAAGCTCTCGAAGAAGTCCGAGATCAACGCCAACCCCGAGGACACCAAGGACTACCCGGACGGCGTGTGGAACCTGCCGCCGACCCTGGAGGGGGGCGAGAAGGATCGCGCCAAGTACGTGGGCATCGGCGAGAGCGATCGCATGACGCTCAAGTTCACCAAGGTCGTCAAGAAGGCGGCGCCGGCGGCCAAGGCCGACGCGGCCGCTCCGGCCAAGACCGACCCCGCGGCCAAGGCGGGCGCGTCCGCGCCGACGAAGGTCGACGCCGCGGCGCCGAAGAAGGTCGACGGTGCCAAGCCGCCCGCCCCGGCGCCGGCTCCGCCGAAGATGTAGTCGGTTGGTAGGGACACGACGCGCGCGGCCGCGCTCCACGGAGCGGGGACCGCGCGCTCGTGCGTCTGGGACGGGCCGCGTGCGGCCGAGCGCAGCGACTCAGCTGGCGCGCTTGGCGACGCGGACCTTGGCCGGGCGAATGACTCGCTCGCCGAGCCGGTAGCCGCGCTGCCACTCGTCCACCACCGTGCCGTCCTTGCTCTCGTCCGTCACCTGGACCAGGCCGACGGCGTCGTGAACGGCCGGGTCGAAGCGCTGGCCCTCGCTCTCGATGCGCGTCAGCCCGACGCGGACCAGCGCCTCCTCGAACTGGCTGCGCACCAGGCGAATGCCCTCGAGCAGCGCCGCCTCGCCGCCCTCGGCCGAGCTGCTGGCGGCAGCGATGGAGCGGTCCAGGTTGTCGAGCACGGGGAGCATCTCGGCGGCGACTTGGGCGCGCGTGTCCTCGAGGGTGCGCTGCTGCTCGCGCTCCATGCGCCGCTTCTGCGCCTCGAGCTCCTCGGTGGCACGGCGCAGCGCAAGCTCGGCGTTGTGGGTGGCGATGACGACCGGCGTCTCGTCGACGCGCGGTGCCGCGGGGCGCTGCGGCTCGGCGGGCCGCGACGGACGCTCCTCCTGGCGGGCGTGCTCGTCCTGCTGGTGCTGCCAGGCGCCCGGCGGCTCGGCGGGGGCCGCGCGGCGCTCGGGGGGCCGCATGCCGTCCCGGTAGAAGGGCGACTCGTCGCGGAAGCGGCGAACCGGCGGCAACGGCTCGGTCCGCTCGCTCCGCGGCTCGGCGCGGCGAAGCGGGCTCGACCAGGGATCCGACGGCGGCGCGCTCGGTCGCCGAGGCGGTGGGGGCTGGACGCGCGGATCGCGGGGCTGTCGCCCCCAGCCACCGAAAGGGTCGAACGGATCGCGGAACATGGTGCCGGACAACGTAATAACGAGCACCTTCGCGGCAAGCGCAGCATCGACAGCGCACCGTCGATCGAAAAGAAGAGGAAGAGTGCGGGACGGTCGGCGATCTCCCGGACGCGTTTACCACGGCGTGGGTGTTGTCCTGGAGCCGAGGTAGGGAGTCGAACCCTTTCCTGCTCGCGCAGGTGCCGCCACCGGCATCGTTGGGCCTCGCGCAGTTCCCGCCACTCTTCCTCGTGAAACTCGTCGCTCTCAGGCGGCCGCTGCCCACTCGGGGCGCGCGGACAGCGACGCGTAGACGGGCCGGCCGTCTTCCTCGACGACCTGACCGCCAAAGCAGTCGCTCTCCACCGTGTACAGCCGCAGATCGAGCAGGCGCTCCTCCTCGGTGCGCCGGTAGGGCGAAGGCCGGATGTCGCGCACGCCCTGCCAGAGCCGCTCGTCGGCGGCGCGGCGCTCGGCGATGAGCCCGGCGCGCACCGCGCGCACCGAGCCCCTGTCCAGCGCGCGCGGAGCCGGCGCCAGCCGCTCGCGCGGCATGGCGTAGGCGCCGTAGCAGAAGCAGACGAGAGGCATCCAGACCTCCGCAAACCAGTCGGGCGTCGGGCCGAGCTCGATGCCCATCAGCCTGTCCTTGACGAAGAAGAGGGCGCCGGTCTGACCAGGGAGGAGCTCGAATCGACTCGCGTACCGGGTGAGCATGCCGCGCTGCCGGCAGATGATCTGGTCCAGGTGGCCGCGACAGGGCAGGCCCATCTCCTTGCAGAGCTCGGAGATCTGCGGCCAGAGCTTGCTGTACCCGGGCTCGTTGCGCATCGACAGAGCGACGGTGCGCAGCGGCAGTGGCAGGACGAAGAACCCCTGCTCCCGGCCCTCGAGGTAGCCGCCCTGCGCCTGCTGCACGCAACAGGCGTCGTCGAACATCCGCTTCTCGCCGGGCGAGAGCAGGGCGGCGCGGCAGAGCGCGTGGTTCTGCGCGCCGTCCTGCACCCAGCCGACGTGCAGCGGCAGGATGCCCACCCCGCCGCGCTTCTTCTCGGCGCGGCACTCGACCTCGACGTTGCCGTAGCCGGCGACGCGCGAGAGCTTGAGCGCGCCGAGCGGCGGCAGGAAGCGTTCGCTGTGGCCGCTGTGGCTCTCCGAGAAGAGCGGGGCCATGGCCATCACGCCGGCGCGCTGCACCGGGCCGACGCGCACGTCGGATGGGAACAGGGGAAGCGCGGTCAGCGGGGCAACATCCATGGCATGGTCTCCGTCTCCAGGGTGACCAGGCGCGCAGCCAGCCAGGCGCGCAGCCAGGGCACAGCGATCTCCGGGCGCACGCGCGCACCGGCGGCGAGCAGGACCTCGCCGAAGTCGTCCTCGTGCCAGAAGCGCACCGCGTCGGGGGTGGCGCCCTTCGGCGCGGGCTCGAGCACGCGCCGCAGGGCCAGGTCGTCCTTGGCGGTGAAGGTGGCGGTGCAGATCACCACCGGCGGAGCCTCGTCGCCGAGGGCGGCGAGGACGCGGGCAGATCGCCGCCGTCGCGGTTCTCGTAGCCGTCGGTGACCACCAGGATCACGTCCGGCTTGCGCGCAGGCGGGGTGCGGTATCCGCCGGCGTCCGGCGCGGGCTCGAGCAGATCGAGCACGGCCATGGCCAGGTCGGACGCGCCGCCCGGGACCGGCGGATCGCCGGCACCGCCGACCTGCGCCACGCGCAGCTCGTCGGTGCAGCGCTCCAGGACCATGCGCAGGGCCACCGACTGCGAGATGCAGGCGAAGGCCCGGTCGCCGTGGCCCCTGGTGGAGAGCGAAGCGTCGAGCACCAGGCCGACCACGGCGTGCAGCCGCGGCAGCGAGGCCGCGGCGCGCGCCACGTACACCGACAGCGCCGCGCCCAGCTCGACCCGATCCGCGCCGCGGTACAGGCGCACCAGGGTGGCCGAGATGTCGCCGCGGCTGTCTGCGGTGATGGTCTTCGGGTATTCGCGCTCCGCGGCCAGCGCCTCGGCGCAGCCGGTGTGGAAGGTGGCGTAGGCACCCGGCACCCGGGCGCGCGCCGGCAAGGGCCGCGCGCCGCTCGCCTGGGGCGGGAGCAGCTCGCGGTACATCTCGCGCACCAGAGCGCGGGCGCGCGGCGGCGACTGGGTCCAGCGGTACAGGTTGCGCGCCAGGTACGCGTCGCGGGTGGCGCCGGCGGCGATGCGGCGCGCGCAGCCCGCGCGACCTCGCGGCCGAGCGCGTGCTCGAGACGTCGCGCACGGCCGCGGTGCGCGCCAGGACCATGTCCTCGGCGTGCGGGTGGTCGAGCACGAACCGCAGCGCCAAGCGGGTCAGGTGCTTGTGGTTGGCGCGCGCGCGCGCCGCGAGCAGCGCGGTGAGCACCACATCGGCCGGCAGGGCGGCGCACAGGAAGGCGGTCACCCGGGTCACGGTGGAGCGTGCGCCGTCGGTCAGGCCGTGGCGCGGCCCACCAGCAGGGTGAGCAGCGCGCGCGCCTGACGGGCCACGGTGGCGCCCGGCACGAGCGCCGCCAGCGCGTAGGTCTCGGCGTCGCCCGCGTAGGCGAGCGCGTCGTCCTCGCGGCGCTCCGGCGCGGCGCGGCGCGGCGCCGCCAGGGGCGCCGCCGCGCAGCACATCTGCGCCACCAGGGCCGAGGTGGGGATCGACGCTGCCATGCGCCCACCGACGGGCGGGGCCGCTCGGCTGACGCCCGCTGCGCGCGGCGAGCACAGGTCGATCCAGGCCGGGCCACCCGCGCGGAAGTAGACGCGCTCCACTCGCCCGAGCAGGGCGTCTCGACGCACCAGGCCGAAGAAGCGCCCGTCGCCGCTGGCGCCCCCGTTGTCCCCGAGCACCCGGAACCGATCCGGTGGCACCGCGGTCGGCCCGTAGTCGGGGCCCCCGTCGCCGAGGGCCACCGGGTGCCTGCGCCCGCCCTCGAGCAGCTCGAGCTCGGCGCCGTCCTCGACGCGCACCGGTGCGGGCTTGCCGTCGATCCAGACCTGGCCGCTGTGCACCTCCACGCGATCTCCGGGCACGGCGACGATGCGCTTGAGGAGCACGATGCCGGTGTCGGGCGCCTCGAGCACCACCACGTCGCCGCGCGCCGGCTCGGCGCCCCGGACCAGGTAGCCGTCGACGAGCGGCAGGTGCAGGCCGTAGGCGGCCTTGTCGACGAGCACCCGGTCACCGATCTGTACGGTGGGCCGCATCGACCCGCTGGGCACCGTGTAGTGGTCGGCGAGCGAGGTGCGCGCCACCAGCACCACCACGGCGGCGGCACCCACCGAGACCAGGTCGCGCAGACCGCGGCGCGCCGAGCGCCAGCGCCCGCCTCGCGGATCGTCGTCGGCCGGGGGGGGGGGGGGGGGGTGGGGGGGGGGGCGCGGGCGGAGGTGGGCTCACGCGGCCAACAACCGGCGAGCCGGGCGGTCGATTCCCGCGCACGCGCCTCGCGACCGCGCCTACCCCTCCGACGGCATGGGGCGGCGGCTGCTGCGCGGTCCGAGCTCCGGGTCGGCGCGCTTGACCATGGTGATCACGTTGCCGGCGGCGTTGTGCGACACCTCGTCCATGAAGGTGCGGATGAGGAGCAGGCCGCGCCCGGTGCGCTTCTCGAGGTTGGAGAGGTCGGTGGGGTCGGGCAGGGCCGAGGGGTCGAAGCCGGCGCCGTCGTCGGCCACCACGTAGACGGCGCGGTCGCGCGTCTCGATGGTTGTCACGCGCACGCGTCGCTCGCACCAGGGCTTGTCCGCGCGCCGTTGCCTGGCCAGCGCCAGGAACTCCTGCTCGTCCTTCTCGATGAGCTCCGAGGAGAGCTCCAGGTTGCCGTGGTAGATGGCGTTGACCAGCGCCTCGCGCAGCGCCACCGCGACCTGGATCGATCCGGTCTCGTCGCACAGTCGCTGCCGCTTGAGGCTGGCCTCGAGGTGACCGACCAGGGGGGTGATGCTGGCCATGTCGCTGTCGATCTCGAAGTGCGACTCGGTGCGCGTCAGGAACGACAGCAGCCGCTCCTCGTTGCGGCTGGCCGCAGCCAGCTCGAGCACGCTGCCCACCGTATCGGCCAGCTCGTGCGCCAGGTTGCGCTTGGCGACGTAGCTGGCGGCGCCGCGCTGCAGGGCCTGCACCGCGATCTCCTCGCTGCCGTGCGCGGTCATCAGCACCACCGGCAGGAACGGGAAGCGGCGGCGGATGGCGCCGGTGAGCTCGAGGCCGTCCATCTCCGGCATCTGCAGGTCGGTGACCACGATGTCCGGCTGATCGCGATCGATGAGCTCGAGGGCCTCGCGACCGTGCGAGGCGAAGACCGGGGTCAGCCCACGCTTGCGCAGCAACCCCCCGGCCAGGTGGCGATCGACCGCCGAGTCGTCGACCACGAGCACGGTCGTCATGCGTGACTCGAGCTCGGCGGTGGGGCGCGGCGCTCGTCCCGGGCGCTGCTGTCGCCGCGCGCCAGCGCCTGCAGGGCGGGGTCGAGGCGGCGCAGCTCGGCGGCTAGCTCGTCGAGCGCGGCGGGGGCGCCGGCCATCTGCTTGTCGCGCGCCAGCTGCTCGAGCCGATTGGCCGACGCGCGGGCAGAGCTGGCGCCGCAGTTGTCGACGGCGCCCTTGATGGTGTGCGCCACCCGCCGCACCGAGGTCGCATCGCCCGCGGCCATCGCCTTGCCGAGCTCGGCCAGCCAGCCCGGCACCTCGGCCAGGAACACGCCCACCAGCTCGCGCAAGAGCTCGGGGTCGCCGCCCACGCGCGCCAGCGCCGCGGCCTCGTCGACCAGCGGCCCCGCGCCGTCGATGAGGTCGGTCGTGGCCTCCTCCATGCCGGGCGGCGGTGAGGGCGGCGGCGTGCTGGGGCGCGCCGGAAGCGCAGCGCGCGGGACGAGCTTCTCGATGGTGTAGAACAGCTCCTGGAAGTCGATGGGCTTGGAGACGTAGTCGTCGAAGCCGGCGGCGATGCAGCGCTCGCGATCGCCGCGCATGGCATAGGCGGTGATGGCCACCAGCGGCAGGTGGGTGCCGGTCATCTCCTCGCGGGCGCGAATGGCGGCGGTGGTCTCGAAGCCGTCCATCTCCGGCATCTGCACGTCGAGCAGACCGATGTCGAAGGTGCGCTCGCCGAAGGCGGTCAGCGCGGCGCGGCCGGTGCGTGCCAGCAACACCGAGTGCCCCTGCTTCTGGAGCAGGGTGAGCATCAGCTTCTGGTTCACCGGGTTGTCCTCGGCGAGCAGGATCTCCAGGCGCTGCGCGCGTGGCACCTCGCCCAGGAGATCGCGCTGGGTCGGCTCCTCGTCCGGGGGGAAGGAGACGCGCAGCGCCTGGACGATGGCCTCCAGGAGCTCGCTCTTCTTGATCGGCTTGGAGACGTAGGCCCCGATGCCCAGCGAGCGCTCCTCGGCCGGCTCGCGGCGGCTGGTGGAGCTGAGCATCATCACCAGCGGCGTGCTCCCGAAGCCGCGCCTGGACAGCTCCTCCGCCAGCGCGAAGCCGTCCTTGCCAGGCAAGGTGGCGTCGACGACGAAGAGATCGAACGGCTTGCCGCGCGCCTTGGCCGCGGTGGCCGCCTCCAGCGCGGCCGGGATGCTGCTCACCACCTGCGGCTCCAGTGTCCAGCGCCCCAGGGTATCGTCGAGGATGCGCCCGCTGGTGGGGTTGTCGTCGACGACCAGCACCGACAGGCCCTGGGCGCGCGGCGGCACGTTGCGGGCGCGCACCGGTCGGCGGCGCTCGCCGGTGGCCCGGGCGAAGGTGGCGGTGAAGTGGAAGGTGCTGCCGCGACCGGGCTCGCTCTCCACCCAGATGCGCCCGCCCATCATCTCCACCAGCCGTGAGCAGATGGAGAGCCCCAGCCCGGTACCGCCGTACTTGCGGGTGGTCGAGCCGTCGGCCTGCGCGAAGGGCTCGAAGATGACCAGCTGCTTGGCGGCCGGGATGCCGACGCCGGTGTCGCGCACCTTGAAGTGCAGCACCACCTTTCCCTGGAGATCCGCGTCGAGGGCGACGGAGGCGATGACCTCGCCCTTGTCCGTGAACTTGATGGCGTTGCCCACCAGGTTGAGGAGCACCTGCCGCAGGCGCAGCGCATCGCCGGAGAGGACCTCGGGCACCTCGGGGGCGATGCGGTAGGCGAGCTCCAGTCCCTTCTCGTGGGCGCGCAGGGCCAGCGTCTTGGTGGCGTCGGCCAGGGAATCGGCGAGGTCGAAGTCCAGCTCGTCGAGGTCCAGCTTGCCGGCCTCGATCTTGGAGAAGTCGAGGATGTCGTTGATGACCATGAGCAGCGAGTCGGCGGAGACCTTGACCATCTCCAGGTACTCGCGCTGCTCGCGGGTGGGATTGCTGCGCAGGGCGAGCAGCGTCATGCCGATGATCCCGTTCATCGGCGTGCGGATCTCGTGGCTGACGTTGGCCAGGAACTCGCTCTTGGCGCGGTTGGCGGCCTCGGCGGCCTCCTTGGCCTGCGACAGCTCCTGCTCGGCGCGGCGGCGCTGATCGAGCAGCGCGCGCAGCGAGGCGGAGTGCTCGCGCTCCTGCTGCAGCGACTCGTCGGCCATCCGATCCGCGCGGCGCTTGGCGATGCTGGCCATGATCACCATCGCCGGCGTGGTCAGCGCATAGACGATGACGCGCAGCAGGTTCTCGGCGTTGTAATGGAATGGGCGCCCGGGCTCGGAGTAGTACGAGGCGAAGTAGAGGCAGGCGAACGCGCCGGCGATCATCCCGCTCTTCAGGCCGCCGGAGAAGGCGGAGAAGACGACGATCATCACCAGGATGGCCGGCGGGTTGGGGATGGTGATGCTGGCCGCGTCCGCCAGCTCGATGACCAGGATGGCGCCCAGGGCGAGCAGCGGCCCGGCCAGGTACGACCAGACCTGGCGGCGCGGGACCGAGCCGGTGCTGCTGGGGGGATCCTCGATCATTGCCGCGATGACCCAGCCTCCCACGCTAGTCGAGCCCCCAGGGCCTCGCAACGCAATCGGGCGAGCGCGAAGTTCCCTCGGCGTGGCCATGCCCAGCATGTTCTCGACAGTCGGCATGGCGCGCGGGGCGCCCCCCACGTGGCATGCTGGTCCGGCAATGGCTTTGTATCGCAGCCTCGACAGAAGCGAGGTCTCCTGGCGGAGCCTCTTGGTGCTCGTCGCGCTCGCCACCGCCGCGGGCCCGAGCCTGGCCTCGTCGACCGCGTTCGCCGCCGGCACCGGGCCGCAGCACGAGACGCCCGACGACCCGCCCGCGCAGGCCTGGCGCTACCGCGGGCACGGGCTCGTCGCCGGATTCGGCGCCGGCGCCATCGCCGACGAGGGCGTGGCGACCATGAACGTGCGCGTCATGGGTCTGCTGGCCTTCTCGGAGTGGGCCACCGGGGAGGCCATGCTCGGCTTTTCCCACTTCAGCGCCGAGCACGCCGGCGAGAGCTCGCAGGCCAACGGCTACGACCTCGGTCTCGGCTTCCGCCTCACCGCCCCCACCTCCTGGCGTCTGCGTCCGTACGGGGCATTGCGCGTGCACCACGTGCACCTCGATCCCGATCACTGGGGCGCGCACGAGACGGTCGGCTCCAACGACCCCGAGGATCACCACTCGGTGCACCGCTTCGGCGCGGCCATCGGCGCCGGATTCGACGCGCCCATCGTGGTCGGCAGCCGCTGGCGCTTCGGCGTCGACGCCGAGGCCATGGCGCTCGGCGGCCCGGGGGCGAACGCGTTCATGCAGGGCGTCGCCACGCTCGGCCTGGCGTTCTGAAAAGGCTTCAGGCTTCAGGCTGGCGCCTGGAGCCTTGTGTTAAGCAGGGGCGATGCCCGCGGAGCCGGTGGAGACGGTCTACGAGCGCAGGCTCGCGGAGCTACGCGCCAGCGCCGCGGAGCTGGAGCAGCGCGGCGCGCGCATCTCCGCGCTGCGCGGCGTGACCTTCCTCATCGCCGTCGGGCTGGCCGGGTACGGCGTCTTCCGCTGGCTGCCCGCCGCCGGCTGGGCCCTGGCCGGCGCGGCCTTCGTGGCCTTCGTGGCGCTGGTGGTGCGTCACGCCCTGCTCATCACGCGCGCCGCGGCCTTCGAGCTGCGCGCCTCGGTGGTGGCACGGGGATTGGCGCGGTGCCGCGAGGAGACGCGCGAGCTGCCCGATCGCGGCGAGCGCTTCGCCGTGGCCGGGCACGGCTACGCGCGGGACCTCGACATCCTCGGGCAGGGCTCGCTCTTCCAGATGCTCTCCACGGCGCGCACGCCGGGCGCGGAGGCGCTGCTCGCCTCGTGGCTGCTGGGCCCGGCGACCGCGGAGATCGTGGCCGCGCGGCAGGAGGCGGCGCGCGAGCTCGCCGAGCGCGACCGCTTCCGCGAGGACATCGCTCTGCTGGCCCTGGAGGCGCAGCGCGGGCCGCCGCGCGAGCCGCGCGAGGAGGGCGTCGATCCGGTGATCGCCTGGACGGCGACGCCGCCGGAGCGCGTGCCGCGCGTGCCCGCCGCGGTGGCGCTGGCCGGCAAGGTGCTGGTCCCGATCACGCTGGCGCTGCTGGTGATCCCACAGGTCTCCGAGGGCCTCCTGCCCGGGCCGCTGCGCTGGTCGTGGCTCATCGGCGCGCTGGCCCAGCTGGCGCTGCTCGGCGCGGCGCGCGAGGCCATCCAGGCCACGGTGGGCATGGTCAGCTCGCGCCAGGCCCCCTTCGGTCGGTACCGCGGCCTCTTCGAGCGCATCGAGGACGAGAAGCTCGGTGCGCCGCGATCCACCGAGCTCGCCGCGGAGCTGCGCGGCAGCTCGGGTCACGACGCCTCGCAGGCCATGCGCTCGCTGGAGCGCATCGTCGGGTACGCCGAGCTGCGGCACAACGCCATCATCTACTTCGTGGTCAACACCCTGGTCATGTGGGACCTGTGGGTGGCGCGCGCGCTGACGCGCTGGCACGAGCGCTCCGGCGTACGCGTGCGAAGGTGGCTCGACGTCACCGCCGAGATCGAGGCGCTGGCCCCGCTCGGCGGGCTGGCCCGCGAGCGCCCCACCTGGTGCTGGCCGCAGGTCGGCGGCGACCGGCCGCGCGTGGCGGCCACTGCGCTCGGGCACCCGCTCCTGCCCGCGGCGCGGCGGGTGAGCAACGACGTGGCGCTCGGCGACGATGGCCTCGACCCGGGCTCTCGGGCGGAGCGCCCGCCGCCCGAAGCGCTGATGATCACTGGCTCCAACATGTCGGGCAAGAGCACCATGCTCCGCTCCATCGGCATCAACGCCGTGCTGGCGCTGGCCGGCGCCCCGGTGTGCGCCGAAAAGCTGGAGACCAGCGTGCTGGCGGTGCGCACCAGCATGCGCCTCGAGGACTCGTTGGAGCACGGCGTGTCCCACTTCTACGCCGAGATCGAGCGCCTGAAGATGGTCGTCGATACTTCGCAGGCAGGTGGCGACCCGGTGCTCTTCCTCCTCGACGAGGTGCTGCACGGCACCAACTCCCGCGAGCGGCGCATCGGCGCCAAGGCGGTGGTCAAGCACCTGCTGGCGCGTGGCGCCATCGGCGGCGTCTCCTCGCACGACCTCGGGCTGGCCGCGCTCGAGGAGGAGACCGGCGGTCGGGTGCGCAACGTGCACTTCGAGGAGCTGGTCAGCGACGATCGGATGACCTTCGACTACAAACTGAAGCAAGGGCCGGTGACCACGGCCAACGCTCTGCGCTTGATGAAGCTCGTGGGCCTCGACGTCGAGGTCAGCGACTAGATCCACCTCGTCGGCGGCGCCTCCGAGCGCCGGTCGCCCCGAAGCCCACCTCGGGAGGCACCCCTGAACCTCACCTCCACCCTCTCCGAGCTGGTCCTGGTCTCCGGTGTCGGTGTGCTCGCCGCGCTCCTGCTCTCGCGGCTGAAGCTGCCCATCGTCACTGGCCTCCTGGCCGCGGGCGCCGTGGTCGGCCCGCACGGCTTCAAGATGGTCCACGACCCGCACGGCATCGAGATGCTGGCCGAGGTCGGGGTCGTCCTCCTCCTCTTCACCATCGGCCTCGAGTTCTCGCTCTCGCGCCTGACGCGCATCGGCCGGCTGGTCGCGGTGGGCGGCGCGCTGCAGGTGGGGCTGACCACGGCGGTCACCGTGGGCGTGGTGATGCTGCTCGGCGAGACCTGGCAGCGCGGCGTCTTCTTCGGCTTCCTGGTGGCGCTCTCCAGCACGGCCATCGTCCTGCGCGCCCTCGGCGAGCGCGGCGAGATGAACGCGCCCCACGGTCGCTTCGTGGTCGGCGCGCTCATCTTCCAGGACCTGTGCGTGGTGCCGATGATGCTCCTGGTGCCGGTCCTGGCCGGCAAGGGCGGCTCCTCGCCGGGGATGGAGGCGGCCATCGCCCTGGGCAAGGCCGCCCTGGTGGTGGTGGGGACGCTGGTCATCTCGCGCTGGCTGGTGCCGCGCGCCTTCGCCATCATCGATCGCGCGCGGAGCCGCGAGATCTTCCTCCTCTCCATCTGCGTGGTCTGCCTGGGCACCGCCTGGCTCACCTCCCTCACCGGCCTCTCCCTGGCGCTGGGTGCCTTCCTGGCAGGGATGGTGGTGGCCGACTCGGACTACGCCCACCGGGCGCTGTCCGAGATGCTGCCGCTGCGCGATCTGCTGACCAGCATCTTCTTCGTCTCGCTCGGCATGCTCTTCGATGTCCGCGTGTTGCTCGAGGCCCCCGTCGCGGTGGGGCTGGTCTTCGGGGGGATCCTCTTCGGCAAGGCGCTGGTGGCGGCCATCGCCTGCATGGCCATGCGCTTCCCGCCGCAGGTGGCGGTGCTGGCCGGCGTGGGTCTGGCGCAGTTCGGGGAGTTCGGCTTCGTGCTGGCGCGCGCCGGCGCCGAGATGGGCATGCTCCAGCGCGGCGAGGAGCGCATCCTCCTCGGCGCTGCAGTGCTCACCATGCTGGTCACCCCGGTGGCCGTGCGCCTGGCGCCGCGCCTGGCGGCGGGGGCGCAGAGCCTGAAGCGTCTGGCCAGGCTGGTCGGTGCGCCGAGCGTCGACGAGGCCGCGCCGGAGCACGCCGAGATGCAGGACCACGTGATCGTGGTCGGCTACGGTGTCGCCGGCCGGGTGCTGGCCTCGGCGCTGCGCGAGACGGGCACGCCGTACCTGGTGCTGGAGCTCAACGCCGACACCGTGCAGCGGGCGCGCGCCGGCGGAGAGCCCGTCTATTACGGCGACATCTCCAGCCCCGATTCCCTGGCGCACGCGCACGCCGAGAGAGCGCGCGCGGTGGTGCTGCTCATCAACGACCCCGCTGCCGCCGAGCGCGCGGTCGCCGCGTCGCGGGCCCATGCGCCGGAGACACCGATCTTCGTGCGCGTGCACTACGTCAAGGACGCGGCGCGCCTGCGCGCGCTGGGCGCCAGCGAGGTGGTGGTGGAGGAGGTCGAGTCGGGCATCGAGATGCTCGGGCGAGTGCTGACGCGGACCGGCGCCTCGCGCGACGTGGTGCGCGCCCGCCTCGCCGGCGCGCGCGCACCACGGCGGTTGCCGCCGGCGATGCGCCCTCGCAACCCAGCGCGCCCTCGCTCGACCACGCGGCGGTGGGGGCGCTGGCGGCGCAGGACGTGGGCCTGGAGAGCTACCTCGTCGAGCCGCGCAGCGCGGCCGCCGGCAAGACGCTGGTCGAGATGGAGCTGCGCGCCAGGACGGGCGCCAGCGCGCTGGCGCTGCAGCGCGAGGGGGCCGTGCACGAGCCGGTCGATCCGGCCACGCCCCTCGAGCCTGGCGATCGCCTCTTCCTCGCCGGCTCGAAGGCAGCGCTGTCCCGCGCCGCAGCGCTGCTCACCGCCGAGGACACCGAGATCGATCCCGCCCCGCGGAACGCTGGCGGCTAGCGGTCAGAACCGGCCACTCCAGGCGACGCGCCCGGGGCCCAGGTGCAGCGCGGTCGCGCCGCCGTGGCTGCTCTTGCCGCTGTCTCCGCCGCTGGTCGTCAACACCAGAAACACGCCGGCGCCGAGCAGTATCCCGCCGCTGATGAAGCCGATGCCGGAGACCGTGCCCAGCGTGCTGCCGGCGTCGGCCGCGTCGAGGCCCGTCTGGGTGCAGCGCTTCTGCGCGTCGCACTCGTCGTCGACGGTGCTCTTCTTGCCGAGCACCATCACGCCGGTGACCGTGCCCACGGCCAGCCCGGCGATGCCCACCCCGCCGAGCACGAAGCCCAGGGTGCGGCGGGTGTCGCCGGAGCCGCCGTCGACGTCGCCGCCGACGGCGCCGCCGACCCTCGGTGCGCCGGCCTGGAGCGCTTCGCGCTTCGACTCGCCCTCGACGATCTCGATGGTGCGCTCGCTGCGCGCCCGGCCTGGCGCCTCGACGGCGAGCACGTGCTGGCCGGGATCGATGGGCAGCGCGCTGTCCAGCGACCCGGCGCCGAGC
>JBBJMR010000330.1:0-9485 GCA_037720395.1 Polyangiaceae bacterium
GCGTGCACCCCGACCTGGCCATCTACCTCCTCGCTGGCGGCTCGCCCTGGCGCCGCACCTACGTGGCCGTCCGCGAGGCGGTCCCGTTCAACGGTCTCAACGGCCCGAGCTCCGATGAGAAGCTGGTCTTCGAGGAGGAGGTGCTCGTCCTTTCCGAGAAGAAGGTCGACACCGGCGGGATGCAGGTCAGCGGTGCCGGCGCGAGCTACGACGTGCTGCGCTGGGACGGCACCTGCGCCACGCTCTCCG
Organism: Polyangiaceae bacterium; assembly: GCA_037720395.1. GTDB lineage: Bacteria > Myxococcota_A > Polyangia > Polyangiales > Polyangiaceae > JBBJMR01. The sequence goes on from JBBJMR010000330.1 coordinate 250, forward strand.
CTGAGGAGGTGCGCTTCCAGCCCCCGTCCAAGCCCAAGCACGCCACCGTGCCCTGGCGCTCGCTCGGCGACGCCACCCAGGCCTCGCTGCTCGAGGACGAGAAGGTCGGCAAGATCGCCGCCGAGCGCCGCAAGGAGTGCAAGGGCGCCACCGTGGGCACGGTCACCGACAAGTGCGAGAAGGTCGATCGCAAGCTCAACGACGTCATCGTCGAGGCAGTGCGCGGCGGCAAGAAGGTCCCCGAGCCGACCAAGCTGCCCTGAAAGGGCAGCCGGGCTACACGATGAGGCCGGGCAGCGGGCCCTGGTACTGGCCGGGGTCGCCGAGCGAGCCCATGTCGACGTCGTAGAGGCCGGCCAGGGTGAGCCACAGATCGTTGGTGGAGCGCCCACCGAAGTCGATGAAGCGGCCGCCCTCGATGCCCATGGCCGAGCCGCCGACCCGGCTGGCGCCGGCAGACCACATGAAGGTGGCCACGCGGGTGATGTCGCACGCGAGCGCGGTGCGCAGCAGGGCCAGCTGCATGCCGCCGACCACGCCCACGTCGGTGTGCCTGTCGGAATCGACCGGGTCGGTGGGCCCCGACCCCGGGTCGCAGGAGCTGGCCACGCCGTCCAGCGTCTTCTCCAGCTGGCGGATGGCGTCGTAGTGCGCCTCGAGCTTCTCCTTCTCCGAGGAGGGGACGAGCTCCTGGAGACGCTTCAGGTCGCCGTCGATGAAGTCGAGCACGCTCTTGTTCTTGGCGCGCGCCCTGGCCAGCGCCTCGGCGTTCTCCTCCGTCTCGCCGCCGGGCAGCAGGTTGCCGAAGAGGCGCTCGTAGACGAGCGACGGCTTGACCTCCGGATAGAGCGGCGCGTCGGCGCCCTCGTACGACAGCGCCAGGTTGGCCACCTCGGGCGGCCCATCCTGGCGATGGTGCGCCGCCAGCTGCACCGAGGGCACCGGCGCCTCGGCGAGCATCGAGGACTTGTCCAGGAACACCTGATCCACGGACTTGGCGGTGTTCTTCCAGTCGTCGTTGCTCGGCGGGCGCGCCTCGCCGATGGGATTGCCGGTCATCAGCGTCACCAGCCCGCCCTCGTGCGAGGCGTCGCCGCCGTTCGAGGTCACGATGTCCAGGCCGTCGGTGACCACCATCTTCGAGAAGAGGTCCTCGAACGGCAGCAGGATGGGTCCGAGCGTCGCGCCGCCGCCGGCGCCGTTCGGCAGCCAATGTCGCGGATGGTGCCGTTGGGGCGCTGCATGACCACCAGCCGGCGCGGCGGGCCGGCGCCCTCGGCGCGGCGCTCGCTGGAGAGGAGCCAGTACCCGAGGCCCGCGGTGGCGCCCGGCGGCCCCGAGCCCGCGCAGGAAGGCGCGGCGCGTCTGGCGATAGCCGCTCACTGTGCACCTCCGTCCTGGCGCACGCGAAGCGCGGCCGACACCGCGATGCGCCGCACGATCTCCACCGGCTCCAGCGCGTTGGCGTCCTCGCCCTCGCCGATCACGTCATCGAGCATGCAGGACTGCTTCTGGGCCAGCGGGGTGCCCAGCGCATAGGAGAGGAGCTGCCGCGAGGTGCACGCCGCCACCTCCGGGCTCTTCGCCAGGCGGTCGGCCAGCTCCACCGCGTCCCGGGTCGGCCCGCCCGCCGCGATGCGTCGACACCACTGGATTGATCCGCGCGCGACGTATCGCGCGCGGCGCTGGCAATGCCGTAAGGTGCGGCGATCGTGGGCGCGGCCTGGAGCGACATCCTCGTACGCGCGGCGTCCCTCCTCGGGCTGACGCTGCTGCCGAGCGCCTTCTCGCCGGACCCGGAGCCGCCGTTCGCGCTGGGCGTGGCGCTTCTCTGCGTGCTGCCGGTGCTCCTCGTTGGCGCGGGCCTCTGGTGGCTGAGGCGCCGGGTGGAGAACGCCACCGCCACGGCGGCCGCCGTGCTGGGCGCGCTCGCGCTCGCCGCCGCCGTGGCCATGTCCTGGTCGCTGCGCGACGGAACGCGGCCGCTGGGCAGCGCCGTTCCGCTCATCGCCGTGCCGCTGTGGGGAGCGTTGGCCTGCGCCGCCTCGGCGGCGGCCGGCGAGTGGCTGGGCTCGAGCTTCAAGCACAAGCGCATGGCCGGCCCCATCGCCGTGCTGGCGCTGGGGATCACCCAGCTCGGGGCGGCCGGAACGGTGCTGCGCGATGCCCCGGCGATGTGGGGCGAGGCGCTGCGGCGCGAGCCGGGGCACGAGCGCGCCGCGGCGCAGGTCGGGGGCGCGCACCTCGCGGCGCGCCGCTTCGACGAGGCGCGCGGTGTGGCCGCGCGGTGCCTCACGGCGCGCCCGCGATCGTGCACCTGTCTGGAGATGGCCGCGCGCGCCGCCGCCCGCGGCGAGGCCCGTGACCGCCGCCAGCGCGCCGAGGCCGCGGTGGAGGCCTGTCCGGGCCGCGGCGAGGTGCACGCGCTGCTCGCCGAGGCCCTGGTGCGCGAAGGTGAGCTCGACGGCGCCGCGCGCGCCATCGACTCCGCGCGCGCCGGCGGCGCGACGCCGGCCACGGTGGCCTGGCTCGAGGCGCTGCTGCACGAGCGCGCAGGGCGCCTCGACGACGCCGCGGAGGCGGCCGCGCGCGCGGTGGCCTCGGGCGCCGGGCGCGACGCGCGCCAGCTGCGCGGGCGCGTGCTCCGGGCCGCAGGTCGCCTCGACGAGGCCGCGGCCGAGGTCGCCCCGCTCCTGCGCACCGACGCCAACGACGTCGACGCCACCTGGGCGCTGGCCGCGGTGGCCGACAAGCGCGGAGACGCCGAGGCGGCGCGGCGCGGCTACCTGGCCGCCATCCGCATCGACCCGCGCCACGCCGACGCGCGTCACGATCTGGCCCTGCTCACCTATCGCCTCGGCAAGCACGAGGAGGCACGCCAGCACGCGCGTCGCTTCGCCGACGACCACCCCGCCGACGCGCGCCGCGAAGCGCTGCTCGCTGCGGTCGGTGCCAGCGGCGCAGGTGGCGGGCGCTGACGCGGTCGCGCGCCTGCGGCTGCGCTGCGTCTCGCGCCCGCGCGCGACTGCGCTGCGCTGTCCTGGCCCCCGCGCGCGACTGCGCTGCGCTGCGTCTCGCGCCCGCGCGCGACTGCGCCGCGCTGCGGTCGCCACCGGCTGCGCCTCAGCGGCGCGTGGGGCCGAACGTCGCCGAGCTCGGCCCGGACCCGCCGTAGACGTCGCCGACGCTCACCGGCGCGCTCGGCGGGGCGCTGCTCCGCGACACCGAATCGCGTCCGCCGCGCGCCGGCCGGAACGCCGACGGGTCGACGGCCAGGCGGCGCAGCGTCTCGTAGAGCCCGGAGCGCGCCACGCCGAGGTCGCGCGCCGCCTGGGTCACGTTGCCGCCGGCGTTGGCCAGCGCGTCGAGGATGCGCGCGCCCGTCGTCCTGCTCGCCGACCGAAGCGGTGGCCAGCAGCGCCGAGACGTCGCCGGCGCCGATGACCTTGCGCCCCGCGGCGCGCGTGGTGGCCACCGCGGCGGCGAGCAGGTTGCGCAGCTGGCGCGCGTTGCCCGGCCAGCGGTGCCGCAACAACACCTCCATGGCGCGGGGCGCGATGTCCACGCCGCTGCCAGCCAGGAAGTGCAACGTCAGCGCCGGCAGGTCCTCGAGGCGGTCGCGCAGCGGCGGCACGGCGATGCGCAGCGCGGCCACGCGATAGAGGAGGTCCTCGCGGAAGGCGCCGCGGCTGGCGAGCTCGTCGAGGCTGCGGTTGGTGGCGGCGATGACGCGCACGTCGACCGTGACCGCGCGGTCTTCGCCGACCGGTCGCACCTCGCCGGTCTCCAGCACGCGCAGAAGCTTGGCCTGCAGCGCCCCCGGCAGCTCGCCGATCTCGTCGAGCAGCAGCGTACCGCCGTCGGCGGTGCGGAAGAGCCCGGTGCGCGCGCGATCCGACCCGGAGAAGGCGCCGCGCGCGTGCCCGAAGAGCTCGGACTCGACCAGCTCCGGCGGGATGGCGGCGCAGTTGACCTCGACCAGCTCGCCGGTGCGACCGCTGGCGGCGTGGATGCAGCCGGCGACGACCTCCTTGCCGGCGCCGGTCTCGCCCTCGACGAGCACCGCCAGCGGCGAGCCCTTGGCGAGATCGATGCGCCGGCGCACCTCGGCCAGCGACGGCCCGCCGACGAGGCGCGGATCGCGCGGATCGACACTGCCCAGGAAAGGGCTCACGTCCTCGCGCACCAGGAAGACCATGCGCCCGGCGCGGATGGTGAGCCGAACGGCGCCAGGCGCGGGTGGCGTCGGCGGCCATGCGATCGACCCAGGTGCCGTTGCGGCTACCGGCGTCGCGCACCATCACCCCGCCCGGGGCGGGCTCGACGATCATGTGGACGCGCGAGACGCTGCTGTCGTCGAGCACCACGTCCGCCTCGTCGCTGCGGCCGAAGCGGCGCGTCCGCTCGACCACGCAGCCGACCAGCGGCGCGCCCTCGCCGTCGAACGCCAGCACCAGGCCCGGGCGCGGCACGTCGCCGAGCCAGCCGCTCTGGTCGCCATCGCTGTAGGCCGGCGTGTCGTCGGGGTCGCCAGCAGGCGGGGCGTCGGTGGTCGGCGCGCGCACGCCGCCCGCCACAGGGGTCCGCTCCGCCGCGCCTTCGTAGTGCACGCGCCGCAAGGAGCAAGAGCCGTACCTCGCGGAATGCCACGCCAATTCCGCGGAATCACGGGGCCGCGACGATCCAGTGCCCACTGCAGTCGGCAGGCGTTGCCGACTGCATGCGCCAGGCCCGACGGGCCGCCCTGCGGGGACGGCCTGGAGGCGCAAGCAACGCCTTCGGCTTCGCCAGCACGACGCCCGACGGCTGCCGGTCGTTGAATGCGCTCAGTGGCACTCCCCGATGATCAGGCCGGCCTGCGCGCTCAGGTCGGTGCAGGTCTTCGGGGCGGGGCAGGTGTCCGGGCCGAGCGGGTCGCACAGGGCCGCGCATTTGCCGCTGCTCAGGCTGCACTGGTGGCCCGGCGCGCACGCCGCGTTCGCGTCGCAGGTCTGGCCGTCGGTGCCGCTGCCGGCGAACCAGCACACGCTCGAGGCGTTGCCGAGCCAGATGCACGCCTGGCCGTTCACGCAATCCTGTCCGATGAGGTCGCAGTGGTCGCCCGGGTAGCACCAGCCCGCCGATGACGCAGCCTGGGGGAAGCACGCGTCACCGCTGTCGCACGCGCTGGTCCCGCCGCACACCGGCGCGCAGCTGGAGAGCCAGCTGCAGTACAGGTCGTCGCCGCACTCGGCGGCGCCGAGACAGGTGGCCCCGGCGCCGAGCCCGGTCTGCGGCTGCTCGAAGAGGGTGGTGTCCGCCAGCTGCGACAGCGAGGGCAGGTCGAGGCGCCGCCCGGCGCGGATCACGTCGCGCACCTGGGCCAGCGCGCCGATGTCGACGCTGGCGTCGCCGGCGACGATCAACACGTCGGCGATGGCGCCGGCGGCGAGCCGCCCCAGGTCGGGGCGTTCGTGAGTGAGCATCTCGGCCGCGTCGAGCGTTCCGGCACGCAGTGCCTCCACCGGCGTCATGCCGAGCTCGACGCTCAGGGCCAGCTCGCGCCGCAGCGAGGGCCCGTGGAAGACGCCAGGGTTGCCGGCGTCGGTGCCGGTGACCAGGCCCACGCCGGCGGCGTGGCAGGCGACGAAGTTGGCAAAGGCGTTGTCGCGCCAGGTGGCGTAGAGCGCCTGCAGCGCCGGGGCCTGCATGCCGGCGAGCAGCGCCTCGTCGTGGAACGCGGCGAGCACGCCGGGCGGGACCTCGTCGGCCAGCGCCGGATCGAGGAACGAAGCCAGGTCGCCGGTGGAGATGCGCCACAGCGAGTCGTAGACCACCAGCGTGGAGACGATGCGCGCATCCGCTTCGACCAGCCGTGCCACCGTGGCCGCGTCGAGCAGGTCCTCGCCCGGCATGTGGGCGAAGAAGCGGATGCCGGCGTCGAGCGCCATGGCCATGTCGTCGCTGCCGTTCACGTGCGCGATGGGTTCCAGCCCCTCGGCGTGCACGGCGGCGGCCAGCGCCTCGAGCGAGGCCTGATCGATGCGCGGCAACGGCGAGGACGGCGACCCGTTCTCGATGACCACCTTGATCACGTCCGGCGCCTGCGGCAGCAGCCCGGCCAGGCCAGGCGCGACGTCGGCGGGCGAGTCGATGAAGACGCAGAAGCCCTGCGGCGGCTGGCCGTCGGTGCAGGGGTGCCCGCCCTGCGGCGTGAACAGCGGCCCGGCCGCGAAGACGTTGCTGGCCAGCATGGCCCCGGTCTGGGCGCGAGCGCGCGTCTCGAAGATCACGTGCGGCAGGCTGCCGACGTCGAGGTACGAAAGGACGCCGGCCCGCAGGCGCCCCTTCATGTTCGCCTCCATCAGGTCGACGGGCGAGAAGTACCCGTAGGGAGCCGACTCGCCGGCGCTGTGCACGTGCATGTCGAAGAGCCCGGGCAGCACGGTGTGGCCGGTGGCATCGAGCGTCTGCCCGGCCACCACGCGGACCTTGCCGCGCTCCACGGTCTCGATGCGGTCGCCGTGCAGCACCACCGTCCCCGGCGCGGCGACCTTGCCGTCGAAGACCACGCCGCCGACGATGCTCGTGCACTCGGCACAGCCGACCTCGGTCGGTCCGGGCGGCTCGCCGGGTGGGGCCTGCGTGGCGGGCGGCACGTCGCTGTTGCTGCAGGCGACGAGTGTCGCAGCGAGGTAGAGCAGGGTGGTGGCGTGGCGAAGCGGGGCGCAGGACATGGCGGCAGGCGCGGTAGCAAGACGCGATCCGGCCGATTTCCGCGCTGGCCCGCGGCGCCGAGCACTCCCCCCGGCGCCATCGTCCCGCGTCGTTAGGCGATTGACGACCCGCCCTTGCGCGCGGCGATCCGTCCGTGTTCGCGCACGCCGAGCAGCCCGTTCCGCCCAGGCCTCGCTGCCTTCTCCGCCGCGAGCGTGACCATGGAGCGCGTTGCGCTATAGATGGCGGCGATGCGGCGGGGCAGCTCGTGGGTCGTCGCGTCGGCCATCGCCGCGCTGGCGTCGACCGCGCGCGCCCAGCCTGCGGTTCAGCTGCGCTGGTCGGCGCCCGCCGAGTGCCCCACCCAGGCCGCGGTGACGGCGGAGGTCTCGGCGCTGCTCGCCCAGGCCGCCGACGCGCCTGCGGTGTCCGCTTCGGCGACGGTGACCCGCGCCGGCGCGCTCTATCGTCTCCGCGTGGAGCTCGTCGAGCGCGGGGCCCCTCGCGAGGTGACCGGCGCCAGCTGCCTGACCGTGGCCCACGCGGCGGCCTTGATGATCGCCATCGCCGTCGACCCCGAGGCCGCGCGATTCGCGCCGCGCATCGACGCGCCGATGCGCGAGCCCCCCGCCGCCGCGGTCCCCGGCGGCAGCGGTGCGCCGGGCGCGGGCACATCCTCGCCGCCCGGCCTAGTGCCGCCCGGCGCGACGCCGCCCGGCACTACGCCGCCCGGCGTGACGCCGCCCGGTGGCGCTCAGCCCGGAGCCGCCGTGCCTGCTCCGGGAGGAACGCCGGCGCCGGGCGCCGTGCGGGGTCCACAGGCCACGGCGACGCGGCCGGCACCTCCGGCCAAGTCGCAGGCTCGGGCTCGGCTTCGCAGCACGGCGCGCGCCATGGTCCCACCTTCCCTGCCGGCCACCACCAGCCAAGCCCGCGGCGCGCCGGCAGCGAGCACCGTGTCCCCGACGCCCGACACATCGACCGCGTCGCCCGCCACGACCGCCACCGCGCCACGCTGGCACCTCTTCGCCGGCGGCACCGCGGACAGCGCCACGCTCGGTCGGGTGAGCGCGGCTGTCGAGCTCGGCGCCGGCGCCCTCGTCGGTCCCTGGCGGATCGACGCCGGGGCCACGTTCTGGCCCAGCGCCGCTCGACACACCACGCCGAGCGCGAGCGGCGCCACCACCGGCGGCGGTCGACCTCACCGTCGGCTGGCTCGGCGCCTGCTTCGCGCCGCCGCCGCTGGCGCGCCTGGTGGGCCCGCGCTTCGAGCTCGATGTGCCCTGCGCTGCGCTCGAGCTCGGGCGCATGCACGCCGAGGGCTACGGCGTCACCAATCCCGGCGAGGCGGCGCGGCTCTGGTCGGCGGCGCGCGTCGGCGTGGCCGGCGGCATGGTCGCCTCGCCATGGCTGGCGCTGCGCATGCGCCTGGAGGCGGTGGTGCCGCTGCGCAGCCCGCGCTTCGTGCTCGGCAACGTGGGCATCGTGCACGAGGCGGCGTTCTCGGGACGCGCCAGCGTCATCGTCGAAGCCCGCCCCTGATCGGGCAATCGTTCCGCTCGATCCGCTCGACGCGCAGCGAGCCGCAGGCAACCGCCGGTTGCGCGTCACCTGCCACACCGTGCGACACCGCCGACGCAACGCGCGCCGCAGGAAGCCGAAGGGTCCCGCGTCGCGCTCGACGCGGGATGGATCCACCAGGCGTGCGCGCCGCCGTGGCGTGATGCCGCACGCACACCTGGCAGGCTTGTTGCGAAGGCGCGCGACGTTACCCAACCCCGGTCGGATGCGTGGGCGCTCGAGACAGACGCGCTCCCGACCGATCTGCGCAACCTGGTGCAGAACCAGCCGAAGCAGGTGGCCATCGTCGGCCGCGGTGTCATCGAGGAGCTCTTCGACACCGAGACGTACGAGGTGATCCACGTCGTCGACGGCGGGCTGCGCCGCCGCGTGCTCGAGCACATCCCCTTCGAGTGTGTCTCCAACACCGCCGGAGTCTGCTCCTCGCCGGACATCGGGGCCCCGTTCTTCCCCGACACCGGCTACTTCATGGTCGGCTTCGGCACCGCCAGCGGCGACAGCGGCTCGGGCATCGTGCGCCAGTGGTCCTACAACGCCGAGCAGCCGCGCGTCATCGGCGTGCAGAGCGCCGGTACGGTCGACCCGGAGACGGGCGTCCCGAACTTCGGCTTCGGCGTGCGCCTCGACCGGCACGCCAAGTTCCTGAAGAAGCACCTCGACTGCGGCCTGAACGGGCTCTGCCAGGGCTCCTGAGCCACTGCGGACCGGGTCCGGCGCGGGTGCGCACGGACCCGCTCCGCGGTCTCCCCACGCCGGCGCGGCGCATTTCGGCGGGTCCGCCCCCGGAATGCGAGGGCGCCGGCGTTTTTTCGGACGGAAGCCGACGAGCCCCGCCATTCGACGGGGTGGCCGTGAATGTCGTGTCGTTCGGAGCAGGGCACGCGGCCGACGCAGCGGTGTCCGACGCCGCCCTCGCTCGCGAGGTGCGCGCCGCGGTGCACCTCGGCTTCGAGGAGGTC
>JBBJMR010000097.1:0-27087 GCA_037720395.1 Polyangiaceae bacterium
GCGCTCGATGGGGTGGGCATCCTGGTGGTGCGGTCCACGGAGGTCACCACCCGGGCCATCGCCGAGGGCAAGCAGCTGAACCTCATCGTCCGCGCCGGCGCCGGGGTGAACACCATCGACGTCGCCGCGGCCAGCGCGCGCGGCATCTACGTCGCCAACTGCCCGGGCAAGAACGCCATCGCCGTGGCCGAGCTGACCATGGGTCTGGTGCTCGCCCTCGATCGCCGCATCTGCGACGCCACCGCCGACCTGCGCAGCGGGCGCTGGGAGAAGTCGCGGTACTCGGCGGCGGAGGGCCTCTACGGCAAGCGCATCGGCGTTGCCGGTCTGGGAGCCATCGGGCGCGACGTCATCGACCGCGCGCGCGCCTTCGGCCTCGAGCCCCACGCCTGGTCGCGCTCCTTCACCCCGGCCAAGGCGGCCAAGCTGGACATCGGCCACGCGCGCTCGCTCGAGGAGCTGGCCTCGCGCTCGCACGTCTTCACCGTGCACCTGCCGCTCAACGCCCAGACGCGCGGCGCCATCGGGCGCAGCGTGCTGTCGGCGTTGCCCGACGGCGCCATCTTCGTCAACGCCGCGCGCAGCGAGGTGGTCGACTACGCCGCCCTCGAGGAGCTGCTCCCGCAGAAGAAGCTCAAGGTCGGCCTCGATGTCTTTCCCAACGAGCCGGGTGGCGGCTCGACGACCTTCCAGTCCACCCTGCTCGACAAGGGCTTGGTCTACGGCACGCCGCACATCGGCGCCTCGACCGAGCAGTCGCAGCGCGCCATCGCCCACGAGACCGCGCGCATCGTGCGCAGCTTCCTCACCGAGGAAAACGTGCCCAACGTGGTCAACATCTGCGCCGCGTCGCCGGCCCGTTTCGCCGTCGTGCTGCGCATGCTCGACAAGGTGGGCGCCCTGGCCAACACACTCAATGTCCTCAAGCGCCACGGCATCAACATCGAGGAGATCTCGAACACGGTCTTCGACGGGGCCAACGCCACCTGCACCAAGCTGCGCGTCAGCAGCCGCCCCAGCGACGCCGCCCTCAAGGAAATTTCCGTCTTCGACGAGGTGCTCCACGTCGACGTGGTGGCCATGCCCAGCCTGGCGTGACGCGCGGTCGTGCCGCGTGGCGGCACTGGCCAGGTTGTCGTTGGCTCCGTGCACGCGCGTGCTCCGCCGAGTCGCACGCCACCCGGCGCGCTGCCGCGGGGGTTGCACGACTCTGCCGAAAAGCTGCACGATGAAGTTCGAGCTTGAGACCGTGGCGGCGAGTCCGCAGACTCCCGCCGCCGCCGCTCGGGCGGCTTGCAGGACGACCAGCGAGCGTCGTCGCCCCGCTGCTCGGTGGCAGCGGGTGAGCCTGGCGATGGACACGCGCCCCCGGCAGCGCAGACAAGCCGGTACGAGGTCGTATGAGTCGCACGGTTCTGTTCAGCTGCTTCGCTCTCCTGGCTTTCCCCACCGCCGGCTGCGGCTCCGAGCCCGACCCCGCACCGGTGCGCCTGGGCGTGCTGCGCGGCGCCATCTACGGAGGCACCGCGGACACGACGCACGACGCGGTGGTGGCGCTCTTCGGCGATCAGAGCCTGTGCACGGCGACGATCATCGGCAAGTCCGGCAACACCGGGTACGCGCTGACCGCCGCGCACTGCGTGGAGGACCCGCCCCAGGTGCTGGTCCAGGGCGACGACTACAACTCGGCGAATGCCATCGTCTACAACGTCACCGACTACCAGGCCGACCCGCAGTACAACGGCGGCACGCACGACTTCGGCATGGTGACCTTCAGCGGCGCCTCCGGGGCCCCGGTCATCCCGGCGATGACGCCGGCCGAGGACGACCTGGTGGGCGGCTCGGCGCTGGAGTTCGTGGGCTACGGGGTCACCGAGAACAACAACAACAACACCCTCCGCCGCCACGTCGACGGTGAGGTGAACGACGTCGATCCGCTGGTCTTCGACTACTTCCAGAGCGACGGCGGGCCGTGCTCCGGCGACAGCGGCGGGCCGTCGCTGAGCCTCGTCGGCGGGCAGCAGCGCGTCTCCGGCGTGACGTCGTACGGAGGCGACTGCTGGGAGGACGGCGTGAGCGGGCGCGCCTCGGCGGTCTACAACAGCTTCATCGCCCCCTACATGGGCGGCAACCCGCCGCCGCCAGGGTGCGACCAGTGCGCCGGGGACGCGCAGCAGGGCGGCGCTTGCAGCAACGCCGTCCAGCAGTGCGGCAACCTCCCCGCCTGTGTCGACCTGGTCGACTGCCTCAACGGCTGTCCGCCCGACGACGACGCCTGCGTGCAGGCCTGCGCCACCCAGGCCGGTCAACCCGCCGTCGACGCCTACACGGGCATCATCGACTGCATCTGCGACACCGCCTGCGTGCAGGAGTGCGCGACGGAGTGCGTCGGGTCGAGCTCGAGCTCGAGCTCGAGCTCCAGCACCAGCTCCTCGACCGGCGGGCCGAGCAGCGCCGCCAGCACCGGCGCCGGTGCCGGGCCTGGCGCGGGCGGCGGCGCCTCGCCGGGCGTGGGCGTCGGCGGGGCCGGCACCAGCGACGACGACGACGACGACGGCGACGACGACGACGGCAATCGCAACAACGATGCGGACTCGGAGGGCAGCTGCGCCGCCGCCCCCCTCGCGCCGCGGGGCCCTCTCGGTGCTCTGGCCGCGGGGATCCTGGTCCTCGGCCTTGCCGCCGCGCGCCGCCGGCGCCGCGGCTGACCGGCCCACCACCGGCCCGGCTGACGCGGGCGCAACGGGGCGCGACGCCAGCGCGCCCGGCGCTACCATGCGCGCCGTGCGTGTCTGCCGCTCGCTGCTGGTCGCGGTCATCGCGATCGTCGCCATCGCGCAGGCGCGTCCGGCGCACGCGCAGCCGTCGAGACCGGATGCTGCGCTGGACGCAGCGGCGCCGGATGCGACAGCGGCCCATGACCGCGCCATGCACGGCACGCGCACGCGCACTCCGATTCCGACCCCGCTGTGGCTCCTGACGCAGGCCATCCCCAGCCCCGAGACGCTCTTCGCCGAGGACGCGGTGGCTTTCGGCCTGCGCTGGCAGCTGACGCCGCTCCTCTACTCCTTCGGCGTGCACCGCCGCGTCCCGCCGTGGCGCGTGCTGGTGGCCGAGCCGCTGGTGCGCCACTCGGGCTCGCTGGAGCTGTTCGGCGCGCCCGAGTACCTGGCCCTGGATGGGGTGAGCTCGCGCTGGGGGCTGCGCGCCGGCCTGCGCGCGTATTTCCCGGTCTTGCACCGTGGCGAGTACCTGTCGCTGTCGCTCGGGACGTCGGTGCTTCGTTTCGATGACCAGACGAGCATGGCCGCCGAGGCAGGGGTCTACGTGCTCTTCGGGATCCTGGGGCTGCAGGTGGACGCTTCGCCGACGTTGGCGGGAGGGAGCGGCATTGCGCGCGTCTCGGTCCGCTACTTCTAGCCGCAGCGCGCGGCTGCCCGCGCTGCTCGGCGCCTTGCTCGCCCTGGTCCTGGGGTGCGCGCGCCTGGGCTTCGTGAGCCGCCTCGGCGCAGGCAACGTCTCCCAGCTCTCGGCGACCCAGCGCGCCGTCACCGACAAGGTGGCGCACCCCTACCGCACGGACGCGCGCCTGGCGGTGCTCTGGGTCGGCCACGCCACCGTGCTGCTGCAGATGGATGACAAGCTCATCCTCACCGATCCGGTCTTCACCGCCAGCGTGGGCCAGATCTCGCAGCGCCTGGTGGAGCCGGGCCTCGACCTGGCAGCGTTGCCGGCGGTCGACGCGGTGCTCATCTCGCACATGCACTTCGACCACCTCTCGGTGGCGAGCCTGCAGCAGCTCGAGTCACGCATGCGCGGCATCGTCGTGCCCAGCGGGGGCATGGTCTACCTGCCGGACTCCGCGGTGCCCGCGGCCGAGCTGGCCCCGTTCGAGAGCGTGGAGTGGGACGGGCTGCGCATCACCGCCGCGCCCGTCGATCACACCGGCTTCCGCTACGGCGTCGACGAAGGATGGATGAAGCACAGCTTCACCGGATACGTGATCGAGCACCGCGGGCAGACCGTCTACTTCGGCGGCGACACGGCCTACGACCGGAAGGACTTCCTGGCCACCCGGCGGCGGTTCGCGCGCATCGATCTGGCCATCCTGCCCATCGCCCCCATCCACCCGCGCGACCTGATGAAGCGCGTGCACATGGACCCCACCGAGGCGGTTCAGGCCTTCTTCGACCTCGGCGCAGCGCGGATGCTGCCGATCCACTTCGATACCTTCATCAACTCGCTCGACGCCCCCGGCGAGCCGGAGGCCGTACTGCGCAAGGTGATGGCCCGGCGCGGTCTCGACGAGCGCCGGCTCCCCATCCTGCGCATCGGTGAGCAGCGCGTCCTGACCCCCCGCTAGCTCCACGCACCGTGGTCGTGGTCGTGGTCGTGGTCGTGGAGCGCGGCGCCTCGCGCGATCAGCGCGCGATGGGGATCGGCAGGCTCGGCTCCAGCGTGGTCTCCTTGGCGTCGAGCTCGCCGCTCGCCGCCAGGGTTCACGTCGTAGCGACCAGCGCCTGATCCTTCGCCGCGAACAGCGCGCCCTTGTAGGAGGAGCACGGTCCGCGCCGTGTGACGGAGCTCCAGTGTGAGATAACGTCGTGCAACCGCGCCTCTGTCGCGAGCGCGGGCTTTCCGAGTGTCGAGCGAGCGTCACCTGCCGCTCGCCTCCCCGCGTGGGCTCGCGGTTCCGGTGTGCTGGACCCAGTGCCACCCAGCTGGATCGGTCGCTCGCGTCACCGCGACCTTCCCTGGCGTGACACGTCCGCGACATCCCTGCGCGAGCGATTGTGTCGATACGCCACGCCAGCGCTTGACCGGAAGGGTCGACCTTACCTATCACGCGGCCCAGTTTCGCGGATCACCGCCTCGGATGGCGCGTGGCGTCGGGCGCCCCTGGCCTGGCTGCACGAGCCGCTAGGGGATCGGCTTCATGGCCCAGGTCTTCCCCCGCTACACGAACACCCTCAGCCGAGCGACCGCCCTGGCGGTGGCGGGCCTGCTCGTGGCGGTGCTCTGGCTCTGGGGTCGCATCCAGCGCTCTCCTTATACGAGCGACGTGCGCATCGCGAAGGAGCAGCCGGTGCCGTTCAGCCACGAGCACCACGTGTCGGGCCTCGGGCTCGACTGCCGGTACTGCCACACCTCGGTCGAGACCAGCGCCTTCGCCGGCATCCCGCCGACCGCCACCTGCATGAACTGCCACAAGCAGATCTGGAACGAGGCGCCGATGCTCGAGCCCGTGCGCGAGAGCTTCAAGACCGGCAAGCCGCTGTCCTGGGTGCGTGTCCACGACCTGCCCGACTTCGCGTACTTCGACCACAGCATCCACGTCGACCGCGGCGTCGGCTGCGCCAGCTGCCACGGCCGCGTCGACCGCATGCCGCTCACCTGGCAGACGGCGCCGCTGACCATGGGCTAGTGCCTCGACTGCCATCGCGACCCCACACCCCACCTGCGCGACAGGAAGGACGTCTTCCGCATGGACTGGTCGGCGCCCGAGGACCAGGTGGCGCTGGCCCACCAGCGCATCGACGACCGCGACATCCACCCGCCCACCAACTGCTCCACGTGTCACCGATGAGACTGCCCATTGTCGACGATCGCCGCCCGACCGCCGGCCCCGCCGCTGGCGCCGAGGCGCACGTGCAGGGCGAGGGCGGCGCCTCCGACTTCGAGCGGGAGGACGCCACTCCCTTCAAGCGCCGCGCCTTCCTGCAGGTCATGGGCACCGCGCTGGCCATGGGGGCCGGATGCACCAAGCAGCCGGAGGAGCGAATCATCCCCTTCGTGCGCGCCCCGGAGGACGTCGTCGCAGGCCGCCCCCTCTATTACGCCAGCGCCGCGGTCATCGGCGGTGTGGCCACCGGCGTGGTCGTCGAGCAGAACGAGGGCCGCCCGAGCAAGGTCGACGGTAGCCCCGAGCACCCGATGAGCCTGGGCGGGAGCGACGTCTTCATCCAGGGCGCGACCTTCGACCTCTACGACCCCGATCGCAGCAAGACGGTCCTGGCCCGCGGCCAGATCGCCGGCTGGCGCGAGCTCGGCGCCCAGCGCTCCAGGGTTGCCCTCGAGCACCGCAGCCGCCAGGGCGAAGGGCTGCGCATCCTCACCGGCGCGGTCACCTCGCCGACGCTCGTGGCCCAGCTGCGCGAGCTGCAGAACCAGATGCCCGGGGCGCGGTGGCACTGGTACGAGGCCGTGCCGCGCACGGCGGCGCGCGCCGGGGCCGCGCTGGCCTTCGAGGCACCGGCGCCGACAACGCCCGGCGACACGCCCCCGACCGGCCGCGAGCCGCCCGACGGGTTGGACGCCGTCCCGCACCACGACCTGGCGCGCGCCGACGTGGTGGTCTCGCTCGACGCCGACCTCTTCGGCAGCAGCGAGGGGCACCTGCGCCACGCCCGCGACTTCGCGTCGCGTCGCGGTCCCGAGGCGCCGTCTCCGTCGCGGCTCTACGTCTTCGAGCCCACGCCGTCGATCACCGGCGCCCGCGCCGACCACCGGCCGGTGCGCGCGCGGACGTCGAGGGGTGGCGCGGGCGCTGGCCACGCGCATCGGGGTCCAGCACGCCGACGAGGGCCAGCCGTGCCCGCCTCGCCGTCGCTGACCGGCGCGCACCTCGACGCGGTGGCCAGGACCTGCGCCGCGCCGGCGCCAGGGCGCTGGTGGTGGCCGGCGACTTCCAGCCGCCGGCGGTGCATGCGCTGGCGCAGGCCATCAACGCCGCCCTGGGCGCGGTGGGCACCACCGTCGTCTATCGCCCGGCGGTCATCGCCGGAGCGCCCGACCCGGTGGTCTCGCTGCGCGAGCTGTGCGCCGACATCGGCGCCGGCAAGGTGCAGACGCTGCTGCTGCTCGGGGTGAACCCGGTCTACGACGCCCCGGCGGACTTCGGCTTCGCCGAGCTGCTCGGCAAGGTGAAGCTCGCCGTGCACCTCGGCCTGCACGACGACGAGACCGCCGGCCGCTGCCACTGGCACGTGCCCGCCGCGCACTGGCTGGAGAGCTGGAGCGACGCGCGATCCTGGGACGGGACGCTGTCCATCGTCCAGCCGCTCATCGCCCCGCTCTACGGCGGCAAGACGGCGCACGAGCTCCTGGCCGCGCTCGGAGATCGCCCCGACCGCACCGCCTACGAGCTGGTGCGCGAGCGCTTCTTCCGCGAGGCGGCGCCGACGCCTGTCGCCCCGCCGGTGGCCGCCGCCGACGCCGCGGTCGATCCGGGCGCCGCCGCTCCCGCCGCGGCGCCGCCGCCCGCCGCTCCCGCCGCGGCGCCGCCGCCCGCCGCTCCCGCCGCGGCGCCGCCGCCGCCGCCGCGGCCTCGCCGGCACTGGCCGGAGAGCGCGAATGGCGACGCGCGCTGCACGAGGGCATCGCCGCCGCCGCGCCGGCGCCCATGGACGGGCTGACTGGCAAGCGCCTGGCCGGCCTGACTTCGCCCCGACCGGTGGCGCCGCCGACGGGTTGGAGCTGGTCTTCCGCCCCGACCCCTCCACGCTCGACGGCCGCTTCGCCAACAACGCCTGGCTGCAGGAGGTGCCGCGCCCGCTCACCAAGCTCACCTGGGACAACGCCGCCTTCGTCCGCCGCGCGACGCCGAGAGCATGGGCCTGGAGACCGGCGACGTGGTCGAGCTCGAGCTCGGCGGCCGCAAGGTCGAGGCCCCGGTCTGGGTGCTGCCCGGGCAAGCGCAGGGCTCGGTGGCGGTGACCCTGGGTTACGGGCGCACGCGTGGCGGCAAGATCGGCGTGGGCGTCGGCTTCGACGCCTACCGGCTGCGCACCTCGACCGCCTTCTGGCACGCCGGTGGACTGAAGGTGACCAAGACGGCGAAGCACCGCCCGTTCGCGGTGACCCAGGGCCACAACCGCATGGAGGGGCGCGACCTCCTCCGCACCCAGCGCTACGGCGACAAGGCGCACGAGCACGAAGGGCCCCCGCACCTCTCGCTCTACCCGCCCATCGAATACCCCAAGCACGCCTGGGCCATGGCCATCGACCTGGCCACCTGCATCGGCTGCAACGCCTGCGTCGTCGCTTGCCACGCCGAGAACAACGTCCCGGTGGTGGGGCGCGAGCAGGTGCTGGCCGGGCGCGAGATGCAGTGGCTCCGTGTCGACGCCTACCTCGAGGGCCCGGACGACAACCCGCAGACCAGCTTCCAGCCCGTCCCCTGCCAGCAGTGCGAAAACGCACCGTGCGAGACGGTGTGCCCGGTGACGGCCACCGTGCACAGCGACGAGGGGCTGAACGACATGGTCTACAACCGCTGCGTCGGCACCAAGTACTGCTCCAACAACTGCCCCTACAAGGTGCGGCGCTACAACTTCTTCGGCTACTCCGTCGACGACGTCTTCGGCCTCGACATGAAGGCGGCCAGCGTGCGCCTCATGCACAACCCCGACGTCACCGTGCGCAGCTACGGCGTCATGGAGAAGTGCACCTACTGCGTGCAGCGCATCAACTACGGGCGCCTCCAGGCCAAGAAGGAGGACCGCCGAGTGCGCGACGGCGAGGTGCAGACCGCCTGCCAGACGGCGTGCCCGACGCGGGCCATCACCTTCGGTGACAAGAACGACGCCCGGAGCGAGGTCAGCGCGCGGCGCGGCGAACCGCGCAACTACGCGCTGCTCGCCGAGCTCAACACCAACCCGCGCACCACCTACCTGGCGTCGCTGCGCAACCCGAACCCGGAGATCGCCGGCTGATGGCCGAGCCGCCGAGCACGCCGCCGAGCACACCGGAGGCGCCGAGCGAGCCGGGCTCCACGGCGCCGCCGTCCGAGCCCGGCGGTCCGGGGTCGGCGGTGCCGCCTCCGGAGGCCAGCGACGCCGGATCGATGGGGCCGCCGTCGCTGCGCGCGCCGGTCATCGAGCCCGGCCACACGATGGGCACGGTCACCGACTCCATCGCGGCCATCGTCCTCACCAAGAAGCCGAACAAGATCTGGCTCATCGGCTTCGCGGTGTCCTTCGCGCTGCTGATGGTCTTCCTGTGGTCCATCGGCAACCTGCTCGTTCGTGGCATCGGCCTGTGGGGCGTCAATCAGCCCGTCGGCTGGGGCTTCGACATCGTCAACTTCGTGTGGTGGATCGGCATCGGCCACGCCGGCACCCTCATCTCCGCGGTGCTCCTGCTGCTCCGTCAGGACTGGCGCACGTCGATCAATCGCTTCGCCGAGGCGATGACCCTGTTCGCCGTGGCCTGCGCCGGCATGTACCCGATCTTCCATCTCGGAAGGCCGTGGCTCATGTACTGGCTCTTCCCGTACCCGAACACCATGCAGATGTGGCCCAACTTCCGGAGCCCGCTGCTGTTCGACGTCTTCGCCATCAGCACCTACTTCACCGTATCGGCGCTGTTCTGGTTCGTGGGCTTGGTGCCGGACATGGCCACCCTGCGCGACCGCGCCACCACCAAGGCCGCGCGCCTGATCTACGGCGCGCTGAGCCTGGGCTGGCGCGGCTCGGCGCGGCACTGGCACCACTACGAGACCGCCTACCTGCTGCTCGCCGGCCTCTCGGCGCCGCTGGTGGTCAGCGTGCACACCATCGTCAGCTTCGACTTCGCGGTGGCGGTGGTGCCCGGCTGGCACGCCACCGTCTTCCCGCCGTACTTCGTGGCCGGCGCCATCTACGCCGGCTTCGCCATGGTCATCACCCTGGCGGTGCCGCTGCGCGCGGTCTTCAAGCTGCACGACTTCATCACCCAGCGCCACATGGACAACATGGGCAAGGTGATGCTCGCGACGGGCCTCATCGTGGCCTACGGGTACGGCATCGAGATCTTCAACGCCTGGTACAGCGGCAGCGTCTACGAGTGGGCGGTGCTCATGAACCGCATGACCGGCCCGTATGCCTGGTCGTTCTGGGGCCTGATGATCTGCAACGTCATCGCCCCGCAGTTCCTCTGGTCGCGCCGCATTCGCGCCAACATGCCGGCGTTGATGACCATCGCCATGTTCGTCAACGTGGGGATGTGGCTGGAGCGCTTCGTCATCGTGGTCACCAGCCTGCACCGCGACTACTTGCCGTCGTCGTGGGGCATGTACACCCCGAGCATCTGGGACATCTCCACCTTCATCGGCACCGTCGGTCTCTTCTTCACGCTGCTCTTCCTGTTCATCCGCTTCCTGCCCGCCATCTCCATCTTCGAGGTGCGCACCCTGCTGCCGCAGTCCAAGCCGGAGGAAGACGACGACGACGACGACGAGCCGGCGCCGGCGCCAGCGAGGCAGGGTGCTCCATGAGCCACCCCGTCCCTCCCGACAACCGACGGCATGAGCCGGCGCCCACCATGAGCATGAGCGTGCTGCCGCCCCCGCCGGGGACGCTGCACGGCGTGCTGGCGGAGTTCGCGACCATCGGCGATCTGATCACCGCCATCGAGAAGGCGCGCGAGAAGGGCTACACCAAGATCGACGCCTACACCCCGTTCCCGAGCCACGAGGTGTCGCACGCGCTGCACCTGCCGCCCTCCAAGCTGCCGTGGTTCGTGCTCGTCGGCGGCATCCTGGGCTTCATCGGCGGGTACTTCCTCCAGGTCTACGCGGCGATCATCGACTACCCGGTGAACATCGGCGGCCGGCCGTTGCACAGCTGGCCGTACTTCGTGCCCATCACCTTCGAGTGCACCATCCTCGGCGCCGCGCTGACCGCCGTCTTCGGCATGTTCGCGCTCAACCGGCTGCCCACGCCGTACCACCCGCTCTTCAACGACCCGAAGTTCGCGCTCGCCTCGCGCGACGCCTTCTTCATGTGCATCGAGGCCACCGATCCGAAGTTCGATCCCGACGACGTGGGCGACCTCATGCGCAGCCTGGACGCGCGCCACGTCGCGGAGGTCGAGGCCTGACATGCGCCACCTCCTCTGCACCTCCGTCCTGCTCGTCGTCGGCGCGCTCTGCGTGTCGGGCTGCCGGCAGGACATGCACGACCAGCAGAAGCTCGAGCCGCTCGAGGCCACGCCCTTCTTCGCCGACGGCCGCGGCTCGCGCCAGCCGGTGGAGGGCACGGTGGCGCGCGGGCAGCTGCACGAGGATCGGCACTACTGGGAGGGCCGCTACGCCGCCGACGGCACCGGCCCCGCCGGCGAGCCGGTGGACAGCTTTCCCATGCCGGTGACGCGCGAGATGCTGGCGCGCGGCCGGGAGCGGTACGAGATCTACTGCACGCCGTGCCACTCGCGCACCGGCGACGGCGACGGGATGATCGTGCGCCGCGGCTTCCAGCGCCCGCCCACGTTCCACAGCGACACCCTGCGCAACCAGAAGGTGGGGCACCTCTTCGAGGTCATCGGCAAGGGCCTGGGCGCCATGCCGCCCTACGCGGCGCAGATCCCGGTGCCCGATCGCTGGGCCATCGTCGCCTACCTGCGCGCGCTGCAGCGCAGCCAGCAGGCGAGCATCGACGACGTCCCCGAGGCCGAGCGCGCCAGGCTGCTGGCAGCCAGGAACGGGGCCCCGCCCGCGACGCCATCGGCGCCGGGCAGCGCCGCGCCCGCGCACGGAGGTGGGCAATGAGCCTCGACAGGAGCGAGGACTCCTGGCGGAGCCTCGACAGGAGCGAGGTCTCCTGGCGGGGCAGCCTCGGCCCGCGCCTCGAGCGCACGGCGCTCATCGTCGCCGCCATCGGCGCCGTCGGCTGCGCAGTGGGCGTGGCGGTGAGCGGCCTCGATCCGTTCTTCCGCTCCTACCTGGTGGGCTTCGTCTTCTGGTTCGGGATGGCCTTCGGCTGCCTGTGCATCCAGATGCTGCACGTCCTGTCGGGGGGTGCCTGGGGTGTGCTGGCGCGCAAGGCCTTCCACGCCGCGTCCTCGACGATGCCCGTGGTCGCGCTGCTCTTCGTGCCCGTGCTCCTCGGCATGCGCGCGCTCTACCCCTGGGCCAACCCCGAGGTGGTGGCCCACGACGAGCTCATCCGCCACAAGGCGGCCTACCTCAACCCGGCCTTCTTCATCGGTCGCTCCGTCTTCTACTTCGCCGTGTGGAGCGCGCTGGCGCTGGCGCTCTACCGGCGCGCCGCGCGCCGCGGCAGCCGCGAGCACGCCAGCCGCACCATGCGCATCATCGCCGGCCCCGGCATCCTGGCCTGCATGTTGACGATGACCTTCGCGGCCATCGACTGGATGCAGTCGCTCGACCCCCACTGGGTGTCGACCATGTTCGGCGCGCTGCTCATCGTCGGCACGCTGCTCTCGTCGATGGCCTTCACCATCGTGGTCGTCACCAGCGAGCCGCGCAGCAAGGACGACCCGCTACCGATCCCCGCCCTGCACGACCTCGGCAACCTGCTGCTCGTGTTCGTGCTCGTCTGGGCATACTTCTCCTTCTCGCAGTACCTCATCATCTACGCCGGCAACATGGCGGAGGACTCCGCCTGGTACGTGCACCGCACCGAGGCCGGCTGGCAGCACATCGCGCTGGCGCTCATCGTCCTCCACTTCGCGGTGCCTTTCCTGGTGCTCCTCTCGCGGCGCACCAAGCGCAGCCCGCAGACCATCCGCGCCGTGGCCATCGGCGTGCTGGTCATGCGCTTGGTCGAGCTGTACTGGTTCGTGGCACCGAACTTCGGCGGCGATCACGGCAGCGGGCACGCCGGCCCCACGCCGATTCATCTGCACTGGATGGACCTGTGTGCGCCGATGCTCATCGGGGGCATCTGGCTCTTCTGGTTCTCCAGGCGCTTCGGCGCCTTCGTCGGGGCCCAGCCGCGCCGGGCGGCGCGGGTGGCGTGAGGGAACCATGAGCGGACCTCCCGAAAAGCGCAGCCTGCCGCCGGGCATCTGTGATCCGCACGACGATCCGCACGACGATCGCGAGCTGGAGATCGGGGGCCTCCTCCGGGTCGGCGGCATCATCGTGGCCGTGACCCTCGGGGCCATGGGCCTGATGTCGGTCTTCCGCGGCGCGCTCGTCGGCGACGAGCGCGCTCACCAGGCCGAGCCGCCGCCCATCGCCAGCACCTTGCCGGCGGCGCCCCCCGAGCCGCGCCTGCAACCGCACCCGTCCGACGGCCTCGCCGATCTGCGCGCCAAGGAGGCCACGGTGCTCGAGCAGTATCGCTGGGTGGAGCCGGCCTCCGGCGTGGTCGGCGTCCCCATCGAGCGCGGCATGGAGCTCCTGCTGCAGAAGCCCCCCGCGGTCCGGGATCAGACCGCCGCGCCCCGCGAGCCCCCCTCGAGCCGCCCCACCCAGTCCAGC
The DNA here is from genome assembly GCA_037720395.1 of Polyangiaceae bacterium. Lineage (GTDB taxonomy): Bacteria > Myxococcota_A > Polyangia > Polyangiales > Polyangiaceae > JBBJMR01. Next base: position 13,208 of record JBBJMR010000097.1, read on the forward strand.
CAGGGCCTCCCCCGCGGAGGCGAGCGATGACGAACGTGAACGTGAACGTGAACGTGAACGTGAACGTGAACGGATCCGGGCCACGAACGGCCGCGCGGTGGGCGCTGGCGTTTGCGCTGACTTTCGCCTGCCTGCTCCTCGTGAGCACGGCTCGCGCCGACCCGCCGAAGGTCTCCTCCGACGTTCCACCACCGGTCGCGTCGGGTGGTCTGCCCGCCGCGCAGCTGGCGGGCATCGGCTTCGACCAGCACATCAACGAGCGCCTGCCTCTCGACACGACCTTCATCGACGAGGAGGGCAACCCCGTCGCGCTCGGGAACTACTTCGGTAAGCGCCCGGTGGTGCTGGCGCTGACCTACGCCGAGTGCCCGATGCTCTGCAACCTGGTGCTCAGCGGGCTCACCGGCAGCATGCGCGCAGTCTCCAGCGACGTGGGCGCCGGGTACGACGTGCTCGCGGTGAGCTTCGACCCCAAGGACACCCCGGAGACGTCCGCCAAGCGCAAGGCGCAGTACGTTCGCCGCTACGGCCGCCCCGGCGCCGCCGCCGGCTTCCACTTCGTCACTGGCACCCCGGAGTCCATCACCGCCCTGACTCGAGCGGTCGGCTTCCGCTACGAGCTCGACCTCCAGACCGGGCAGTACGCGCACCCTGCCGGGGTGGTGGTGATCATGCCCGACGGGCGCATCGGCCGTTACCTCTACGGGAGCGAGTTCTCGCCGCGCGACATGGAGCTGGCCATCGCCGAGGCCGCGGTGGGCAAGGCCAGCCTCACCAACCAGCTGCTCCTCCTCTGCTACCGCTACGACCCGCAGACGGGCAGCTACAGCGCGCGGGCCATCGGCGCGGTGCGCATCGGCGGCGTGCTCACCCTGGTGGCGCTCGGTCTGTTCATGGCGCAGAGCGCGCGGCGCAACCGCCGAGCGTCCCGCTCCAGCTCCGTGCCCGTGCCCGTGCCCGTGCCCGACTCCGGACCTCCGGCTCGGCCGGCCGGCCCCACGACGACCACGACCACGTCGGGAGACGGGACGTGAAGCCTACCTTCCACCTCTGGCCCGAGCAGGCCTCCACGGTCGCTCCGCGCGTCGACGCGCTGTTCTGGTTCCTGTGCGCGCTATCCATCGTGGTCTGCCTGATCATCGTCGGCGCGCTGCTCTGGTTCTCGGTGCGCTATCGGCGCAAGACCGTCGACCGCGGCCCGATGCGCGGTCAGGTCATCGATCACGGGGACACGCGCCGGCTGGAGATCGCGTGGATCGTCGTACCGATGTTCATCTTCGTGGGCATCTTCTACTGGGGCGCCAAGGTCTACGCCCACATGGCCGAGCCTCCGCCGGACGCGCTCACCGTGTACGTGGTCGGCAAGCGCTGGATGTGGAAGACGCAGCACCTCGGCGGGCAGCGCGAGATCAACGAGCTGCACGTGCCGGTGGGGCAGGCGGTGAAGCTGATCATGACCTCCGAGGACGTGATCCACAGCTTCTATGTCCCCGCTTTCCGGGTGAAGGCCGACGTGCTCCCGGGCCGCTACACGACCCTGTGGTTCGAGCCGACCAAGGTCGGCAGCTATCACCTCTTCTGCGCGGAGTACTGCGGCACCAAGCACTCGCAGATGATCGGCAAGGTGGTGGTCATGGAGCCGGCGGCCTACCAGTCCTGGCTCGGCGGTGGGCAGTCGGGCTCGCTGGCCGACGCCGGCGCCAAGCGCTTCAACGATCTCGGCTGCAACACCTGTCACAAGGAAGAGGGCGAGACCGGGGCGCGTGCCCCCAGGCTGCGCGGGCTCTTCGGTAGCACCGTCAAGCTCCAGGGCGGCGAGGCGATCGTGGCCGACGAGAACTACCTGCGCCAGTCGATCATGGACCCGCGCGCCAAGCTGGTCGCAGGCTACGAGCCGATCATGCCCACCTACGCCACCCAGCTCGGTGAGGACGGCGTGATCGAGCTCATCGCCTACATCCGGTCCATGGGTGCCGGCGCGGGTGCCACGAGCGCCGCGGGCGACGGTGCGCAGCCCGACGGCGGCGCGCCGGCAGCCGTGGCCGGCGACGCCGGTGCGCCCGAGGCGACCCAGAGCCCGACGGCGGGCGACGCCGGCGCACCGGCACAGCAGCCCAGCGCCGCGCCCGGCGCACCGCCGTCGAAGCCCAACGTCGATGCGGGCGCCGAGGGAGGTCCGCGATGAGCCCCGTCATGAGCTCCCCGCCCAGCGCCGGAGCCTATTCCCAGCGCGGCAGCCGCTCCGGCCGGCCGGTGGTCCTCGACTACATCGCCGCCTCGCACGGGGTGCGCTCCTGGCTGTTCACCGTCGATCACAAGCGCATCGGCCTGCTCTATCTGATGAGCATCACCGCCGCCTTCTTCCTCGGCGGCGCCTTCGCAGTGGCGGTGCGCGTCGAGCTGCTCACGCCGCAGGGCGACGTCTTCCAGTCCGAGACCTACAACAAGATGTTCACGATGCACGGCATCGTGATGCTCTTCTTCTTCCTCATCCCGAGCATCCCCGCCGTGCTCGGCAACTTCTTCGTCCCCATCATGGTCGGCGCCCGGGACATGGCCTTCCCGCGGCTCAACCTGCTGTCCTGGTACCTGTACATCGTCGGGGCCTCGTTCACGTCATGGGCGGTGATCGACGGCGGCGTGGACACCGGCTGGACGTTCTACACCCCGTACTCGTCGAGCTTCTCCAACAGCCACGTCATCGCCGTGGCCAGCGGCATCTTCGTCCTCGGCTTCTCCAGCATCCTCACGGCGATCAACATCATCGTCACCGTGCACCGCATGCGGGCGCCCGGGATGACCTGGTTGCGCCTGCCGCTCTTCGTGTGGGCCATGTACGGCACCAGCATCATCCAGGTCCTGGGCACGCCGGTGCTGGCCATCACCATCCTGTTGCTCGGCGCCGAGCGCCTGCTGCGGGTGGGGATCTTCGACCCGGCCATCGGCGGCGACCCGCTCCTCTTCCAGCACCTGTTCTGGTTCTACTCCCACCCCGCCGTGTACATCATGGTCCTGCCGGCCATGGGTGTGGTCAGCGAGATCATCAGCACCTTCTCGCGCAAGCGCATCTTCGGGTACCGCTTCATCGCCGGCTCGAGCATCGCCATCGCCGTGCTCGGCTTCCTGGTGTGGGGGCACCACATGTTCGTCAGCGGCCAGTCGATGTACGGCGCGCTGGTCTTCTCGGTGCTCAGCTACCTGGTGGCCGTGCCCAGCGCGGTGAAGGTCTTCAACTGGACCATGACCCTGCACAAGGGGGCCATCTGCTTCGACACGCCGATGCTCTACGCGCTCGGCTTCATCGGCTTCTTCCTGATCGGCGGTCTGACCGGGCTCTTCCTGGCGGCGGTCGGGCTCGACGTGCACGTGCACGACACCTACTTCGTGGTCGCGCACTTCCACTACATCATGGTCGGTGGCGCGCTGATGGGTTACCTCGGCGGCTTGCACTACTGGTGGCCGAAGATGACCGGCCGCATGTACCCCGAGTGGCTCGGCAAGTTCGCGGCCTTCACCATCTTCGTCGGCTTCAACCTCACCTTCTTCCCGCAGTTCGTGCTCGGGTACCTGGGCATGCCGCGCCGCTATCACGTCTACCCGGAGGAGTTCCAGGTGCTGAACGTGATGTCGACCGCCGGCGCCAGCGTGCTCGGCTTCGGCTACCTGGTGCCCATGGCCTACCTGCTGCACTCGCTGCGCTACGGGCCGAAGGCCGAGGCCGACCCGTGGAAGGCCGATGGCCTGGAGTGGCGAACCATGTCGCCGCCTCCGGTGGAGAACTTCCTCGAGCAGCCCATCGTCACCGGCGGCCCGGACGAGAGCACCCCGCCTGCGTCCGAACCTGGCACCACACCGCAACTGGGAGGGGCCGTTGTCTGAGGCGACCTCGCCGGTGTCACGGAGCGGGCAGGGCCACGGCCCGCCGTCGCTGCGCGGTGGGCACGGCGGCGGCGCCGGCCCGTCCATGCTCTTCCATCACTTCGAGACGATGGTCCAGCAGAAGGCGGCCGTCGAGCTGGGCATGTGGCTCTTCCTGGCCCAGGAGGTGATGTTCTTCGGCGGCCTGTTCATGGCCTACGTCTACTACCGCAACAAGTTCCACGACGCGTTCGTGCACGCCAGCAAGCACCTCGACGTCACCCTGGGCACGGTGAACACGGTGGTGCTCATCGGTTCCAGCTTGACCATGGCGCTGGCCGTCGACGCAGCGCAGAAGGGCAAGCGCGATCGCACCCGCAACCTGGTGGTGGCCACCATGGTGCTCGGCCTGGTCTTCATGGGCATCAAGGCCTACGAGTACCACCACAAGTGGGTGGAGGGGCTCATCCCGGGCGCCGGCTTCAGCGGTGAGGCCACGCTTGGCCACGGCTCGCACATCTTCTTCATCCTCTACTTCATGATGACCGGGCTACACGCCCTGCACATGATCATCGGGGAGGGGCTGATGATCATGCTCCTGGTCTGGAACAAGCAGGGCAAGGTCACCGGCGAGTATCCGTCGCGCTGCCACGCCATGGGGCTGTACTGGCACTTCGTGGACATCGTCTGGATCTGGCTCTTCCCCATGCTCTACCTCGTCTCTCGGCACTGACGGGCGCCCCATGGCAGACTCCGACAAGAAGAAGCCCGACAGGAAGGAAGCGGGGCGCTCCGGCGACGCGTCCGAACCTCCCGCCGCTCAGAGGAAGAAGCGCGCGCGCCCCATCATCCCGGCGTCCGCGGCCGCCGAGGAAGAGCCGCCGCGCAACATACGCGTACGGGCAGAGCGCCCGCCGGCTCCCGAGGCCGAGGTGCCCAGCCGGCGCGCGGCCGCGAGCGTCACCGAGGAGGCACCCAGGCGGCGCAAGCCACAGCCGGAGCGCTCGGCGGCCAACGTCGCCGAGGACGTGGCAGGCACGCACCACGGCCCGTCGATGACCATCTACTTCGGCATCTTCGGCCTGTTGCTCGTGCTCACCGGCGTCACCGTCGCCGCGGCCTTCGTCGACCTCGGCCCCTTCAGCGCGCCGGTGGCGGTGGCCATCGCCGCGGTCAAGGCCACGGTGGTCGTCCTCTACTTCATGCACGTGAAGTACGCCTCGCGACTCATCGGCCTCTACGCGGCCAGCGGGTTCCTCTTCCTGGCCATCCTGCTCGGCATCACCATGAGCGAGGTCAGCGCCCGCGCCCCGGCGGGGCCCATCGACCCTCTCGCGCCCGCCGGCCGCGTCGCGCCGCCGCCCACCGCCGGGCACGCCAATCCGCCGAGCGGGTTGCGCCCGGCGCCTGCCGACGACGAGCCGTAGTCGGCACCGGACGTCGACCGCAGCGCGCGGTGCCAGGCGCGCGCGCCACCGACGTTCCCGAGGGCGCCGACACTCACCGTGCTGTGGCAGCGGCTGGAGGAAACAGCCGCCCATGAACACCATCACCGCATCGAAGCTCGCGCCCGGTCAGAGCTGGCCGTGAAGGACCGTGTAGTGCCGGGTTGCCGGCACGATGCATGGAAGAGGAGTCCGCTCGCTGCCCACAGACCGTAACCGTCTCCCGGAGCCGACCTCTATGGCGCGACTTGCTGCCCGGCGTCGTCGAAGCAAGCGATCCCGCCGGGCAGCGCGGAGGCTGCATGGAGGCAGACTTTGGTACGGAGGCAGACCCCGTAGCGGCGGGCCGCCGGCAGGTCGTCGGGTGGGACTTCGAACACGGCGCAATAGGTGATGTCGCCGGGGGTGGCGCAGGGCTCGAGCATGGTGCCGTCTGCCGCGATGGTGCAGCTCGGAACGGCCGCCGGGTCACCGCTGCCGCCGAAAGCCGTCTCGTGCGCGCAGACGCCATAGGGGTGCAGCGGTGACCGCCCCGTGCAGCGCCTCGACTGGGAGGAGCCTTCGCCCTCGCAAGGGCCGCACGCTCCGCCGCAGATCTTGCCTGCGCTCGCTGCGCCGCCGGGACACTCTCCGGCAGGGCTCGGAAGAGGCTGGTGATCGTAGGCGCTCTTGTCGGCGTAGCGGCACACCGAGACAGCGCCGGCGTCCCAGAGCGCTTCGCATACCTCCGGGGACACGCAAACGAGCTGCTCCGCGCTGCGCTGCGCGCAGACCTGGCCGTCCAGGCAGGCGTCACACTGGAGCGCGGCCTTGTTGGGGGTGTCGGCCCAGCACACGCCCGCACCACTGGGTCGAAGGCTGGCCCGATCGAGCGTCGGGGTGCAGCCGAACCCTGGGCAATCCGGTGCTTCGAGCCATGCGCATTCCTGGTCGCCGCCGCAGAGCCGCACGCCGTCGGCAGATGCGCACGGCGCATGCGGGTCGGAGCCTCCCCCGCCGGCCCCTGTGCGGCTCGCGCTCGAGGAAGGCGACGCGGACGCGCCGCCCTCGCCGCCTGCCCCCTCCGGCAGCGCGGCTCGACCGCCGCAGGCGCCTGCCAGGGTAGCGGCCAGCCCGGCGAGGGCGCTCAGGGCAGCACGCACTTGCCGCCCCCAGGGAGCTTTTCGGCCGTAGCCAAGCAGGTGGCTTCATCGAGGCAGAGGCCGTTGTCGTCCGCCATCGCTTGCGCCTCCGGCTCGACGGTGAATACGAAGCAGCCGAATCCAGGCTGGCAAGGCGAGTCCACACGGCAACTCGGCGTCCAGTCGGCAACGCAGGTCCCATAAGGGTGCAAAGGCGAGCGGCCGAGGCAGACCTCACCGGTCGCGCACCCCCCACAGTTGCCGCCGCACACGGCCACCCCGCCCAGCGAAGGACATTCTTCGGGCATCGGCAATGGCGCGCCGGTCCACAGTCCAAAGTCCGTATAGCGCACTGCCTGGCCATAGCCGGACTTGTCAAAAAGATCGCCAAGCTCGTATGGCGCGCAAGACAGTGTGCCTGCGCTGTCCGGTATGGCAAAGACGCATACACTGCCATCGGTGCACAAGTAGCACACGCGTACACCAAATTCCAGAAGAGCGTCGCCTATGCACACGCTGAAGCTATCCCCGTCCGAGGATTCGTCTGCACACAGATCGCATGTCGCCGTGCCGGGCACGCAATGGGCCGGGCCACCGCAGATGCTGAATCCTCCCGGCGAGCTACATGGCGTCCATTCGCCTGTTCCGCTCGACCCGCCCACGCCGTGACCGCCTGCTCCGCTGCCGGTTGCGCCCATGCCGCCGGGACTCCCACCTGCGTCCGACGGTCGGGTCGTGTCGCCGCAGGCGAAGAGTGCTAGAGCGGCCGTGAACGGCACGACGCGACCGACCACATCGCCGCTCCCGCGCAAGACAGTATGCGCGCGTTGGCGCCGGCGGCGCGCGAGCGCGAGCGCGAAGACCAGGGCTCCAAGAGCGGCAATGGTGGTGAGGCCGCCCTGGGGTGGCTGCGCTGCCTGTGCGCAACCGCCACCACCTCCAGGAAAGAATACGCAGCAGGGGAGATCGTCGGAGCTTGCGGACGGGGCGCTGCGACGCGTAAACGAGCGCCGGTACCAGGTGTCCTCAGGGTGCCACGCGCAAAGCTCGTTCCTCGCGTTTTCATCCGTCGCGGGGTTGTGCGCTGCAACCCAGAGCGCGTACGCTGGGTTGTCGAGCTCCTTGCCATCGAACCAAACGAGCTCGACGGCGTCCGGATAGACGTTAAGTCGTTTTGCTCTGGTGACGAAGCGGCATTCGTGCTCGGCCGGGGGAGGATTGCTGTCGCAGGCGTCGGCCCCGGGCGTCGTTCGCACACATCGCCAGTGCGCGTTCCCGCCGTCATTAGCAACAAGTAGCTGGAGTGCAACGCTCTCATCAGGAAGCAGGCCGAGTGCAGTGGCACCCGCCGCGACGCCGACTCCGAGAATCCCGGCTGCCCCGACACAGGGCGTGTCGTCGGCCGGGTCACAGCTCGACGATCCTTCGAATGGATTGCGCGATTGCTCGTCGAGCGAAACGGCGCGCAGCGTATCGGGCAGCGTCTCGGCGAGGCCGGTCTGAAGCCGATCGGCGATCCCCTGTGCACCGTAGCCGTCGACGTGGAAGTAGTTGATTCGCGGTGCCACGTCGAGCACGCCCGCGCCGACCGGCGTTCCGTCCTGCAGAGCAGCGCCCGGGCCGGTGAGCTGGAAGCGGAAGTCACTGTTGAACCAGATGTCGATGTTCGCGGCGAATATGTTGTGGGTGTCGATGTAGTAGTGGAAGTCGAGCATGAAGCCTCCCCGCGCCGACACGGGGTCGCCTGGATCATGATCGAGGTAGGTGACCGCGTGCGACCCATATCGGAGAACCTCGATGCCGCAGTCTTGTTCGACCTCGGCCTGGCGGCCGAACGTCTCGAACAAGCGCTCGTTCACGACATCGTAGATGCTGCTCACCGGTCTCTGCAGCGAGCAGGCGCCGTGGTCATAGACGCGCGCGGCTTTGACGCTCCCCTGGCCATCGGGAACCGCCGCGGGCCCCCACGGGTTCGGGATGCTGTCGAAGAAGTACGAGCGTTCCAGGTCCAGGCTGGCGAACGTCCCTGAGAAGATCCCCTCGGTCGGATAGGGAAGCACCACGTCGTAGGGGAGCGCTCGCACCGGCTCCGTCGCGTCGAGCCAGAGGCTCGGATCGATCTCCTTCAGGATGTTGAAGCTGTCGCTGCGCAGGAGCTCGAGCCGTTCCTTCGGGTCGAAGGCAAATACATGCGCCTCGGTGCGATTGACGTCCGATAGGTATCGGACGTCGACGCTGCCGAGCGGCGTCTCGGTGAGGGCGGCGGAGAGGTCGTCCTCGCCCCACGCATAGCTGCGCCCGGAGGCGGTCAGCTTGGCGTCGAGCAGGATGCCGCTGTCGCTCCAGAACTGCAGGTTGTTGAGGTCCGGGTCCGGCGTGCAGCCGGCCGCGCCGGCCCCGAGGGTGACGGCGAATGTGGCTACCCACAAGGATACGCAGCGCGCCCGTTCGATCGCCTTCATGGCCACCTCCACGTTCCAACCAGCTTGTCAGGATCCCGCCCGGCTTCAATCCTTCATGCCCGGCGCCGCGGCAGCTTCGTGCGACGATCTACCCGCTCCACGCACATCGCCGCCTCGCCTCGCCTCGTTCGTTCCGGGCGCGGCGTCTCTCCCGCGGAGCTACCGCCCGTCAGTGCGCGAAGGCCTCGTCCGGGATCTCCAGCGGCGAGCCGTCCTCGCGGCCGAGCACCTCGGCCTCGCAGACGACGTGCGGTAGCACTGCGTTGGCGTAGTACACCGCCGCGTAGCGCTTGCCGGCGTAGAAGGCGCGCTCGTCGGCCTCGCTCTCCGGCAGCGCGGTGCGCGCCTTGTCGGCGATGACCGCGCCCTGGAGCAGGAGCCAGCCGACGGCGACCTCGCTCATCATCTGCAGGTAGCGATTGGCGGCCAGCGGCACCATCGACATCTTGCCGCCATGGACCCACCCGAGCAGGCGCATGGTGGTGCCGGCCAGCGCCTCCTGCGCGCGCCCCAGCTCCTTCACCGCCGACCCGAGCGTCTCGTGCGCCGATTGATCGGCGACGAACGCCGCCACGTCGCCGAGGAAGGCCTGCATGTTGGCGCCGCCGCGCTGGCCGAGCTTGCGCGCCACCAGGTCCATGGCCTGGATGTGGTTGGTCCCCTCGTAGATGCTGAAGATCTTCGCGTCGCGACAGGCCTGCTCGACGGGGTGATCCTTGGTGTACCCCGCGCCGCCGAAGGTCTGGATGGCGGTCTCGCAGACGCGGAACGCCTGGTCGGAGCCGTAGGCCTTGACCAGCGGCACCAGCAGGTCGACCTGACCCTGGTGGTAGGCGGCCTGCCCGTCGTCCTTGCCGGAGACGATGCGCAGGGCGTCGAGGTGGCTGGCCAGCTTGACGATGAGCGCGCGCACGCCCTCCACGCGGGCCTTCATGTCGAGGAGCATGCGGCGCACGTCGGCGTGGGAGAGGATCGGCACGCGCGGCGCGGTGGGGTCGCGGAAGCGCTCCATCGACGGGCCCTGGAGGCGCTCCTTGGCGTACGACAAGGCGTTGAGATACGCGCTCGACGCCACCGAGACGCCCTGCACGCCCACCGAGATGCGTGCCCCGTTCATGAGGCGGAACATCTGCGCCATGCCCTGCGCCTCGACGGTCCCCACCAGCTCGCCGACGCAGCCGTCGTTGTCACCGAAGTTGAGCACGCAGGTCGCCGAGCCGTTGATGCCCATCTTGTGCTCGATGGACGCCACCGACACGTCGTTGCTCTCGCCGCTCTCGCCGTCGGCGCTCACCTTGCGCTTGGGGACCAGGAACAACGACAGGCCCTTGGTCCCGGCCACCGCGCCCTCCACGCGCGCCAGCACCAGGTGCACGATGTTGTCGGTCAGGTCGTGGTCGCCGGCGCTGATGAAGATCTTGGTGCCCTTGATGGCGTAGAGCCCGTCGCCGAGCGCGCGCGCGCTGGTGCGCGAGGAGCCCACGTCGGTGCCGGCGTGCGGCTCGGTCAGGCACATGGTGCCGGCCCACTTGCCCTGGTAGACGTTGCCCGCCCAGCGCTGGCGCTGCGCCTCGGTGCCGAAGTGGTCGATGACCTCGGCCACGCCGTAGGAGAGGCCCGGGTACATGGAGAAGGCGATGTTGGCGCCGGAGATGAGCTCCTCGACGATGACGTAGAGGGCGTACGGCGCGCCCTGCCCACCGAACTCCGCCGGCGCCACGATCGACTTCCAGCCGGCCTCGTAGAGCTTGTCCCAGGCGCCCTTGAAGCCCTCCGGCGTCTTGACCTGACCGTTTTCCAGGCGACACCCCTCGCGGTCACCGCTGCTGTTGAGCGGCCCGAGCACGTCGCAGACGAAGCGATGGGTCTCGTCGAGGACCATCGACACCTCGTCCTGGCCCCAGGCCTCGAACGGCGGCTTGCCCAGCAGCTCGTTCAGACCGAACTGCTCGAAGAGGAGGAAGCGGATCTCGCGGAGGTCGGCGCGGTAACGGTTCGGTGATGCCATGGTGGGTCCTTCGCGATCGCCAGGCGTCGGGCCGAGTCCGGCGCTGACGACCGCTGTTGAGTGCGGCTACACAGTAGCGCGACGCGGCGCGTCACGCCAGTGCCGGGGCAACGTGATGTGCACGCTCCCATCGCCGCTCGCGCGGTAGCCGAAATCGCCGAGCATCGGTGCGATCACGCACGCCGCGAGCGGCCGATTTCGGACGCGCCCGGTCGTATGGAACGAGGCGCTTCGCAGGCCCGAAACGCTTGCGTGTGAGCGGCTTTCCCACTAGGGTGCGCCCCCATAACAGGCGGATCCGCGGAGCCGGGTTCCCAGTTGGGAATCGGCTCCTTTTTTTTTGCTCCGCACCCCAGAGAGATGTCGCCCGAAGACAAGCCCCAGATCCGAGCCCGAGTCGACCTCGACCGCGTACGCGCGGCCGTGGCGCCCGTGCTCGCAGCGCATGGGCTCGCTCTGGACGACCTCGATTTTCGCACCGAGCGCGCCGGCTGGATCCTTCGGTTGACCATCGAGAAGCCAGGCAGCACCGAGGACAGCGGCGGGGTGACCCTGGCCGACTGCGCCGACGTGTCGCGCGACGTCTCCACGGTGCTGGATGTGGAGGACCTCATCCCCCAGCACTACTCGCTGGAGGTCAGCTCCCCCGGCCTGGAGCGTCCGCTGCGCCGCGCCTCCGACTTCGCGCGCTTCGTGGGCAAGCTGGCGCGCGTCAAGCTGTCCCAGCCGGCCCCCGACGGGCAGCGCTTGCTGCGCGGCGAGCTGGTCGAGGCCGGGCCGGACAAGGTGGCGATGGTCGTCGACGGCAAGCGCGTCGAGGTCCCCTACGCCCACGTCTCCGAGGCGAACCTCGTCTTCGAGCTCGTCCCGCAGCCCAAGAAGAACGTGCTCAGGGCCAAGAAGCCTCGGGCAGGAGCGAGGTCTCCTGCGGAGCCTCTCGGCGCCAGCGCCCGCCCCAGCGGGCGCGCGCGCAAGGCCAAGTCACACCCGGGCCGCTGAGGCCCGCAGAAGCGCAGAAGCATTCGAGTGGCGGAGAGGCCACGCCCGACCGGAGACAACATGGCAACCATCGCAGCGCAAGCCCCCATGGAGACCAGCCTCGGCAGCATCCTCGACCAGGTCGCCAAGGAGAAAGGGATCGACAAGAAGATCCTGGTGGAGACCATCGAGGCCGCCATCCTCAAGGCCGCGCAGAGCGCCTTCGGGCCAACGCGCGAGCTCGAGGCACGCTTCAGCGAGGAGACGGGTCAGGTCGACCTCTTCCAGTACATGACCGTGGTCGAGGCGGTGGCCGAGCCGGAGCGCGAGATCTCCATGGCCGACGTCAACAAGCACAAGCTCGAGGCCGACCTCGGCGAGGAGCTCGGCTTCCAGGTCTTCTGGCGTCCCGAGGACGCGGAGAAGGCGCGCGAGCAGGACAAGGAGTACGGCGACCTCCTGCAGCTCAAGCAGGCGCGCACCACCTTCGGCCGCATTGCGGCGCAGACCGCCAAGCAGGTCCTTCTGCAGCGCGTGCGCGACGCGGAGCGTGACCTCATCTTCAGCGAGTACAAGGACCGCAAGGGCGAGCTGATTCGCGGCATCGTGCGGCGCTTCGAGAAGGGCAACAACATCATCGTCGACATCGGCAAGACGGAGGGCGTGCTGCCCTTCCGCGAGCAGACGCCGCGCGAGACGTACCGCCCCGGCGACCGCATCGTGGCCTACGTCAAGGACATCGACCGCGAGGCGCGCGGTCCCCAGGTCATCCTCTCGCGCAGCGATCCGCGCCTCGTCGAGAAGCTCTTCGAGGCCGAGGTGCCCGAGATCTACGAGGGCATCGTGCGCATCGTCTCCGTGGCCCGCGAGTCCGGGGCGCGCAGCAAGATCGCCGTCACCTCCCGCGACGCGGACGTCGATCCGGTCGGCGCCTGCGTGGGCATGAAGGGCTCGCGCGTGCAGGCCGTGGTCCAGGAGCTGCGCGGCGAGAAGATCGACATCGTGCCCTTCGACCGCGACCCGGCCCGCTACGTCATCGCCGCCATCCAGCCCGCCGAGGTGCACAAGGTCATCGTCGACGAGGCCGACGGTCGCATGGAGCTCGTCGTCCCCGACGAGAAGCTGTCGCTGGCCATCGGCCGCAAGGGCCAGAACGTGCGCCTCGCCGCCCAGCTCACCGGCTGGAAGCTCGACATCATCAGCGAGACCAAGTTCAAGCAGATGGAAGAGGAGGCCATCAACGCCCTCCAGCAGATCGACCTGGTGACCGACGTCATCGCCAAGAGCATGTACCGGCTCGGCTTCCGCGCCCTGGAGGAGGTCAGCGAGGCCTCCATCGAGGAGCTGGCGGCCATCCCCGGTCTCGGCGGCGCCGAGGCGGCCGAGCGCATCAAGGGCCAGGCCGACACGACCATGGAGCGCCTCCGCCAGGAGCGCATCAAGGGAGCGGCCTCGAAGATCGAGGCGCTCACCGATCGCGAGCGGCTCCTCTTCATCCGCGGCATCGGCGAGCGGACGATCGTCCTGCTCGAGGAGGCCGGCTACAAGACGGTCGAGGACCTGCTGCGCGAGGAAGAGGACCGCCTCGCCATCCGCACCGGGCTCGGCATCAAGAAGGCGCGCGCCATCAAGCAGGGCGCGAAGGACTTCATGGAGGGCGACAACAGGGTGCTCGAGGGCGCCCGCGCCGAGGCGCGTCGCGTCGCCGAGGCCGCAGCCGCGGCCGCAGCCGCGGCCGCCCCCACGGAGTCGTCTGTCTAGTCAGAGGCCAAGGCTGGAGGCCAGTCAGGGGTTCGCCCCCCGACACCTCGAGGCAAGCGCATGGAGGTAACCGTGACCGAACGCAACGAACCGAAGGCAGGCGTCGACACGCGCCCGAGCCGGCGGACGTGCGTCGGCTGCGGCGAGCGGGCCGAAGCCCACGAGGCGGACCTGGTTCGCCTGGTGCTCGGCCCCGGTGGCGAGATCGCGGTCGACCCGGGCGACGGCGGCTTCGGTCGCGGCGCGC
>JBBJMR010000331.1:0-9439 GCA_037720395.1 Polyangiaceae bacterium
CATCGAGATCGTGGAGATCGGCAAGCAGCTGCTGATGACGCGCGGCTCCTTGACCACCTTCAGCCTGGCCAACGACGTCGCCAAGTACTTCGCTATCATCCCCGCGGCGTTCGCCTCGACCTACCCGGCGCTGGCCAGGCTGAACATCATGCGGCTGGCCACACCGACCAGCGCCATCCTCTCGGCGGTCATCTTCAACGCGTTGATCATCGTCGCCCTCATCCCGCTGGCGCTGCGCGGCATCAAGTACGTGCCGGCCGGTGCGGAGAAGGTGCTGCGAAGCAACCTCCTCATCTATGGCCTCGGTGGCCTGATCATCCCGTTCCCCGGCATCAAGATCATCGACATGCTCTTGGTGGCGCTGCACCTCGCGTAGGAGAAATGGTCATGCTCTCGCAACAGCTTCGCCCTGCGCTCGTCTCCCTGGCCCTCTTCACGGTGCTGCTCGGCCTCGGGTACCCGCTCCTGGTCACTGGCGTGGCCCAGGCCGCGTTCCCCAGGCAGGCCAATGGCAGCCTCATCGCCCGTGGCGGCGCCATCGGAGGCTCGACGCTCATCGGGCAGCCGTTCGCCGATGCCAGGTACTTCTGGGGTAGAGGGTCGGCGACCGCGCCCGCGGCTTACAACGGCGGTGCCTCGTCCGGAACGAACCAGGGTCCGACCAACCCCGCTCTGGTCGAAGCGGTGCAGGGGCGGATCAAGGCGCTGCGCGAGGCCGACCCTGGCAACGCGGCGCCCATCCCGGTCGACCTGGTGACGGCCTCGGCGAGCGGGCTCGATCCGCACATCAGCCCGGCGGCCGCCGAGTACCAGATGCGTCGCGTGGCACGCGCCCGCGGCATCGACGAGGGCGCCATGCGCAGCCTGGTCGCGGCACACACCGAGGCGCGTCAGCTCGGCGTGCTCGGCGAGCCGCGTGTCAATGTCCTGGAGCTCAACCTGGCGCTCGACGCCCGCCGGTAGACCGGCGCCAGCGCTCCCGCTGCGCTGGTGCTGCCCGGCGATGCCGTCCTGCCAGCCCGGGCTACAACGACCCGAAGACCAGGTTGAGCACCAGCGCCAGAATGGCCGTGTTGTACGCGAACGAGAGCAAGCCGTGGAGCAGCGCCGTGCGGCGCACCTGCGCACTGGAGATGGTCACGTCGGAGACCTGGAAGCACATGCCGAGGGTGAAGGAGAAGTAGGCGAAGTCGAAGTACGTCGCCTCGGCCGCGCCGGGCAGCTCGATGCCGCCCACGCCCTCGTCGTCGTCGCGATAGTAGAGGTGGGCGTAGCGCAGCGTGAAGGCGGTGTGCGTCAGGAACCAGGAGACGGCCACCGTGGCCAGGCAGAGGTAGACCAGGATGTGCGCCTCGAAGGCGGCGATGCTTTGCGCCTTGCGTGCCAGCGCCACCGCGGCGAACAGGCTGACGATGGAGGTCAGCACCACCACGCCGTACACCAGGCGACGCCCCGGATCCTCCGCTGCGGCGCGCGCCTTCGTCATGCGCGCATCGGCGACCCAGATCACCGCCCAGGCCATGGCGAGCATGGCCACGCCCCCTGCGAGCCAGCCGGCGAGGACGATGACGGGCAGCGTGCACACGGGCGAGACCAGGCCGGCGGTGGTCGCGCCCGCGGCCAGGGCGACGAGCATCCGCGAGTGGGCGTGGCGCGGGCTGAAGCGCGCCAGCGAGGGGGGCCCGGGCATGGGGAGGACGATAGCGCCACAGCGGCCGGGGATGTGACGCAGCGCGACGCACCAGGGCGGCTGATTGCGCGGGTGTGGCGGCGGCGTCGACCTTGCACGCACCGCGCGACGATGATCCAACCGCTCCGCGCGACCCTGGTCGCTTCCCTGGTCTCCACCCTCTGTGCCTGCGGGATCGACCAGGCCGGCACCCCGGCGGGCGCCGATGGCGGCGCAGGGGGTGCGACGTCCAGCGTCGCATCCGGCGCCGGTGGCGGTTCCACCGGTGGACAGGGTGGCGGAGGCCAGGCGACCTGCGGCGACGGTGCCTGTGGCCAGGGCGAGACGTGCACCTCCTGCCCCGCCGACTGCGGCGCCTGCGAGCCCATCCCGTGCCCGTCCGAGGGCGGCGTCTTCTGCGGCGGCAACGGCGTCGGCGGTGACGCGGAGACGCTCTACGTCTGCCATGACGGCTTCCTGGAAGTGCTCGAGGCGTGCGGGGCGGGCTGCCAGTGGATGCCGCTGGGCACCCCCGACCAGTGCCCGACGGACACCGAGGTCCCCGCCTCGCTCGTCGACGCGCTGGAGGGCACGCCCTACGTCGAACAGAGCTGCACGCCGATCACCTACGACGCCTGGCCGTACTCCGCGCTGCAGTGCACGTACTCGGCGGGTGGCCTGACCACCACGGTGATCACCGCCACGCCCTCGCCGGAGCGCGTCGCCGCGTGGATCGTCGACGCCGCCAGCTACATCCCGGCGCTGCAGGCGCTGAAGGGCGTGGAGCAGGGAGCTTACGAGCAGGGCCTGGTGGCCATGGCGAAGCAGGTGGTCGGGCAGTCGTCGCGCATCTTCCCGCTCCAGGGTGGGATCATCGAGAACATCACCGGCGAGTACATCGACTACCCGTTCCTGAACGGCGTCACCGATGGCTGCAGCAGCGGCTGCTACTGCCGCATCAACTCGCTGCACCGGACGACCTGGTGCGCGTACCAGGAGGCGCTCGGGCAGAGCTACGACGACTGCATCGCCACCGTCGGCTCCTCGCGTCTCACCGAGGGCTGGGGCGCGCAGTGCCTGGGAAACCACAAGGATGCGTGGAACAGCGACGCCAACGAGCACTTCCGCGCCAAGGCCTGGGAGGCGAACCTGGGCATCTCGAGCGCTTGCCCGCCCGACCAGTGCTCGCCGGGCGAAGTGGTCGACGCCGTCGATGGTGCCTACAACCCGCAATAGGCGCGGCCTCAAGAAAGCGTCAAGAACGGGGACGCGGCGTGCGGCCACGCGCCAGGGGCGTATTCTCGCCAGCGCGGCTCGGAGCCCGAGCGCGCCGCGCGCATGAGCCAAGGTCGACGCGATCCCGATGCACTGCTCGCCGAGCTGGCCCGCAGCCAGCGCCAGACGGCGCGCGGCAAGCTGAAGGTCTTCTTCGGCGCCGCGCCGGGCGTCGGCAAGACCTTCGCCATGCTCGAGGCTGCACGCGCCGAGCGCGACGCCGGCGTCGACGTCGTGCTCGGGGTGGTGGAGACCCACGGCCGCGACGAGACGCGCTGGCTCGTCGATGGGCTGCAGCCGCTGGAGGCGCTGCCGCGGAGGCGTGTCGAGTACAAGGGGCACACGCTGGAGGAATTCGATCTCGAGGGGGCCCTGCGCCGTCGCCCCCGTCTCCTGCTGGTCGACGAGCTGGCGCACAGCAACGCCGAAGGCAGCCGGCACCCCAAGCGCTGGCAGGACGTGCTCGAGCTCCTCGAGGCAGGCATCGACGTCTGGACCACGCTCAACGTCCAGCACCTGGAGAGCCTCAACGACGTGGTGGCCCAGGTCACGCACGTGCGCGTGCGCGAGACGGTCCCCGACGCGGTGCTCGAGCGCGCCGACCAGGTGGAGCTCGTCGATCTTCCCCCCGATGCGCTGCTCGAGCGCCTGGCCGAGGGCAAGGTCTACGCTGCGGACCAGGCCGGTCGCGCGGCGGCGAGCTTCTTCAAGCGCGGCAACCTGCTGGCGTTGCGCGAGCTGGCGCTGCGCCGCACCGCGGAGCACGTGGACTCCGATGTGCTCGCCTGGCGCCGCGAGCAGGGAATCTCCGCCACCTGGCCGGTGGCCGAGCATGTGCTGGTGTGTGTGGGGCCGAGCCCGGTCTCCGCCGATCTGGTGCGCGCCGCGCGCCGCATGGCCACCGGCCTGCGCGCGCGCCTCACCGCGGCGACGGTGGAGACACCCCAGAGCGCGCCGCTGTCCAAGGAGGCGCGGGCGCGCATCAACCGGCACCTGCGTCTGGCCGAGGACCTCGGCGCCGGAGTGGCCGTGCTCTCCGGCCTGCGCCCGGCGGATGCCATCCTCGAGCATGCGCGCGGTCACAACGTGACGCGCATCGTCGTCGGCAAGCCCACCCACCCGCGCTGGCGCGACTTCGTCTTCGGGTCGCTGCTCGACACGCTGGTCCGTGGCAGCGGGACCATCGACGTCCTGGTGATGCGCGGCGACGCGGGGACCGGCCCGACGGCGCCGGAGCGCACGCCGACACGGCGGCAGAAGCCGGCAGCCATCGCGGCGGCGGTGAGCACGGTGGCCGCGGCGACGGCCGCCAGCTTCGCCATGTACGGGCACTTCGACCTGGCCAACCTGGTCATGCTCTACCTGCTCGGGATCGTGCTCGTCGCGTACTGGCACGGGCGCGGTCCGGCCATGGTCGCCAGCGTGCTCAGCGTCGCGGCCTTCGACTTCTGCTTCGTGCTGCCGCGCTTCACCTTCGCCGTCGCCGACGGGCGCTACCTGGTGACGTTCGCGGTCATGCTCTGCGTGGGCGCGGTGGTCAGCCACCTCGCCGAGCGCGTCCGCCGCCAGGCCGAGGCCTCGCGCCTGCGCGAGCTGCGCACCCACGCGCTCTTTGCCCTGACTCGCGAGCTGGCTTCGGCGCGGGACGCGCGCGGCGTGGCCGAGGTGCTCGGTGGCACGGCCACCGCCGCCGATGCCCCGGTGGCCGGCTCGTTCCGGGACCCTGCCGGCACTCATCCCGTGGACACCGGGGTGCGCCCGCGTGGTGCGCCCCGCTCGAGCTCGACGAGCGCGAGGCGGCGTCGCCACCTTGGCGTTCAGCGCGCCGAGCCGGCCGGGATGGGGACCAGCACCGCCGGGGCTCGGCGTTGCATCTTGCCACTGGCGCCGGCGAGACGCTGGGCGTGCGGCGATCTCGCCCGCCGATCCGTCGCGCCTCGACGATGCCGAGCCGGGCACCTCTGCGCGCCTTCGTGCAACAGGCGGCGGCGTTCGCGCGCGCCGAGCTCGGCGAGGAGGCACGCCGTGGCGGTGCGCGCGAGCGCGAGGAGCTGCTCAGCTCGCTGTTTCGGTCTGCACGACCTGCGCACCTGCTGGCCGCCATCACCGGCGCGGCCAGTACGCTGCTCGACGACGCGGGGCTCGACGCCGAGGTAGGGCGGGACCTGCTGACCACCATCCAGGAAGAGTCCGATCGCATGAATCGCCTCGTCGGCAACCTGCTGGAGATGACGCGGCTCGAGTCGGGAAGCCTGGCGGTGCGCAAGGAGTGGACGCCGCTCGAGGAGGTGGTCGGCTCGGCGCTCGAGCGCCTCGAGAGCGCCCTGCATGGGCGCGCCGTAGACGTGCGCTTGCCGGCGGACCTGCCGCTCGTTCCTCTCGATGCGGTGCTCATGGGCCAGGTCTTCGTCAACTTGCTCGAGAACGCTGCCAAGCACACCCCTGCCGGGACGCCGGTGGAGATCAGCGCGCGCGCAGTCGGCGATCAGGTGGTGATCGACGTCGCCGACCGCGGTCCCGGCATCCCACCCGGGGCCGAGGAGCGCGTCTTCGAGAAGTTCTACTCCGGTGACGGAGGACGCACCTCGGGCGGCGCCGGGCTCGGCGGCGCCATCTGTCGCGGCATCGTGGTCGCGCACGGGGGCGCGATCAGTGCGGAGAATCGGCCCGGCGGCGGGGCGCTGTTGCGTATCCGCTTGCCGCTCGAAGGCGGTCCGCCCGACGTTCCGCTGGAAGGAGAGGATGCGCCGGGACCGGCGGACATCGAGGAGCGATCGCGGGCGGAGGGCGAGCCGCTCCGTGCGCTCCGAAACGAGCCGGCACCCGGGACCGGGTCGGTGCCATCATGACCGGCGAGATGCCGGAGAAGGGCCCGCTGGTGCTGCTGGTCGAGGACGAGCCGCAGATGCGCCGCTTCCTGCGCGCGATCCTGCAGAGTCATGGCTACCGCCTGGTCGAGGCGGAGACCGCCGCCGAGGGCATCGCTCACGCCACCGCCTACAACCCGGATCTGGTGCTGCTCGACCTCGGGCTACCCGACGGCGACGGCCTGGACGTGACTCGCCGCATGCGCGAGTGGACGGCGACCCCGATCATCGTCCTCTCCGCGCGCGGGCAGGAGTCGGACAAGATCCAGGCGCTCGACGCCGGCGCCGACGACTACCTGACCAAACCCTTCGGCGGCGGCGAGCTCCTGGCGCGCATGCGGGTGGCGCTGCGCCACGCGGCGCGCCCCGGCGGCGACGACGCGGCGCCCATCGTCTCCTTCGGCGACATTCGCCTCGACCTGGTACGGCGCCAGGTGTTCCGCGGAGACGACGAGGTGCACCTGACACCCAACGAGTACAAGCTGCTCACCACGCTGGCGAAGAACGCGGGGAAGGTCATCACCCACCGCCAGCTGCTCAAGGAGGTCTGGGGCCCCAACGCCACCAATCAGACGCACTACCTGCGCGTCTACATGGCGCAACTCCGCCACAAGCTGGAGAGCGACCCGGCGCGCCCGAAACACTTCACCACCGAGCCCGGCGTCGGTTACCGCTTGCGAACCGAGTGAGGACGGTGGGAGTGCTGCCCCGCCAGTGCGCGCTGATGGCCCCACCGCTGCTTCCAGTCCCGCAGTAGCAGCACCGCGGCGACGCTGAGGTGCCCGAGCGTGAGCGGCACGCCGAGACCCACCGCCAGGCCACCGATGGCGTGCTCCAGCGAGAGCCCCGCGCGCCGAGCGAAGACACAGGCCAGTGCGCCGAGCACGGACAGCGCGGCGCAGAGCACGCCGGTGGCCAGGTGGTACGCGGTGTCGTAGCGAGGATCCTGGTCGTCCGGGTAGTCGCGATACATGGGTAGGGCGCGTCCTTGGCGGAAATGGCCAGCTGCATCCTGCACGCCCGCGCATCACCGCGCTGTCCCGCTTGCGGCCGGGCTCATCAAGACGGCATCAAGATCCGCTGCGCGGTCGTCCATCGGCCGGCCGTCTTCCGCCGCTCCTGCGCGGCGGCGCGATCTTGACGACCGCTTGACCCGGCCAGCATCAGGATGGAGTGGCTGGCGTGGTCCAGCGAGGAGGTCGCGTTTCGATGATCGTGTCCATGCGGTTGCCCGAGGTCCGACGTGCCCACGTGCTGCTGTCGTTCGAGCACCAGGCCCGCCGAGTGTCCGCGCTGCTTCGCCTCGATCGGCCCGAGGAGGCGCAGACCGCGGCGGCGCTGCGCGACGAGGGCTTCGTGCGCGATGGCAGCGCCTTGGCATGGGCTCGCCCCACGCTCGAGGAGGAGCTTCCCGCTCTGTGCGCGCGTCTGGGTGAGAGGCTCGGCGCTCTGGCCATCTGGGATGCAGGTCATGTCTTCACCAACGACGGCCACCCTCTGCCCGAGGGCGACCTGCCGCCGCGCACCTGGCAGGGGCCGATCCTGATGCATGTCTGTTCCACCTCGCGCTGCCTGGTCTTCGACCGGCAGGCCGACCTGACCGAGGTGGGTCGCGTCTTCGAGGCGCAGCGCTCGGCGTACTACGCGACCGAGTTCTTGCCGAGCGAGTGACGCGCGCAGCGTTCCGAAGGCGCCCCGCAAGCACCAGGCGCCAACAAGCGTGAGCGCGACGGCGCTTCGATCACCGGGGCGCGGCCCGCCGGCGCCGCAGCAAGCCGAGGAGAGCGGCGAAGGCCACCAGGCCCAGGCCACCCGGCGCGCGGCGCGGCAGGTTGCAGCTGCAGCCGCCGCCCTCGACGTCGATGTTCAGCCCCGGCTCCGGGGCCTCGATGGCCCGCCGCTCCCGCCGCTGCCCGACGCGCTCTCGGCGCCGGTGCCCTTGCCGCCGGTTTGGCTGCCGCCACCGGCGCTGCTGCTGCTCGGGCCCGGTGCTGCGCCGCCCTCGCCGCCGGCGCCCCCGCTGCCCATGGGCGGCGCCTGGTAGGCGACGTTCTTCACCTGCGTGAACGACTCCGGCAGCGGCGAGTCGCCGGTGCACACCTGGTAGCTGTAGCTCCAGGTGCCGCTCAGCAGGTAGCCGAGGCCGGTGGGGGGCGCCGCCACCTCGAAGGCGAGCTGCACGTTGCGCGTCTGGCCCGCGGCCAGCGAGCCGGCGGCGGCGCCGGCGGCCAGCGCCGCTGCGTCCACCGGGTTGCCGCCGATGTCGCCGGGCGCGCCGTCGGTGGTGTACGCGGTGAGCGCCAGCCCGCCCGGCACGGTGAGCGCGAAGCTCAGCCCCTCGGCGGTCACGTCGCCGAGGTTCTCGAGCGCGACGTCCACCGTGAACGCGTCGCCGTCGGTGACCGGGCTCTTGCTCGGCGTCAGCGCCGCGGCGCTGGCGGTGAAATCCGGCGCGTTCACGTCGATGGCCAGGCCGGCGAGGATGGGCACGTACGAGTCGCCGAAGGTGATGGTCCGCACCACCGCCGAGGTCTGACCGTTGGAGAGCTGACCATCCAGCGAAGACAGCGGAACGGTGGTCACGTCCCAGCCCTGCCGCCCGCCGCTGACGTTGACCCCGTTCACGGCGTCGTGGTTGGCGTTGCCGAAGGTGCCCTGGGGATCGAGCTGGCCGCTCTGGTCGTTGAGCTGCGAGCCGAAGAAGTTGTCCGCCGGGTTGTTCGGACCCGACAGAGGTCTCGGCAGGCCGAAGATACTGGGCCGAGCAGCAGCTGGTCGCCGGTGAGGTCGGCGTCCCCTCGATGGTGCTGCTGACGACCACGCCCTCGACGACGCCCGCCGGCGGCGCGCAGAAGCCGGAGATGGCGTAGTCCTGCTGGCTGTCCTCGTCGACGAAGCTGCCCCCGACGAAGATGCTCAGGTTGCGGGTGGGCTCGGCCTCGGAGCGGTAGGCGACGACCAGCGTCCAGCCGGCGGCGTTGAGGCTGTTGACGTTGGTGGTCTGGGTGGCCGGCACGCCGCTGACCGCGTACTCGCCCTCGCCGGCGGCCTGCACGAACGCGGTCACGTCCGCAGAGCGCATGTAGTACTTCACGTCGAAGCCGGTGTTCGCCGTCTGGGCGATGGTCAGCGCCGTGCTCGCCGCGGGTGCCACGGCCATGGAGTCGTTGCCCATGGTCAGCGTCACCGGCGTGTCCAGCTGCCCGGTCACCACGTCGGGCGGGTAGTCGTAGCTGCCGCCCCAGAGCAGTTCGGCGTAGAGCACCTCGCACTCCGGGGGCAGGTCGAGCACCGCGCTGGAGCCGTTCGCCTGCCAGTCGTAGGTGGTGCCGGCCGGCCAGGGGTTGGCGGCGTTCACCGGCACGTCGTCGACGCTGCCGGACAGCGACACGAAGGTGCCGATCGAGTCCTCGACGCCCGGGCCGTTGGCGTTCTGCTGCTTGCTCAGCCCCAGGGTGTTGCCGGTGGCGCGCACCGAGCCCGGGGCCGTCTCGGTGAAGCGCAGCGACTGGGCGTGGGCGTCGCTTCCGACGAGACCGAGGACGAACGCGGACGAGGCAGCGAGGCGAAGCAGAAGAGGGCGCATGGCAGCCGAGCGCGTATGGTCGCGCTGGGCGTAGGTCAATGT
>JBBJMR010000332.1:0-9420 GCA_037720395.1 Polyangiaceae bacterium
GGCTGCATCATCGGCTGCAAGGGCATCGGCGCCCACGCCGCGTACATCTACGTGCGCGACGAGCTGCACCTGTCCAAGGACCGCCTCTGGGCCGCCATCCACGAGGCGCGCGCCAAGGGCTACCTCGGCAACAAGGCCTTCGGCGGCGACTACCCGGTGGACGTCTTCGTGCACACCGGCGCCGGCGCGTACATCTGCGGCGAGGAGACGGCGCTCCTCAACTCGCTGGAGGGCAAGCGCGGCGAGCCGCGCCTCAAGCCGCCCTTCCCGGCGCAGGTCGGCGCCTTCGGCATGCCATCCACGGTCAACAACCTGGAGACCATCGCCGTGGTGCCCACCGCGCTGCGCATGGGCGGCGACGCCTTCAGCAAGCTGAGCGACCTCCACCACCTCAAGGACGGCGGTTGCCGCCTCTTCGGCGTCAGCGGTCACGTGAAGAAGCCCGGCGTCTACGAGGCCTGCGTCGGCCTCACCCTGCGCGACCTCATCTACGACCTCGGCGGCGGCGTGGACCACGGCGAGCTCATGGCCGTCATCCCCGGTGGCTCCTCCTGCCCGGTGCTTCGCGCCGACGAGCTGGTGAGCGCGCCCGACGAGAAGAGCCCGCTCCACGCCTGGCACGGCAAGAGCGTGCTCGACGTCCCCATGGGGGTCGACACCTTCCGGGCGCTGGGGACCATGCTCGGCACCTGCTGCGCCATCGTCCTCAGCGACAAGGTGTGCCCGGTGCTGACCATGCACAACCTGATGCGCTTCTACCGCCACGAGTCGTGCGGGCAGTGCACGCCGTGCCGCGAGGGCAGCGCCTGGATCGATCGCATCATGACCCGCATCGTGCAGCGCGAGGCGACCATGGCCGAGCTCGACCGGCTCCACGACATCGCCGACGGCATCATGGGCAACACCATCTGCGCCTTCGGCGAGGGCACGGCCATGCCGGCGCTCGCCTTCCTCCGCAAGTTCCGCAAGGAGTTCGAGGCCTACGTGAACACGCGCGGCAAGTCCTCCACCGGATTGCTCTATCCCGGGCGAGATCTCCAGGGGACTCTCGCACCCGAGCGAGATCTCCAAGGGACTCTCGGGCCGCGATGAAGACCTTCGAGCTCCTCTTCTTCGGCTTCTGCACGCTGATGGTGCTCCTCGGGGGCGTGGTCACCGTCGGCGCCAAGAACCCGATCCGCGGCGCGATGGGCCTGCTCGGCACCATCGCCGGCATCGCCGGCATGTACCTCGGCCTGCACGCCGAGTTCCTGGCCGCCGTCCAGTTCATCGTCTACGCGGGCGCGGTCGTCGTCCTCTTCCTGTTCGTCATCATGCTGCTCGGCCCCTCGGCCACCTCGCCGCGCGACGCGCGCACCGCCATCCCGCGCTACTTCGGGGCGGCGGTGTTCGTGGCCACGGCCGCGGCGGCGATGGGCGTCCTCATCCGGGCCGGCACCGGCCCCACCACGCTCGCCGAGGCGCCGGCCAAGCTGGGCACCATCGAGGGCCTGGGGCACGAGCTCTTCACCAAGGCGGTGGTGCCCTTCGAGCTCTCGGGCGCACTCCTCCTCATCGCCGTGGTCGGCGCGGTGGCGGTGGCGCGCGGTCGCCAGCCCGACCCCACCATGCTCCCGGCCGCGGAGAAGGTGAAGCAGGACGCTCATCATCCGCCTGCCGCGACGGCGGTGGCCCAGCCCTCGGAGCGCGCTCGCCGCGAGCTCGGCGCCCACGGCAAGGACGCGTCATGAGCAGCGTCCCCATCCAGTACTTCCTCGTCGTGGCCGCGGCGCTGTTCGTCATCGGCTCCGTCGGGTTCCTCCTGCGCCGCAACCTCCTCGTCCTGCTGATGAGCATCGAGCTCATGCTCAACGCGGTGAACCTGACCCTGGTCGCCTACAACCGCGCCCAGCCCCTCAATCTCAGCGCGACGGGAACACCCGTCGACCACACCGGGCAGATCCTGGCCTTCTTCGTGATCGCCGTGGCCGCGGCCGAGGCCGCCGTCG
Source organism: Polyangiaceae bacterium (assembly GCA_037720395.1). Classification (GTDB taxonomy): domain Bacteria; phylum Myxococcota_A; class Polyangia; order Polyangiales; family Polyangiaceae; genus JBBJMR01. Next base: position 1,989 of record JBBJMR010000332.1, read on the forward strand.
GTCTGGCCATCGTCCTTGCATTCTTCCGCGTGCGTCGCTCGGTCCGCTCCGACGACGCCGACATCCTCCGGAACTGAGGGCTTACCGTTGGACGCGTTCCGCCAGCAGTTCCCCCAGAACGACTTCGCGCTCCTCGCCGTGGTGCTGCTCTTGCCGGCGCTGGGCGCGCTGATCAACGGCGTCTTCGGCAAGCGCCTGGGCAAGCCGGCGGTGCGCCTGATGGCGCTCACCGCGCTGGGCGGCTCCTTCCTGGCCAGCGTTCTCACCTTCCTCTTGCTCCCTCACGTGGAGCACGGCACCGCGCCCGAGCCGCTGCGCTGGACGGCCTGGCAGTGGTTCTCCGTCGACCTCCGCGGGACGAGCAGCATCCCCATCGACGTCGGCTTCCGCGTCGACGCCATGACGGCGACGATGATGCTCGTCGTCACCGGCGTGGGCTTCCTCATCCACCTGTACTCGACCGAGTACATGAAGGACGACCCCGGGTATCACCGGTTCTTCTCGTACCTGAACCTCTTCTGCTTCTCGATGTTGGTGCTGATCATGGCCGACAACCTGGCCCTGCTCTTCGTGGGCTGGGAAGGCGTCGGCATGTGCAGCTACCTGCTCATCGGCTTCTGGTTCGACCACGAGAAGAACGCCAGCGCCGGCAAGAAGGCGTTCATCGTCAACCGCATCGGCGACTTCGGGCTGCTGCTGGCCATGGCCCTGCTCCTCTTCTACTGCGGGTCGCTCCGCTGGGAGGGCATCGCCAGCGGCTCGTCGAGCCTGCTCACCAACGTGCGCGTCTGGCCCATCGGAAACCTCCCGCTCGAGGGCGAGTGGCTGCGCACCCACCCCGACTCGCTGCTGCGCTTCGTGGTCACCCCGCTGCTCCCGGAGCGGCCGGTGACCATGTTCGCCTCCACCCTGGTCGGGCTGGCGGTGTTCCTGGGCTGCGCCGGCAAGAGCGCGCAGGTGCCGCTCTACGTCTGGCTCCCGGACGCCATGGCTGGCCCGACGCCAGTCTCCGCGCTTCATCCACGCGGCGACCATGGTCACCGCCGGTCTACCTGGTGGCGCGCATGGGCGCGGTCTTCGTTCTCTCGCCCGCGGCCATGGCCACGGTGGCCTGCGCAGGCGCGATCACCGCGCTCTTCGCGGCCAGCATCGGCCTCTTCCAGAACGACCTGAAGAAGGTGCTCGCTTACTCCACGGTGAGCCAGCTCGGCTTCATGTTCATCGGCGTCGGCGTGGGCGCCTTCGCCGCCGGCTTCTTCCACGTCTTCACCCACGCCTTCTTCAAGGCCTGCCTCTTCCTCGGCGCCGGCTCGGTGATCCACGCCATGCACGCGCGCATCGGGCATCACGCGCCCGGAGCGCCGGGCGACGACACCGACCCGGCGCAGGACATGCGCAACATGGGCGGCCTGCGCCACTGGATGCCGCTGACGCGCTGGACCTTCCTCATCTCCTGCTGCGCCATCGCCGGCTTCCCAGGCCTCAGCGGCTTCTGGTCCAAGGACGAGATCCTCTGGAAGGCGTTCTCCAGCTCGCCGAACGGCCCGAACATCGCCAAGGAAGCGCTCTGGCAGTGGCCGTCCTGGCTCGGCCCCGCGCTCTACGTCGCCGGCATCGTGGCCGCCACGATGACCGCCTTCTACATGTTCCGCGCCTACTTCACGACCTTCCACGGCAACTTCCGGGGCTGGTCGATCGTCAAGGGTTGGAAGGACCACGGCAACCACGCCGATCACGGCGTGGACCATGACGGAGGCCAGCACGAGGAGCCGGGCGCCGGCATGAAGGGGCCCACGCCGCACGAGTCGGCGTGGCCGATGACCGTGCCGCTGGTCGTGCTCGCCGCCTTCGCGCTCTTCGCCGGCTTCCTCATCGCCGAGCCCATCCACGTGGCGCCGCTGGCGCACCTGCTGGAGCCGATCTTCACGCACGCCGATCGCTACGTCACCGCGCGCGCCGGCAGCGAGGGGATGATGTGGCTGATGATGGCGCCCGGGTTTCTCGCCTTCCTCGCCGGCACCGGCGCGGCCATCTACGTCTACTGGAACCACCAGGGCGCCCCGGAGCGCTCGTTCCAGCGGCAGTTCCCGCGTTTGTACAGCCTGGTCTACGACAAGTGGCGCATCGACGAGCTCTACGACGCCACAGTGGTCGGCATGGTCGACGCACTGGCCGACATCTTCACCATGGCCGACAAGTGGATCATCGACGGCATCCTGGCCAAGGTGAGCGCCGCGCTGGTCGGCGCGGCGGGCACGGTGCTGCGGGCACTGCAGACCGGTCGCACGCAGGCGTACGCCGCCTCGATGGTCGTCGGGCTGGCCGGCGTCGGCTGGTACGTGGTGCGGCCGCACGCCGAGCTCAGCGTCGACGACGCCAACGTCCGCCAGAGCGGGCAGGTGGTGGTCAGCGTCGCGCCCGGGCCCGGGTACACCTACCGCTGGGAAGGCGTCGAGGCAGCGGGCTCCGATTTCTCCAGCAAGCGCACGCTGCCCATCCAGCTGCAGCCCGGTGAGAGGAAGAACGTCTCGGTCACCGTCCGCAACGCCTTCCGCTCCGAGACCAAGCAAACGGTCACCGTGGCCCGGCCCGACCGCCCGAGCGGCGTGCCGCCCGGCGTGACCGTGGTGCCGGGGCGTCCGCAGGCGCCGCAGCTGCCGCAGCAGGGTGCGCAATGAGCTTCCAGCCCTTCCTCTACTGGCTGCTGCCCTCGCTGGTGGTCGGTGTCCTCGCCGCCCTGGCGCCGCGCAGCGGCGGGTCGCGGCCGGAGCTGCGTCGCCTCGGCCTCGGGGTGGTCGCCGGCGTCACCGTGCTCGCTGTGCGCGCGCTCTGGCCGGAGGCCGGAGACACCGCCGCCGCCGCCGCAGCGCCGGGCACGCCGGCGGCGTCCGGCGAGTGGCCGCACCTGCTCAACGTGCTCGTCGGCCTGCCGGCGCTGGCCGCGGTGATGGTGCTCTTCGTCCCGCGGCAGATGCTCACTCTGCTGCGCGGCTTCACGCTGGCGGTGCTGGCCATCGGCTTCCTGGCCTCGCTGCTGCTGCTCTCGGTGCCCATGACCGCCGGCTGGCACTTCCAGTACGTCAAGGACTGGATGCCGGCGCTGGGCATCCGCTGGCACGTGGCCGTCGACGGCATCAGCCTCTGGCTCATCCTGCTGACGACGTTCACCACGCCCATCGCCGTGTACGCATCGTTCGGGTCGGTCAAGACACGCATCAAGGAGCTGTGCTTCTCCTTCCTGCTCCTGCAGTCGGCGATGCTCGGCGCCTTCGTGGCCCTCGATCTCTTCCAGTTCTACGTGTTCTGGGAGCTGATGCTGGTGCCGATGTACCTGATGATCGGCATCTGGGGCGGCGCCGAGAAGATCAAGGCGGCCATCAAGTTCTTCATCTACACCATGTCCGGCTCCGTCCTCATGCTGGCGGCCATGGTCTACCTGGTGTGGTCGCACCAGAAGCTGACCGGCACCTGGTCCTGGGACTACCTGGCCCTGTCGCGCGTGGTGCTGCCCACCTGGGCACAGGCCACCTGCTTCTGGGCCTTCTCCCTGGCCTTCTTCATCAAGGTCCCGATGTGGCCGCTGCACACGTGGCTGCCGGACGCCCACGTGCAGGCACCCACCGGCGGCTCGGTCATCCTGGCCGCGGTGATGCTCAAGCTCGGGACGTACGCCTATCTGCGCTTCTCGATGGGGCTCTTCCCCGGCCCGGCCTCGAGCCGCGCCGCGCAGCTGGCCGGCTTCGCCATCCTCGGCGGCATCATCTACGGCGCGCTGGTCGCCTGGAAGCAGCAGGACGTGAAGCGCCTGGTGGCCTACTCCTCGGTGGCCCACCTCGGGTACGTGATGCTCGGGCTCTTCGGGGTGACGCCGGTGGGGATGCAGGGCGCCGTCCTGCAGATGGTCAACCACGGCATCTCCACCGGCGCGCTCTTCCTCCTGGTCGGCGTCATCTACGACCGCCGCCACACGCGCATGGTCGAGGAGTTCGGCGGCCTCGCCAAGCCGATGCCCATCTACGCGGCCTGTTTCCTGATCGTGACCTTCGCCTCCATCGGTGTCCCCGGCACCAACGGGTTCATCGGCGAGTTCATGATCATCATGGGCACCTTCTCCTCCGAGCGCTTCGGGACCTTCGCCGGCATCCACACCATCGGCGCCGCGCTCGGCGTCATCCTGGCGGCCGTCTACATGCTCAGCGTGGTGCAGAAGATGTTCTTCGGCCCGCTCACCCACCCGAAGAACCGCAACCTGCCGGACCTGACCGCCCGCGAGACCGTGGCGCTGGCGCCGCTGGTGGCGATGATCTTCGTCATCGGTTTCTTCCCCTCCATCTTCCTCGACCGCATGCGCGACGGCGTGAAGGTCGCCTACGAGAACTTCAAGAACGTCTCGGGCCAGGCGGTGAGCTTCGCCGACGATCGCGACGCGCAGATCCTCCCGGCGTCGATGTTCCACAAGGGATTCCTGGACGGCGCGCCGGAGACCAAGGCGGCGGCCGCAGCGGATGCCGCGCCGGCCGGACCTGAGGCCCGCGTGGAGGCCGATCGATGAACTGGGGACCGTTCCTCGGCGCCTCGCCGCTGCTGGTGGTGTCCATCAGCGGGCTCCTGCTCATGGTGGCCGAGGCCTTCTCGCACCGCCGCGAGGAGGCAGAGGATCGCAGCCAGGGCCCCTCGGCCGATCTGGCGCTGCCCACCGCCCTGACCATGGGCGCCGGCGCCGTCCTGTCCGCCGCGGTGTGGATGGTGGGGCCGGAGAACCTCGACGGCGTGGGCGTCCTCGCGCCGTACTTGATCATCGATCGCTTCACGCTCTTCTTCTGCTTCGTGCTCTGCCTGGGCGGGGCGCTGGCGGCGCTGCTGGCCGGCGGGTATCTGCCCGAGCACAAGCTCGACCGTGGCGAGTTCTATCCGCTGCTCACCTTCTCCACGGTGGGCTGCATGATCCTCGCCGCCTCCGGCGATCTGCTCTCGCTCTTCCTCGGGCTGGAGACGATGTCGCTCGGGGTCTACGCGCTGACCGGTTTCCGCCGCGCCTCGCCGCGCAGCACCGAGGCGGCGGTGAAGTACTTCCTGCTCGGCTCCTTCGCGGCGGCGCTGCTGCTCTATGGCGGCGCGCTGCTCTACGGCGCGACGGGCAAGACCGATCTGGCCGGCATCAGGACCGTGCTCAGCCAACATGCCACCGGAACGGCTGTCGACTCGCTGCGCGAGGGCGGCAGCATGGCCACGGTGGCCATCGGCGCGGTGCTCATCCTCGCCGGGCTGGCGTTCAAGGTCAGCGCCGTGCCGTTCCACATGTGGGCGCCGGACGCCTACGAGGGCGCGCCCACGCCGGCGACCGCGTTCATGGCCGTGGCCGTGAAGAGCGCGGCCTTCGCGGTCATGCTCCGGGTGCTGGTCATCGCCCTCGGCGACGAGTCCTGGGCATCGTGGGCGGCCGGCTGGCCGCCGGTGGTGGCGCTGCTCGCCGTGCTGACCATGACCGTCGGCAACCTCGTGGCCGGGCGCCAGGAGTCGGTCAAGCGCATGCTCGCCTACTCGAGCATCGCGCACGCCGGCTATGTGCTGGTCGGCGTGGTGTCTGCTGCGCAGACGGATGGCGATGGGCAGGCCAGTGTTCTGTTCTATCTGCTGGCGTACACCGTCTCCACCGTCGGCGCCTTCGGCACGCTCATCCTCTGCGGCAGCCGCGGCGTGGAGGCGGTGAGCTACGAGGACCTCGCCGGCGTCGGCAAGCGTCACCCCGTCGCGGCCATGGCCTTCGCGCTCTTCCTGCTCTCGCTCATCGGCGTGCCGCCGACCGCCGGCTTCTTCGGCAAGCTCTACGTGCTGCGCGCCTCGATCGGCGCCGGGCTGTACACGCTGAGCGTCATCCTCGTGCTCAACAGCGCGCTGGCCGCGTACTACTACCTCAAGGTGCTGGTCTACATGTACATGCGCGAGCCGGCCCCCGGCGCGCCGCTCGCGCGGCCGATGAAGTCCGGCTACGTGGTCGGTGCGCTGCTGATATCCGCCGTGCTCGTGATCGGCCTCGGCCTGTGGCCGCAGCGCTCGCTGCAGGCCGCGACCTCGGCCAAGCTCGTCGCCGGCGCCCGCTGAGCGGAGCGCTTCCGGTGATGGCGCGCGCCGCGTCGCGCCACCCAAGTTGGCAGGCGCGGACAGGCCTGCTCGCGCAGATCCCGAGAAACGTCAGGCACGACGGGGGTTTGGTTCTTGCTAGATTACCAGCCGATGCGTCTTCCAATCCTCCTGGCCGCTGCCTGCGCGTTGGCAGGCTGCAAGAGCGACCCAGGCCCCGCGCCCGCGGGGGACCCGAGCGGTCCCGCCGCGGCGAGCACGGGGCCTTCGCCGAGCGCGCCGGCGGGGTCTGCGGCCTTGCCCGCCGCCGGCCCACCGATCCCGCCGGAGGAGATCGCCAGGGCGGTCAACCCCAAGGGCGAACCTCCCTACAGCGGGCCGACCGGCACCCTGCGCGGCGTGATCCGCATCAAGGGTGATCCGCCGCCGGCCACGGGCCTGTCGTTTCCGACCGACAAGTGTCCGGAGGCGGCCGCCGCCTACGGCAAGCTGTTCCGCGTCGGCCAGGACAGGACGCTGGCCGACGCCATGGTCAGCGTCACCGAGTACGAGGGATTCGTGCCGGCGAAGGAGGAGGCCGCGCGCCTGGAGGTCAAGGGTTGCGCCTTCGTCGAGCGGACGCTGGTCGCCACCTTCGGCCAGCGCGTCGAGGTGGTGAACAAGGACAAGCTCGAGTCCTACCTGCCGTACCTCGACGGAGCGAAGTTCCGCGCCATGCTGGTGGCCGTCCCCGGCGGCGACGCGGTGAAGTACTACCCGCACCAGCCGGGCCACTACATGCTCCGCGATCAGCTGCCGAAGCCCTGGCTGACGGCGGACGTGTTCGTGCTCAAGTACGCCACCCACGACGTCACCGGGCTCGACGGTGCCTACGAGATCCGCGGCATCCCGGTGGGCAAGGTGCATGTCGACGCCTTCCTGCCACCGACCGGCGGCACGGTCGGGCAGGCCTTCGAGATCAAGGAGGGCGACAACAAGCTCGACCTGACCGTGGAGTTCGACGCCGCCAAGCTGAAGAAGCCGGGGCCCGCCACCGGGAGCAAGCCGGGGGGGCCCGCGGCGAGCAAGCCGGCCGCGAGCGGCTCCAAGGGCTGAGCCGGGCTGCTCAGTGCACCGCGCGCGGCGTGCCGAGGCGCGCCTGCAGCCGGCGATCGACGCGCTGGATGAGCCCGTCGCCGCCCGAGGCCTCGGGCGAGACGGCGCCGAGGAAGGCGCGCGCCGCCTCCGCGCCGACGCGGCGCTGCAGGAGCTCGGCGTAGAGGAGGCGCGCCAGCGGCGAGGCGGCGCCCAGGGAGCCGTCGCGCGCCGGGGGCAGCTCGCGCAGGGCGCGCACCACGGTGACTTCGTCGGC
>JBBJMR010000333.1:0-9376 GCA_037720395.1 Polyangiaceae bacterium
CAACAGAACCATCGACCCAGCGCCTGGCTCGCAGCGCCTGGCTCGCAGCGCCTGGCTCGCAGCGGGTGCACGCCTCGGCGTGCGCTGCGGCGGCGCTCGCTTCACTTCCCACGACCGGCAGCGCCCACGGCGCCGCCCCGGAGGTTCCATGTTCATCGTCCGCATCCCCGCCGTGCTCGCGCTCCTCGCCGTCAGCTCCTGCAGCCAGACGTCACCGACCCCCACGCCGGAGCGCACCGGTGGCGCCGAAGACAAGGCCGTCGCCGCGCAGCCGCAGCCCGCGCCGAGGAAGGCCGAGTCGCGCCGGCAGCAGCCGGGCTTCGCCGTCGGGCACGGCGTCGAGAAGGCCGCGCTCCCCGAGGCCGAAGAGAAGGCGGCGCCGTCCGAGGAGGGCGGCGGCTGCCAAGGGCCCTCCGAGGAGGGCGGCGGCTGCCAGGAGTGCGCCGGCGAGAAGGCCAGCGACAAGGCCGAGGTGGCCAAGGAGGCCAGCGCGCGCGTGAAGATCTCCGTCGGAACGGCGCCCACCGTCGGGCCGGCGAGCGCGCCGGTGACCCTGGTCGTCTTCTCGGACTTCGAGTGCCCGTACTGCGCGCGCGCCGTGGACACGCTGGACGCGCTGGAGACGCGCTACGGCGACGAGCTGCGCATCGCCTTCAAGAACCGCCCGTTGCCGATGCACGAGCGCGCGCCGCAGCTGGCGCGCGCTGCGCTGGCCGCCAACGAGCAAGGGCGCTTCTGGGAGCTGCACGACCTTCTCTTCGAAGGCGCTCGCACGCACCAGAAGGTGGACGTGGAGAAGGCGGCGGAGCAGATCGGGCTCGATGTGCGTCGCTTCCGCAGCGATCTGGCCGACCCGCGCCTCGCCGATCGCGTGGAGGCCGACAACGCCGAGGCGGCGCGCCTCGACGTGCGCGGCACGCCGACGTTCTTCGTCAACGGGCGCCGGGTCACCGGGGCGCAGCCGGTGACCGTCTTCCGGGAGCTCATCGACGAGGAGCTCCGGACCGCGGGCCGTGCCATTCCCGCGGGCAAGTAGCTGACAGCTCGCCCATTTCGGGCGCGCTCGTCCCCGCGCGGACCCGCGGCGGGGACCGGCGCGTAGGTTGGTCGAGGTAGGCAGGTGGAGCCGAGCGTCGCCAGGAACGAAACGGAGGGTGGGGGTCGCTCGAGCGGGCTGCGCGCGCGCGTCGGCGAGGTGCTCGGCGGTAAGTGGCGTCTCGACGCGGTGCTCGGCGCGGGTGGCATGGCCACGGTCTACGCCGCCACACACCGCTTCGGGCGCCGCGCGGCGATCAAGCTCCTGCACCGGCCGCTCTCCGACGACGAGCCCACCCGCCAGCGCTTCCTGCGCGAGGGGATGGTCGCCAACCGTGTCGCGCACCCGGGCGCGGTGGCCGTGATGGACGTCGACGTGGCCGCCGATGGGTCGGCGTTCCTGGTCATGGAGCTGCTCGACGGCGAGACCCTCGACCAGCGCTGGGACCGCTGCGGCCCGCCGTCGCTGGAGGAGGTACTGGAGACCACCGACCGGCTCCTCGATGTGCTCGTTGCCGCTCACGCCGCCGGGGTGGTGCACCGTGACCTCAAGCCCGAGAACGTGCACATCGGCCGCGACGGGCGCCTCAAGGTGCTCGACTTCGGCATCGCGCGCCTCGGGGGGCAGGGCCTGGAGGAGACGCGTGCCGGTGTGGTGATGGGCACGCCGGCGTTCATGTCCCCCGAGCAGATGCGCGGGCTCGGCGCCGGCGTGGACGGGCGCAGCGACCTGTGGTCGGTGGGCGCGCTGATGTTCGCGCTCCTGTCCGGGCACCACGTGCACGAGCGCGACTCCCAGGTCGATGTCATGGTCGCCGCCGCCTCCCAGCCGGCCCGCCCCGTCGCCGAGCTGGTCAGCCTGCCGGTGGAGGTGGAGCGCATCGTCGACCGCGCGCTGGCCTTCGCGCCGGAGGATCGCTTTCAGGATGCGCGCAGTATGCAGCGCGCGGTGCGCCACGCGCTGGCCACGGTGCGCAGCGCGCGCGGGGCGGCCCTCGATGCGCTCGGTTACGCCCCGACGCACGCCGAGGACAGCTCGGGGCCGCCGGCGCAGTCCGTCGTCGAGGTGCCGGTGCTGCCGCCGGTCGGCGTGGCGTCGGTGCTGCCGTCCGTCGCCGTGGCGGCGGTGCTGCCGTCGGTCGCCGTGGCGGCGGTGCTGCCGTCCGTCGCCGACGCGCGGGCGCCCTCCCGCGGCACGCCGGTGACCGGCAGATCCCGAGCGGTCCGCCAGCCGCCGAGCGGCTGGACGCTCGCCGTGGCGGGTGGCGGTGCGGCCTTCGCGACGGTCGCCAAGGCGGCGTTGCTGGCGGCACTGCTGCTGCAGGTCGGAGCCGCGTGCGCACGGCGAGCGCCGCCCTTCCGCAGCGCAGCCTGGTCGCGGCGCGCTGACGTCCCGAGCGTGCGCGCCGGCTCGCCTCACGCCTCGTGCGCGGCGACCACCTCGAGCAGCGGCGCGCCGTAGCGCTCGGCGCGCGTCGGCCCCATCCCGCTCACCCCGAGAAGCTGCGCGTGCGAGCGTGGCCGCTTGGCGGCCATGTCGCGCAGGGTGGCGTCGGTGGCCACCACGTACGCCGGCACCGCCGCGGTGGCGGCCAGCGAGGCGCGCTTCACCCGCAGCGCCTCGAACAGCGACGCATTGTGCACCGCCACCGGGACCGGCGCCGCGGCGCGTCCGCCACCGCGCGGCTTGCGCGCGCGCACCGGCGCGCCCGGCAGGCGCACGCGGATGTCGCGCTCGCCGCGCATCGCCTCCCAGCCCAGATCGGTGAGGACCGGCACCGGGTAATCGGTCGTCGTCAGGTCTACCCAGCCGGCGGCGATGGCCACGCGGAGCACGGCGGTGACCTCCTCCTGCTTATTGCCGGAGAGGACGCCGAAGGTGGACAGCCGATCGAGCAGGAGCGAGGTGACGCGCTCGCTGGCCTCGCCGCGGAGCATGGAGGCCACCGCCTGCAACCCGGCGCGCCCCTTGGTGCGGGCCACGCCGGCCAGCGCCCGTCGCACGATGTCCGCATCGCGGGCGAGCAGCGCCGGGTCGACGCTGTCGGTGGACTGGAGATCGCGGCACACGTCGCAGTGCCCGCAGCCGCCGAGCGACTCCTCCTCGTCGCCGAAGTAACGGAGGATGAAGTCGTGCCGGCAGGTGCGCGCGTCGAGGTAGCGGAGCAGCTCGCGGAACAGACCCCAGGCGCGGGCCACGTCGGACTTCGACGCCGGGCGGCCGTCGGCGCTCGTCTCGCACATGCGCCGGCGCAGGGCCACGTCCTGCGCGGCGAACAGGAGGAGCCCGTCGGCGTGCGCGCCGTCGCGTCCGGCGCGGCCGACCTCCTGGTAGTAGGCCTCCAGCGACGCGGGCGGCTGGGCATGCACCACCAGGCGCACATCGGGGCGATCGATGCCCATGCCGAAGGCGTTGGTGGCGACGACGATGTGCTGGCGACGCTCGGCGAAGTCCTGTGATAGCGAGGCACGCGATTCGGGATCGAGGCCGGCGTGGTACGCGCGCGCCTTCCACCCCGACTCCGACAGCTCGGTGGCGATGCGCTCGGTGCCCTTGCGCGTGGCGCAGTAGACGATGGCCGCGCCGCTGGCGTCGCGCGGGCTGCCCAGGGCGCGCCGCATGGCCGCCTCCGTCTCGCGCATCCCGTCGCGAGGACCGCTGACCTCGACGACGCCGAGGTGCAGGTTGGGGCGGGCGAAGCCGCGCAGCACCACGGTGGCGCCCTCGAGCCCGAGCTGGCGCACGATGTCGTCGCGCGCCTCCGGCGTGGCGGTGGCGGTGCAGGCCAGCACGCGCAGCGCCTCGCCTCGCCTGGCGCGCCTCGCCTCGCCGATGTGCCGCAGCATCTCCCCGATGCGCATGTAGTCGGGTCGGAAGTCGTGCCCCCACTGCACGATGCAGTGCGCCTCGTCGACGGCCACCAGCCCCACGTCCGCCGCCTCCAGCGCCGACTGGAAGGAGTCGAGGCCGAGGCGCTCCGGCGCCACGTAGACGATCTTCAGCTCACCGCGGCGCAGGGCGCCCAGGCGGCGACCGACCTCGTCGCGGGGGAGGTTGGAAGCGATGAACGTGGCCGGCACCCCGCGGGCGCCGAGCGCGTGCACCTGATCCTCCATCAGCGAGATGAGCGGAGAGACGACGAGCGTCGTGCCGGGCAGCGCCAGCGCCGGCAGCTGGTAACACAGCGACTTGCCGCCGCCGGTCGGGGCGACCAGCAGCACCCGACCCTCGGGGGCCAGCAGCGCCTCGATGGCCTCGCGCTGCCCGTCGCGGAACGCCTGCAAGCCGAAGCGCTCGGAGAGGAGTGCCTCGAGGCTGACGGCGGGGACGCGCTCCGGGACCATCGCGGCTGCGCGATCCACCCTACTCGAACGAGCAGTGGTCGCCAGCGAAGAGTCCAGCATCAGGGCCATGCGGGCGTATCGACGCGAGGAAGGCAGCGGTTGCGTGCGACGAGCGGTCGGCCGCTCCGTCGCGGCGAAGCGTGGACCGCTCAGCTGCGCGCCAGCGTCTCCAACAGGGCGTCGTGGATCAGCGCGTTCGTCGCCACCAGGTGACCGGTGTGCCAGTCGGGCGCGCCGCCCCCGAGCGAGGTGACGCGCCCGCCCGCCGCCAGCACCAGCGCTCCGCCTGCCACCACATCCCACGGGTGCAGGCGCCGCTCCCAGTAGCCGTCGTACGTTCCGTCGGCGACGAGGCACAGATCCAGCGCAGCGCTCCCGCAGCGGCGCACCGCCTGCGCGGCGCGCTTCACCGCCTCGAACGAGGCGAAGTTGTTCTCCGGCGCACGGTCGCGCTGCGGCGGGAAGCCGGTGGCCACCATCGCGCTCCGGAAGTCGCCCACGGCGCTCACCGCGCAAGGCTGGCCATCGCGCAGCGCCACGCCGGCGGCGCCGCCGGCGCCCGCGTGGCCCCCCCACGCGTTGCCGAGCACGGGCGCGTAGACCGCGCCCGCGATGGGACCCTCGTCCAGCAGGAGCCCCACCGAGACGCACCAGAACGGGTGGCCGTGGACGAAGTTCGTGGTGCCGTCGAGTGGGTCCACGTACCAGACCAGGCCGCCGCGCCGTGCGCCGTCGCTCCCGCCCTCCTCGGCGACGATCGGCACCCCGGGTGCGCGCTCTGCCAGGCGCCGCAGCAGCAGCTCCTGGCTGGCGAGGTCGAACTCGGTCACCAGGTCCCGGGCGGCCTTCTCGTCGGCGCGCGGCCGGCTGCGGTGTCCGGCGCGCACCAGCTCGCCGAGCTCCCGCGCCGCGGCGAGCGCGATGTCGGCGAGCTCGGCGCGCTCGCGGGCGTCGGGCGAGCTCACCGCGACCTGTCCGCGCCCTGGGCCGGGGCCGCGCCGCCGAGCGCCTCGCGCAGCTCGTCGTAGATCCCGCCGAAGGCGCCGTTGGAGAGCAGCGCCACGGTGTCACCCGGCTGTGCGCCCTCGGCGATGCGCGCGACGATGGCCGGGACGCTGGGCGCGGCCTCGGCGCGCACGCCGGCGCCACCCAGCGCGGCGACGTGCGCCTCGTGGGCGAGGCGCTCGCCGGAGGGGCTGTCGGGTCGGCGCGGCGGCGCGCGCGCCACCCGCGGCGCGGGGGGGGGCGGCGCCCCCCCCGCGCGCCCCCCCCCCCGGGGCGCCCCGCCCCTGGTGGTCGCGGCGCTCGCCGGCGGGGATGTCGGGTCGACCCAGCGGCGCGAGCACCACCCGCGTCGCGGCGCCGAAGGCGCCCAGGTAGGCCTGCTGATGGATAGCGCGGCACGCCGTGGCGCAGCGCGGCTCGAACACCGCCCACAGCGCGCCGTCGGGGTGCCGGTTGCGGAGCGCGCGCAGGGTCTCGTCGACCGCGGTGGGGTGGTGCGCGAAGTCGTCGTAGACGCGCACGCCCCGAGCCTCGAAGAGCAGCTCCTGTCGCCGCCGCACGCCGCCGAAGGTGGCCAGCGCCGCGCGCGCCGCCGCCACCTGCACTCCGTAGCCGTGGCAGACGGCGGCCATGGCACCGAGCGCGTTCCTGATGTTGTGCGCACCCGGCAAGCGCAGCGCGGCGCGCCCGGCGGCCACGCCGCCCACGAAGATCGAAGCTCTGCCCGGTGGCGTCGGCGGGCCCGGGCGCGCCCAGCCAGTGCGGCGGCGCGCCGTGCGTCGGCTCGCCCTCGAGCGCGTACCACACCACCTCGGCCTCGCGCCTCGCGGCGCACCAGATCCACCACGCGACGGTCGCCGGCCCAGGCCACCACCAGGCCCGTCTCCGGGACGCGCTGCACGAAGCCGGCGAAGGCGCGCAGGTAGCTCGCCTCGTCGGGGTAGATGTCGATGTGGTCGTGCTCGATGGACGTCACCACCGCCACCTCCGGCCGGTAGTGCCAGAACTTCGGTGTCTTGTCGAAGAAGGCGGTGTCGTACTCGTCGCCCTCGATGACGAAGGGCGCGCGGCGCGAGTTGCCCACCGCCGCACCGTCGCCTCCGGGTGCCAGCGGCAAGCGCCGACCCGGTGCGCTGGCGGCGGCGAGGCGGAAGCTCTCCTCGAAGTTCATCGGCAGACCGCCGATGAGGAAGCCGGGGTCGCGCCCCGCCTCGTGCAGCAGCCAGGCGCACATGGTGCTGGTGGTGGTCTTGCCGTGCGTGCCGCCGACGACCAGCGGTGAGGTCCCGGGCAAGAGGTGCTCGGCGAGCGCGTGCGCCATGGTGGTGACGCGCATGCCGCCGTCGATGGCCGCGCGCGCCTCGGGGTTGTTCGCGCGGCACACGTTGCCGATGACCACCAGATCCGGCCGTGGCTCCAGGTGCTCGGCGTGGAAGCCCTCCACCAGGCGCACGCCCCAGCGGCGCAGCGCCGGCCCCATCGGCGGATAGAAGGCCACGTCGGAGCCGGAGACCTCGTGGCCCGCCGCCTGGAAGAGCCCGGCGAGCGCACCCATCCCGGTGCCGGCCACGGCCACGAAGTGCACGCGCATCGGTCGGCGACTATGCGTCAGGCATCGGCCCGGCACCACCCCGAGCGTCACCGTGTGGCGTCGCGGGGAACGCGCACCAGCTACCGCGGGCGGTGGCAGCGAGACAGACGACAGGGCCAGCGAGCGCGACGTGAAACGAACAACGCCGCCGATGGTCCGGAGACCACGGCGGCGTTCAATCGTCGCGAACGATGTTCAGGCGCCCGGTGCCGCTGTCACCAGCGGCGCTCGGTCGTCACTCCTGTATCGGCTGCGGCCCGGGCACGATGCCGGCGAGATCGGGATCCTCGCCTGCTTCACCCTTGGGCCGGTCGTCGTTCTTCTTTTTCTCCGCGCGAGAAGCCTCCTTCTCCTTTTGCTTCTGCTGTCTCTGCTGCTCCTTGCGTCGCTTCGCCGCCGAGTGTCCTTGCATGGCGTACCCCGCTCCTCAGATGTGTCGACCGCGCAAGCGCGGCCATTGCCAGCGAACGGTGGGTGGGATCAGCCGCGGCCTCGGCCGCCACCGCCACGACCGCCGCGGCCACCGCCGCCGCCGCCGCCGCCACCACCGTAGCCGCCGCCGCCGTAGCCGCCGCCGCCGTAGCCGCCGCCGCCACCACCGCTGCCGCCGCCGCCGCCACCGCCACCGGAGCGCTCCTGCGCCTCGTTCACGCGGAGCGAACGCCCGTCGAGCATGGCGCCGTTCATCTGGCTGATGGCGTTGGCCGCATCGGCCGGCGACGCCATGGTCACGAAGGCGAAGCCGCGCGGCTGGCCGCTCTCGCGATCCGTGGGGACATGGACCTCGCGAACGCCGCCGACGGCGGAGAAGGCGGCCTCGATGGCCTCCTTGGAGGTGTTGTAGGAGAGGTTACCGACATAAAGACGCGTGCTCATGGGATCGATCCGGGGGCGGCTTCTCGAACGCGGCTCCAAGCTTCCCCGACGAAACCGCCGTTACCGGGGTGCGCTGGCGCGAGGTGGAGAACCCACCGCGCACCACGTTGCGTCGTCCAGTCGAGGAAGCGAGCCGCGATCTCAGAGAGAGAGCAGTGTGCCAGGCCCAGGGACGTTCCGTGTCGCCCGACACAATTACCGCGCGTCGGCTTTCAGCGCAACCCGTGCGGCGCATGGGCACGTCCGAACCCGGGACCGGGGGGCGGGGGGACCCTCCGGGAGGGGCGGCCAGCCGGAGTCTACGGGTGGGACAAAACGAGCATCCGCACCGTCGCGGGGCCCTCGACGGGCCGCGATCCGGCGCTTAGTATTCTGTCGTTCCCTCTGCAGGACTCGTGAGGTGCTCGACTATTGAATCCCGTGTAAGCATGAACCAGGGGGCCCACCTCGTTGTCGTGGTGAGCTAGGCCCGGATTCATTCACCGGGAAGCCTGAAGCGGCACTCGGGCCCCCACCTAGCAGCTCGCTAGGGGTTCAAGTCGGCAACCAACGGTCTCGGCGGTAAGGAACTTCTACTTCGCGGTCTCCGGACCGGCTCCCGCAACCAGTCACCCGCATCGCAGGCGCCCGCCCCCCCCATCGCCCCGCCTCGTAGAGCGGAACAGGCGTCGACCACCGAGCGAGTTTCAGTTACTTTCGCTCGCCACATGCGATCCGACGCTCGCGTTCCGAGGCGCTCGCGGCAGTTGCAGACGGCACCCTCGACAGTTGCGAGGTCTCCTGGCGGAGCCTCCGGGCATCGCGTTCTGCGCAGAGTTGCGCTGATGCTGGCGCTCTGCGCCATCCCCGGCGCCGCTCTCGCGGCGGTCACCGTCAAGGGCAAGGTGAGCGGCGGCGCCAAGCTGCTCAACCCGGTCTGGAACGCGGCCAAGGACCCGAAGAGCAACCGCTACACGTTCCGCGAGCCCTCGGCGACGGTGCGCCCGGACGTGCGCGTGCTCACCGGCTTCCTCCCCAAGGAGCTGTGCATCGTGGCGCTCGGCGAGAAGGGAGCGCCCGGCCCGCTTCGCCCGCTGATGATCGCCGGCGGTCGCATCTCGCCAGTGACCATCGTCGTCGCCGAGGGGCAGCAGCTGCAGTTCGAGAACAAGGACCCGTTCCCGCACACGCTCTACGAGCCGACCGGAAAGGGCGGCCTGCAGGCCGGTGAGACCTTGCCCGGCAAGCCGCGCGCCTGGACGCCGTCCGGCCCCGGCAGGTGGGAGGTCCTCGACAAGACATCACCGAGCGTGCGCGCCTGGGTGGTCGTGGAGCCGCGCGCGATGGCCATCGCCTACCCCGATCGCAAGGGCGACTTCGCCATCGAGATCGCCGAGCCTGGCACCTACAAGCTGCGCGGCTACTTCAACGGCGAGCCGGTCGGCACGGAGCTCGAGGTCACCGTCAAACCCAACCCGGTCGAGCAGGTCCTCGGAAACGCGCTGATGCTCGGGGACGGCAGCGGTGCCCCTGCCGCTGGCGCCG
>JBBJMR010000098.1:0-26859 GCA_037720395.1 Polyangiaceae bacterium
GCTGGCGCGTGGGTACCTGGTCGTCCCCACCGATCGGGTGGGCAAGGACGGCCAGCCGGTGAACGGCCTTTTCGCGGTGGCGCGCGCCGTCAGCCGCGCCATGTCCGCCAGGACGCCGGCGCGCGCGGTGGCCGTCGTCGATGCCGGCGCGCCCGCGGCGGGGTGGCCGGAGGCGCTGTCCGCACAGCTGCCGGCGTTGCCCGAGCTGCTGCGCGCCCTCGGCGTCCACGTGGTCGAGGCCGCCGACGAGCTGCACCTGGTGGCCAGCTACGTCCGCGCCGCGCGCGCCGCCGGTGACGACGTGATGGTGGTCGGGGTCGACAAGCGCCTCGCCCAGCTCGTCGATGACGGCACCTGGTGGTACGACCCGCACAAGGACGTCCGCTACACGCCGGACATCGTCCACAAGCGCTTCACGGTCGGCCCGGCCGCGGTGGCGGAATGGCTGGCGCTGGTCGGGGACGACGATCAGCTCCCGGGCGTGAAGGGCATCGGCGCCAAGGGCGCGCGCACCTTGATCGAGACGCACGGCAGCGTCGAGGCCGCGCTCGGCGCCGCCGCCGACGTGCCCGGCGCGCTGGGCAAGGCGCTGCGCGCCAACCGCGACGACGTGCCGCGCGAGCTGGCACGCGCACGGCTCGATGCCACCCGGCTGCTGCCGATCGCGCTCGAGCAGCTCGCCTACCGTCCGCCGGATGCGCGCGCCCTGAACGCGCTGCTCGATCGGCTCGGCTTCGTCGAGCTGCTCGTCGCCGACGGCGCCGCAACGCACGTCGAGATCTGCGAGACGGCGGAGGCCCTGGAGGCCGCCCTGACCAGGCTCGGTTCGGGGCCGATCACCCTCCACCCCCTCCTCGAGGACCCGGCGCCGGTGAAGACCGCGCTGACCGGCGTGGCGCTGACCAGCGACGGCGAGCAGGCGTACTACGTGGCCAGCGCCGGCGCGGCCTGGCCGACGCTGGCGGCATGGCTCGAGGACGCGCAGCGACCGAAGCAGGGACACGACCTGGTCTCGGTGATGGTGCCGCTGCAGCGCATGGGCATCACCCTGCGCGGCGTGGCCGGCGACTCGGCCTGTGCGTCGCACCTCACCCAGCCGAGCAACTGGGCGCCGCACGACCTGGTGCTCCTCGCCAAGCTGGCGCTGGGGCGCGCCCTGCCGGACGACGAGCAGGTCCTGGGCACCGGCCGCGCCCGCAAGGCCTGGAGCGCGCTCCCCGTGGAACGCGCCGCCGCGGTCGCCGCCGAGCGCGCGGGCGCGTCGGCAGCCATCTGGGCGCAGCTGTCGCCCGGGCTCGATGGGGCGCTGCTCGCCGAGTACCTCGAGCTGTCCGAGACCCTGGTGCGCATGGAGCTGCGCGGGCTCATCGTCGATCCCGCCGAGCTGGAGGGCGCCGAGGAGGCGTTCGCGGCCATCGAGGCCGAGCTGCAGGCGCAGATCGACGCGCTCGCCGGGCGCTCGTTCAACGTCAACTCGTCGAAGCAGCTCGGCGAGGTGCTCTTCGAGCAGCTCGGCCTGCCCATCGTCAGCCGCACCAAGACCGGATGGAGCACATCGATGGAGGCCCTGGAGCGCATCGAGCACGCCCACCCCATCGTGCCGCTGGTGCTGCGATGGCGTCGTCTCCGTCGCCTGCGCGACAGCTGGCTCATCGCGCTACGCCGCTGCATCGACGACGACGGGCGCGTCCACTCCCGCTTCCATCTGGCGCGCTCGTTCTCCGGGCACCTCATCAACACCAACCCCGATCTCGGCCGCGTGCCGGGGCGCACCCCGGAGATGGCCCGCGTGCGCCGCGCCTTTTTGGCGCCGCCGGGGTGCCTGCTCATGTCCGTGGACTTCAGCCAGCTCGGGCTCTACGTGCTCGCGCACCTCACCGGCGATCCGGCGCTGGTCGAGCCGCTCCTGGCCGGTGCCGACATGCACCGGCTCACCGCGTCCGCCGTGCTCGAGGTGCCCGCCGAGCAGCTCACCCTGGAGCAGCGCCAGGTCGGCAAGGTCGTCAACTTCGCCACCTTCGCCGGACAGGGCGCGAGCGCGCTCGCCCTGCAGCTGGGCGTGACCCCGAAGGAGGCCAAGGCGTACATCGCCCGCTTCGATCGCCACTACGCCCTGGTGCGCGCCTTCCAGGACGAGCAGCTCCGGCTCGCCGAGGAGCGGGGCTGGATCGAGACCATCGCCGGGAGGCGCTGGCCCATCGGGGGGCTGTCGTCCCTCGACAACCACGATCGGTCCTACGCCGAGCGGCTCGCCCGCCGCGCCACGCACGAGGGCTCGGTCTCCGACGTCTCGCGCCGCGCCCTCCTCGAGGCCGACCGCGCCCTCCGCCGGGAGGGGCTGGCGACGGCGCCGCTGCTCCAGGTCCTCGACGAGGTGCTGTTCGAGGTGCCCGAAGCGGAGCTGGAGGCGGCCGCGCGCATCACGGCCGACGCCATGCGCAGCGCGTTCCCGATGCGCGTGCCGTTGAAGGTCGGCGTCGAGGCCGGCAAGAACTGGGCGGACCTCGAGCCGGTGCGCATCCGGTAAACCCTGGTAGCCGCCGGAGATGTGGATGTCGCCCGACGCGGCGAGCGCAACGTCGCCCGCCTTCATGCTCTCGTCACCGAACGCTTGCTCCAAAGGTGGGCGCCATTCTTTCGGACTGGCGCCGATGTGCGTGGAGCGCGCATCGGGTCGCACGAAGCTGCTGGTGCGGGGCGGGTCGTAGTTGTAGCCCAGCGGGATCCTGGCACCCTGGTGGTAGCGGGGAGGTCTCGATGAACGCGATCGGTTCGGCGCGCTGGTGATCGGTGCTCGTGGCCAGCTTCATCGCCGCGACCGCGGGCGGGGCAGCTGGCTGCGCCCCGGACCCCGACCTGAACCCAACGTACGCGCTGTGGGTCGCCGCCCACAATGGTGACGACGAGAATGCGCCAAACGAGCTCTGCGCATGGCAACAACCCGACACGTGGTACCGGCGTTCCTTCACCCGGCGCAGCGCGCCGCCGGCGACGTCGGATGACTTGGGGTGTTGTCTTCTCGTCACGCCGAGCTGTGCCCAGGTCCCAATGGCCTCGAGAAGTTGGGCGTGGCTTGTTGTACCCGCACCGCTGTTCGCAGCGGCTTGGCTCCGTCGAAGACGCCGCGCGGCTCGGCTTCTACCGCGGGAGCAACGATGTACCGGGGCAAGCCGCGCGCGTCGGCTGGCGACGCTCATGCTCCTGCTGCCGACCGCTTCTTGCGAATCCTCCGCGATCCGTCCGCACTTGGATGGGGGCCTCGGTGGCGGAGGCCAAGCAGGTGGAGCGGGCCACGCTGCGGGCAACGGTGGACTCGGCGGCAACGGCGCAAGCTGGACGGAGTGTAGCTCACCCGACGGGTTCAGTATCTGCGGAGGGCCTGCACGCTGTGTCACTGGCACGGAGGACTGCAAGGAATGTGCAGACCAGAGTGTCGAGAACCCCATTTTCAGTGCTTGTGGGGGAGATGCGTTCGTCCGTTTCGGCGTCCAGGAGTGCTATCTGTGCCCCGATGGCACCATATGCCTGGAGATGACGCCTTGATCATCCCCCGGTTTTGTGGACACCCCAGATGGCGCGATACTGCGCACGGAGTGAGCCATGGCGAAGAGGAAGCGACGCAAGTTCACGGCGGAGTTCAAGGCTGAGGCGGTTCGCCTCTACGAGGTGGGAGACAGGACGATCGGGCAGGTGGCGCGAGATCTCGACCTGACGGAGACGGCGCTGCGAGAGTGGGTGAAGCGAGCGGAGGTCGACGCTGGGAAGGGCCCGCCGGGTGCGCTGACCACGGCCGAGCGGGACGAGCTGGCGCAGCTGCGCCGGGAGAACAAGCGGCTGCTGATGGAGCGCGAGATCCTGAAAAAAGCCGCGGCCTTCTTCGCGAAGGAGACGACGTGAAGTTCGCGTTCATCCGCGTGGAGAAGGCGTCGTACCCAACGACACTGCTCTGTTCCGTGCTCGAGGTCTCGCGCAGCGGCTACTACGCATGGTGGCGTCGATCGCCGTCGGCCAGGAAGCAAGAGGACGCGCAGCTCGGCGTGGAGATCGCGGCCACCCACAAGCGCAGCCGCAGCACCTACGGCAGCCCCCGCGTTCATCGCGACCTCCGTGCCCGCGGCATCCGCGTCGGCAAGAAGCGCGTCGAGCGCCTGATGAGGCAGGCTGGCATCGTGGCCAAGCGGCGCCGCCGGTTCCGCAAGACCACCGACTCGAACCATCCGGATCCGATCGCGCCCAACGTGCTGCAGCGGCAGTTCACGGTCGACCTGCCCAACACCGCCTGGGTGACCGACGTCACCTGCATCTGGACGCTCGAGGGGTGGCTGTACCTCGCGGCCATCCTCGACCTGTGCTCGCGTCGCGTGGTTGGCTGGGCCACGAGCGCCAACAACGACCGAGAACTCGCCCTGGAGGCGCTGCGTGTCGCGGTGGCCGCTCGGCGCCCCGCTGCGGGACTGCTCCATCACTCCGACCGCGGGAGCCCCTACGCCAGCGACGACTACCGCGAAGCCCTCGACCAGGCGCAGATGGTGCCGAGCATGAGCCGGAAGGGCGACTGCTGGGACAATGCCGTCGCCGAGAGCTTCTTCGCCACCTTGAAGGGCGAGCTCACCGACCACGAGACCTACGCCACGAGGGCTACCGCGGTGGCATCCATCGGCGACTACATCGACGGCTTCTACAACATCGAGCGCCGCCACTCGGCACTCGACTACATCAACCCCATCGAGTTCGAGCTGAAGCTCCAGTCGATGGGCGATTCGGATTCCAAGTCGAAGCACAAGGCAGCATAGTCAGACTGTCCACGAGACCGGGGGAGGCTCACCTCACACGAGCGGCGCGTTGTTCTGCGCGCCATTCAATCTCGGAGTTCTCTACCAGAACGCGGGCTACGGTCACGCCGTCCGATACGCGGATCTAGGCTTGTGGACGGGGGAGCAGCTACCCGAAGCAACGGACTGCCCCGCTCTCGACGGTGTGGTTGTGTGCGGTGGACCGTGCGGCGGCTGCCCGGATGGTGATACCTGCACGGGCCGATCGATCCTGCATCCGTACGGCATGTGCGTCCCGGAATCGACCGTAGGTTGTCGGGCATCGGACGCGTCGTGCGAATCTGGATTCGCATGCTTCGTTTTCGCCGTGGAACCCGACGCTCAGGCGGTCGCCGATGAGTATGGCCTGTGCCTCGAGGCGGCGACATGCTGGGCCGTCGCCGAGCTATTGCCCGGTGGTGGCAAGTGCGTCCTGCCCTGAACGTCGTCGCCGCGCTGGCCGCCGCCACGGCGAGTGCCTGTGCCGGTCGAGCCACGCTGCCGGACGGTACGGACGACGGGGGGGGGCGGCGCGGCAGCGTCGTCCTCGAGCTCCAGCGGCCCCGCTGCTGGCGGGGGAGGCTTCGACCCGCATCCCCCGTGTGCCTCCGCCGACGGCGTCCGCCTCTGCGGCGGCGAGCAGGCGTGCGCGTGGCTGGAAGCGCCAGAGTGTCCGGGGTTCGGTTGCACGCCGGCGCTCGATCGCGAAAGCCTTCGGCCTGGCCATGCCGGCGTGTGCTGGGCCGACACCCCCAACGAAGCGGCGCTGCAGTGCGATGCCTGCCAGGATGGCCAGGTGTGCGCGCAGCGCGGCCCGGAGCAGCTGGTCTGCGTCTCGCCCGAGGTCTGCGAGGCGCTCTGGGACCTCGGCGCGGTCACCGTGTGCCGCTACGCCGACAAGAGCGCCTACGATCACCAGCCGCTCCCAAACCCATCGGGGGATTGTCCCGGCGGCGCCGCCAGCGCAGGCAAGATCTGCGGTGGCGCGTGTGGCCCTTGCGACGTCGACGGCTCCTCGCAGCCGCGGCGGTGCACGGGCCGCTCGCCGCTCCATCCCTACGGCGTCTGCGCGCACGAGACGAACTTCGGAGGCACCGGCGAGCCGGCGGCCATCCCAAGCTGCACCATCGCCGCCGACGGCGCCATGCTCGAGCCCTGCGCCACCCACGGCGATATAACCTATTGCGCGGTGTTCGATGTTCCGCCCACCGACCTGGCCGCGGCCCGGCGTCACGGGATCTGCCTCCGTACCAAGGTTTGCCTCCATGTCGCCGCGGCGCTGCCCGGCGGGATGACCTGCTATGACGACTTCGGGCAGCAGGTCGCGCCATAGAAATGGGACGCTTCCATACGTCGTTCATGCGCTCGGCTTGTTCCCCGGCGGCACGGTGCCGGGTCACGACGGGCCCGTCTCCGACATCGGTGCGTCCTTCGGCCCACCACTCTTCCTGCTGGGCGGGAAGCGGCGAGAACCCGAACACCGGGTTGTGGACTGTGGGAAATACCGGGCGCGGGCTCCTGTACCGCTGACCGGCCAGGTCAACGCGGTTTCGCAGGTTGTTCGGCCGCCGAGCCTCCCCTACGCTCGCGCGACTCGATGGGTCCGGTCGCGCACCTCGACACCGCAATCGCGCAGCACACGGGCGCCATCCGCGCGGCGGCGGTGGCCTGCGCGGCGGGCGGCGGCCCCGCCTGGGACGCCATGCTCGCGCACTACGGCGTGGCGCGCCTCGCCGATGACGAGCGCCGGCAGATCGTGACCGCCATGCGCCTCTCGCGAGGTGCGGTGCCCGCGGAATTGCGGATGCTGATGGCGGCCCTGGAGCGCTGGGCGCTCGGTCAGCTGGCGGGGCTCGCGGCCACGGCCGGCCCGGAGGGAGACGCGCTCGCGGCGCTCGAGCGCAGGCTGGCCACGCTGGTCGACGCCGAGACCGCCGCCTACGAGCGCGCCCTGGGCATCGTGCCCGCGCCTCCCGCCGCGCCGCCGCCCGCCGCCGCGGCGCCCGCCCCCATCGGGCTGGCGTCCATCTTCGCCAACGCCCACGAGACCTCGAAGCAGGTCCCCTGGGCCAACCAGGTGTACGCCAACGTCGCCACGCTGACCTGCGTGCACTGTGGCGGACCGCAAGAGACACCTGCCGATTTCATGTGCCGCTATTGCCGTCGGCCGATCGCCGGCACCCGCGCGCCCTGACCGAGGACCACCGCATGAACGCCGCGCAGCAGCAGACCGTCCACGAATGGAACCAGCGCCTGCAGCACACCGGGAGCCAGCTGCAGCAGCTGCTCCAGCAAGCGCACGCCGGTTGCCAGCAGCTGGTGGGGCAGAACCCGACCGATCCGACGCCGCTCGGCAACGCCGTCGGCGCCATCCGCCAGCAGTACGACTCGATCGGCAACCTGAACGACGCCTTCTCCGAGCAATACGATCGCATCTGCGACCAGGGCGAGGGTGAGCCGGCCTACTCGCTGATGAAGCGCGCTCTGCGCGGGTTCGAACGCTGGCAGGAGGAGACCTGGCAGCGCTTCGAGGCCAGCGTGCAGCTCGACCAGTACCGGGCCATGTGGCCGCACGCGCAGCAGGCCATGCAGAACCCCGCGCCCTGCAGCCAGTGCGGGCGCCCCTTGCCGCGGACGACGCCCCACAAGAGCGAGTCGCTCTCCTGCGCCGCCTGTCGAGCGGTGAGCCAGGTCATGCCCGAGGCCATCGTCGCCCGGTACTACAGCGGCATGCCGCACTGGTACGCCGAGTCCTCGCTCATCGATCGGCGCACGGCGCTGCGGAAGTTCAGGGACGACTGGGACGACCACACCGACGCCGAGCACGCCGCCGATCGCGACCGGCCGGAGGAGCCGCTCGAGCGCCTGCGCCAGCGCGAGGCGATGGAGCGCGAGTACTGGACGGCGTACGCCGAGTCACGCGTGCGCAACGAGGGCGGCACCGCCGACGACGTGCGCACCCTCGTCGACGCGCGCATGAAGCAGGCCTTCTACGACGACATGGGGACCAACGACGTCTGGCGCAAGGCGCACGGGCTGGAGTCGGCCGCGGACGTCGGACGCGTGCCAGCGCACCTGGAGAACGTCGACGAGTGGGGGCCGGTCGGTCATCCGCAGCAGAACCCGGGCGCGCTCGAGGACGACTG
This sequence comes from Polyangiaceae bacterium, assembly GCA_037720395.1. Taxonomy (GTDB): domain Bacteria; phylum Myxococcota_A; class Polyangia; order Polyangiales; family Polyangiaceae; genus JBBJMR01. Next base: position 7,958 of record JBBJMR010000098.1, read on the forward strand.
GGTCCACGATCAGCTCCTCAACGAGACGCTGCGCGACCCACCGCGCCACGCCGCCATGCTGGCGGCGCTCGGCTACCAGAACGCCACCCACCGCGCCCACGTCCACCACACCTTCATGCGCTACTACGGCGACTGGATGGGCACCGACGAGGGGCAGGCGCTGCTCAACCGCGCCGTCATGCGCGCCATGAACGAGCAAAGGACGCACGCCGCCGCCGCCGGAGCCGCCAGCGGGCTGCTCGATCCGGTGGAGGGAGTGAGCATCGCCCTCTACGGCAGCCTGCAGTCGCAGCGCGCCGGGCTCGGGGACGCGCAGCAGTTCGTGCAGCTCCTCGCCCAGCACCAGATGGACATGCCGAAGTGGGAGCGGGTCGACAAGGAGTGGCTCGGGCGCATGACGCGCGACACCACCGGCGCGGTGGCCATCGAGTACTCCAAGGGCTTCGCCGGCGGCGGACAGTTCGGCGCCATGGGCAAGGCGGGCATGGACGTGGTCGCCTCCGGGCAGATGGGCCTGGCCGGGCCGAGCGCCGAGGAGCCGGTGAGCTTCGACCGCTACTGCGAGATCTCCGGCGCCATGTCGGCGTGGTCCAAGCAGGGCAAGGACATCAGCGCCGGCCTGCACCAGTCCTTCTCCATGACCGCGCAGGACTTCTCCAATGTCAGCATGTACTGGTCGCAGAAGATGATGGCCGACCTCTCCCTGATCGACAGGCAGTCGGAGAGGATCGAGGCCTACGAGAAGCAGTACCTGGCCAGGCCCTGACGGGGCGCGCGAGAGCCCGCCAGCCGACTTGCGCAGGTCGATCTGCGCAATCTGCACCGCCAGGCCGCGACGGGCGCGCTCCGCGGGCAGCCCGACGACGTCCTTCCGCCGACTTGCGCGAGCCGCGGCGTGGCACGGCGCGTGTTGTGTGGCGCGACCGGACGGAGGCGACGTTGGACGAGCTGGGTAGAGGCGTGATCATCCGGGCAGCCTTGTGCGCCACCGCGGTGGTGCTGCTCGGTGGGTCCGCGTGCAACGCGCTGACCGGCGCCGACGGCCTGGTGGTCGACGACGACGAGTCCGAGGACGTCGACGCCTCGAGTCCCGGCGACGCAGACGGCGACGGCGCCCAGCCCGACGGCGCGACGGTCGCTGCCGGAGCCGGCGGTGCCGGCGGGCACCCCTCGGCCTCCACCGGCCCGGCCGCCACGACGGGCGCCGGCGGCGCGCGGGCACGCCGTCGGCGGCCAGCGGCGGCCCGACGGCGTGCGAGTACCCCTCGGGGCCCTACGGCGCGGCCGTCGGGCAGGTGTTGCCGCCGACGCTCAGCTGGCAGGGCTTCGCGGAGAACACGTCACAGGCCGGCCTGGTGTCGATCACCGACTACTTCGACTGCGACGGCTCGAAGGGCGTCCACGCCTTGCTGTTCATCACCTCGGCGACCTGGTGTGGTGTCTGCCAGCAAGAGGCCGACGTGCTCGAGGCCGAGACGCAGGGCCAGCTGGCGGCGCTCGGCGCGCACGTGATCACGCTGATGATCGAGAACGCCAGCTCGCAGCCGGCCACCACGGCCACCGCCGAGGCGTGGAAGAACGCCTTCGGCCTGACCTCCAGCGCGGTGGTCGCCGATCCCGAGATCACCATGGCCACCTCGCCATCCTTCGGGACGCCGCTGGAGGTCGTCGTCGATCCGCGCACCATGAAGGTCGTCGACCGCCAGGAGGGCTGGGCCGGCGACTACCCGGCCCTCGTCGCCGTGGCGCAGCAGAACCAGTAGCGCTGCGGGGCGGCGCGGCCGACTCAGCGCGCGGCGCGACCCTTGCGCCACGCGCCCGGGCTCTCCCCGGTGACGCGCTTGAAGAGCGCGCTGAAGTGCTGCAACGACGCGCATCCCACGGAGATGGCCACCTCGGTGAGCTGCGCTGGCCCTGCCTCGAGCATGCGCTGCGCCACCCGCACGCGTGCATGCCCGAGCTCGTCCTGGAAGGTCGTCCCGGCCTCGGAGAGCCGGCGCTGCAGCGAGCGCTCCGACATGGCGAACGCGCCGGCGGCGTCGGCCAGCATGGGGCCGCGCAGGTTCGCCTCCAGCCACAGGCGCACCTGGCGGAGCAGCGCCGGCGTCCCCGAGGCCTGCGCCTGCGCATCCGCCAGCGTGGCGGCGAGCGCCTCGACCGGCACGGTCAGCTCGGCCACCGGCGCCAGCCACTTCAGCGCGGCGGGCACGTCCTCGAAGACCGACACCGGGAAGGGGAACTGCATGAGCTGCGGCGCGCCGGCGACGATGGCCCCGGCCAGCCCGCTGGGGCGCACCATGGCCAGGCGCAGGATCCAGTCGCCGAGCGGCGCCGCGAACTTGACGAGGAAGCGCTCGACGCGCGCGAACGCGGCCGGCTCGCCGCCCTCCATCCGGCTGGCGTCGATCATCGCCGCGTGCGGCACCGCCGGCGCGCGCATCTCGCACGGCAGCGAGCGGTAGATCTCCAGGGCGTCGCCCTCGGTGGGCCGGTCCCAGAGGACGATGCCCCACAGCCGCGGCGCCGCGCAGAAATGCACGACACGCGCGCCGCTGACGAACTTGCCCACCGGGTCGCGCGAGAGCTCCTCGAGGCTCGCGAGCTGCATCGGCGGCTCCACGGTAGCAGCTGTACCAGCCGGGGCGCCGGCGGCGAGTAGGCGCGCACATATAACCCTTTGGCGTCTCCGCGGAAGACACGCGCCATGGCGCCCGGCGACCCTCGGGGATGCAGTGCAGCTCCGGCATGGCGCGCGTGGTCCTCCTCGCCGGCTGCATGGTCGCCGGCGCAGCGTGCGGCGGCGACGACACGCCCGGCCCGTCCCGCGGAGAGCCGGGCGCCGGCGGTAGCGGGGCGGGATCCGCGGCATCGACCGGCGGCGCGGACGCCGGGGTCACCAGCTCCGGCAGCAGCGCTTCCGGCGCCACCGGCGCATCGGGCGGGAGCGGCGGCGGGGGCGGCGAGGCGCCGCAGGTCGTCTACCCGGTCCCCGACTGGTCGGTGGAGGACCCGGCCGCGCACGGCATGGACCCCGCCGCCCTCGACGCCGCGGCCACCGCCGCCGAGGAGGAGGGCTCGCACTGCCTGGTGGTGGTGCGGCACGGCGCCATCGTCGCCGAGCACTACTGGCAGGGAAAGGACGCGAGCTCCGCGGACAAGTCGTTCTCCGTCGCCAAGTCGTACACCAGCGCGCTGGTCGGCATCGCCATCGAGCGCGGTGACATCGACAGCCTCGATCAGCCCGCCTCGGACTTCGTGCCCGAGTGGCAGGGCACCGAGCACGAGGGGATCACCATCCGCCACCTGCTGACCATGACCAGCGGCCTGCACTGGGACGTCATCTCGGACTACGTCTCCATGGCCACGCTGTCCTGGGACCAGAGCGGGTACGCAGTCGACCTCGGCGTCGACGAGGACGCCGGATCGCACTGGCAGTACCACAACGGCGGCGTGCAGATCTTCGAGCCCGTCTTTCGCGGCGCCACGGGGATGTCGATCGAGGAGTACGCCGCCGAGCACCTGTGGGCGCGCATCGGCTCGAGCGCCACCTGGAACCACGACCTGTCGCAGAACCCGACCACCTACGCGCACGTGCTGGCGACGTGCCGCGATCACGCGCGCTTCGGCTACCTCTACCTGCGCGGCGGACAGTGGGCGGATGGCCCGGTGGTGCCGGCCGACTACGTGGCCGGCTCGCTCACGCCGTCCCAGGACATGAACCGCGCCTACGGGTACCTGTGGTGGCTGAACGGCCAGACGCCCGCGCTCGATCCCTTCGGCGCGGAGAAGGAGGGCACCATCGCCCCCTTCGCGCCCGACGACCTCTTCGCGGCGCGCGGCTTCGGCGACCAGTTCATCGACGTCATCCCCAGCCTCGATCTGGTGATCGTGCGCATCGGACCCGACCCCATCGGAAGCTTCGACTGGGGGCAGCTGGTGGCGAACGAGAACAGCTCCGGCACACACGAAGCCATCGTCGGGCCGATCCTCGAGGGCATCGCCGCGCCCTGAGCGCGGCGCCCGCCACCCCTTGTGGCGGCCGAACGCCGTGGATACACCCGGCGCATGCGCCGCTTTCTCCTCGTCGCCTCGCTGTGCGCCTGTTCGGCCACCGATCCGCAGCCGCTGACGGCCGCGCCCGCACCCCACGGCCCGTCACTGCCCGATCCTGCCAAGGCCGAGGCGGGGCCGCCGGTCGCCGCGGTGCGGCCGATGCGCGACACGTACCACGGCGTGGTGGTCGAGGACCGCTACCAGTGGCTCGAGGGCGAGACGCCCGAGGTCAAGGCCTGGAGCGACGGCCAGAACACCTGGGCGAGCCAGCTCGGAGGAGATCGAGCAGATGAGCGACGTGACCGCGTTCGTGCTCCAGCAGCTGCGCTGAGCCGCGCCGAGGCGCGACGCGGCGCTCAGGACTCGCTGGCCGCCTTCGACCGCACGAACTGCTCGAACACGATCAGCCCGACCTTGGACTTGGACCCGGCGTCGGTGAGAACGCTCTTGGCCCGCTGCCAGTCGAGCCCGCCCATCCCGGTGCCGATTCGTGGCACCCCGATGCGCTCCACCCCCGCGATCTCGGCGAGCTCGACCATCTTCACCGCCGCGCGCTTCAGCGCGGCCAGGCTGGCCTTCTGCTTCCAGTGCTCCTGGATGGCCAGCGAGTACACGGTGGCCTGCTCGTCGCTCCAGACGACCACGTCGCCGAGGTGGACGCGCTTGTCCGCGCAGCGCGCCCGGTAGTCCTCGAACATCGCCGGCCAGCGCTTCTTGAAGGCCAGGGCGACCCCCGAGTCCATGGCGCCGGCGCAGCTCACCCCGTGCGCGAACGCGCGCAGCTCGTGGTCGTGGAAGAGGTCGCCCTTGGTGAACATGACCGGCATGGGCCGGCCAGCATACAGCTGCAGCACCTGTACGAGATGGTGCTGGAGCGCGAGCTCGACAAGCGCAACTTCCGCAAGCGTGTGCTGGCCATGGGACTCCTGGTGGAGACCGACGAGGTGCAGCAGGATGTCGCCCACCGCGCGGCGCGGCTCTATCGCTTCGACGAGCGCAAGTACCGGCGCCTGGCGCGGTCGGGGTTCAGCTTCGAGCTATGACGCTCGGATGTCCGGTGCCTCGAGCGCCGAGCTCTGCACCTGGCAAGTCGGCGGCCGCCGCCCGCCGGTGGTGGGCCCAGGCTTCCCCATGGACGGGTCGCCCCTCCCCCCACCATGTAGGTAAACGTAGGAAATCACTGGCACTGAAGCCCCCGAAAGTCCGGCATATTTCCTGCTCAGCGCCCGCGCGATGGCCCTCTCCACTGCCCGCTGCGCCTCCCTCCTCTCTCTCCTTCTCCTGGGGGCCGTGGCCCCGGCCTGCTCCGACGGGGCGGGCTCGCAAGACGACGACCTGACCAGCGTGCGCGCGCAGTCGCGCAAGCTGACGTTCGAGGGAATCGTCTACGTCGAGCCCGGCACCTCGGACACGCAGATCCTGAGCGCGGTGCACAAGCAGACGCAGTCGATGTTCGGCGCGCTGCGCACCAGCGAGATCGGCGTCAACAAGCGCGAGCTCAAGGGCGTGGACCCGGCGACCTTCGTCAAGCGCGAGGTGACGGTCGTCGACACGGACGTCGAGGGCGACGCCGGCGAGGCGATGGTCGAGGTCCGGTACAAGTACGAGGACATGGCCGTCGTCCCCAAGACGATGTCCAAGAAGTCGACCCTCAAGGCCGCGCTGCTGCGACCGGACTACGGTAGCGAGACGTCGCGCATCCTCGAGGAGTGCACGAGCAACGACGAGGAGGCCCAGGAATTCGCCAGCTCCATCTGGTACGTCTTCGAGCCGCGCCTCTCCTCGTGCCAGGAGGCCATCCGCGCCGAGCAGAAGCTCGTCGACGCCGCCCGCGACGCGCTCACCGAGGCGGAGACGCAGGTCTCGGTGGCCGAGGCGCGCCGCCTCTACCTGCCGGTCACCGTGCAGCTCGGCAAGGACCAGAGCAACAAGCGCAAGAGCTACCCCGAGTACGACCGGCTGTATTCGGGCGGCGTGAAGGACGGCAAGCTGGTCATCAGCCTCATCAACGGCCTCATCGACCACGACAGCCACGCCGGCGGCATCCGCGAGGACAGCGGCTACGGCGAGTGGCTGGACACCCTGGCCGAGGCCTTCGCCGTGCACCCTGGCTACCAGCTGGTCGAGGTCGAGGGCGGCGACGACGTCGGCAGCTACACCCTGGAGAGCGGCAAGCAGGTCGACGGCCTGACCTTCCCGGACTTCATCGCCATGGAAGACGGCAGCGGCTTCCCCGAGGGCCTGGAGTACGAGGAGCGCGAGGAGCTGATGCGCCTCGTCGGCGAGCGCGTCACCAACCGCTGGCTGACCTTCGAGGCCCCGCTGCAGGTGACCATCGGCGACGAGGCGCCGCGCGACCTCGGCATCCAGATCACCACCTTCATGGGCAGCGCCGGGACCACCAAGCCGTTCAAGCACGCCATCGCGAACAGCGACGTCTTCCTCTACAACGGCCACTCGCAGATCGGCTTCGGCCCGCTCGACCCGAAGAACTTCAGCGCCTCCGATTTCCCGGAGAGCTACCAGATCCTCTTCGTCGACGGCTGCGTCTCGTACAACTACTACGAGGCCGACTACATCCCCCTCAAGGTGGGCGGGACGAAGAACCTCGACCTCATCACCAACGCTGTGGAGTCGCCCGCCTGGCGCAGCGGCTACGCGCTCGGTGAGTTCATCGCCAAGCTCACCGACGGCAGCCTGCCCACCTACCTCGAGCTCCTGCAGTCGGCGGAGGCCACCGGCTCCGGCCTGCGCGTGGTCGATGGCGAGCTCGACAACGAGTACGACCCGAGCGAGACGGGCATCGAGCTCTCCGGCGAGTGAGGCTCGTCGGCGTCGAACGCAGCCAGGCAACAGCCAGGCAGCGCCAGGCGATGTTTACGAGCAATCGCTGCCCTTGCGGAGACGGCCCGCGGCGGCGAACATCGGCAGCTTCCGCCTGGAGCCTACCGATGACCCACACGCTTCGTCTGCTTTCCTGCGTCGCCATCCTCACCACCGGTGGGTGCGGCATCGTCCTCGGGCTGGATGACTTCGAGGACGCTCCGGGGGGTGGCACCGGCGCCAGCACCTCGACCCAGGGCGGCGCGGGGCCCGGACCCGGCGGCGGCGGTGCCGGGGCCGGCGGCGCGACGGGCGGCGCCGGCAACACCGGCGGCGCCTTCTGCAATCCGGGCGACGAGGAGCCCTGCTACACCGGCCCCGCCGGCACTGCCGGCCAGGGCCTGTGCGTGGAGGGCGTGAAGACCTGCACCGGCGACGGCAGCGAGTTCGGGCCGTGCACCGGTGAGGTGGTGCCGGCGGCGAGCGACGACTGCGCCACGCTGGACGACGACAACTGCGACGGGCAGCCCAACGACGGCTGCCCGTGCATGCCGAACGAGGTCCAGGACTGCTACACGGGTCCGGCCGGCACCGCCGGCAAGGGCATCTGCAAGGTGGGCACCCAGCAGTGCGACGCGCTGGGCACCATGTTCGGCCCCTGCAACGGGGACGTCACGCCGCAGGCCGAGACCTGCAACACGCCCGACGACGACGACTGCGACGAGCAGACCAACGAGGAGGGCGCGGGCTGCGTCTGCCCGCCGAATTCGACGGAGGCTTGCTACACGGGCCCCGCAGGGACGTCCGGGGTCGGCATCTGCCAGGCGGGCCAGCACCAGTGCAACGACCAAGGCACCGCCTACGGCGCCTGCAACGGCGAGGTGCTGCCGGGCACGGAGGCCTGCCTGCTCGTCCCCGACGAGGACTGCGACGGCTCCGCGTGCAGCGAGGCCATCTGGGCCGACGGCATCGGCGACGGCCAGATCCAGAACGCCAACGACGTCGCCGGCGACGACGCCGGCAACGTCTACATCACCGGCAACTTCGACGGGACGATGGACTTCGGCAACGGCAAGACCATCACCTCCGCCGGCGGCACCGACATCTTCGTCGCCAAGTACTCCCCTGCCGGGGTGTGCCAGTGGGCCAAGGGCTTTGGCGACGCCAGTGGTGCCCAGGTCGGGCGCGGCATCGCGGTCAGCGGCAGCGGACTGGTGGCCATCATCGGCTCCCTCCAGGGTTCCGTGGACTTCGGTGGCGGCGTGCTGACCTCGGCGGGCAGCACCGACATCTTCGTCGCCAGGTTCTCCACCGACGGCACCTATGTCTGGGCGAAGCGCTTCGGCGACAGCAGCAGCCAGTCCGGCACGGACGTGGCCTTCACCTCCGCCAACGACGTGGCCGTCATCGGTGACTACTACGGCACCATCAACCTCGGCGGCGTCAACCTCCCCGCCGCGCCCGCCCCCGCCCAGGCGATCTTCATTGGACAGCTCGCCGCCAAGACGGGCGCCCACGTCTGGAGCCGCGGCATCGCCGCCAGCTTCAGCATCGGCCGCTCCGTCACCGCCGACGACGCGGGCAACGTCTACTTCGGCGGCCACTACAGCGGCACCGCCAACGCCGGCTGTGGTTCGCAGACCACGAACACCGGCTACGACGGCTGGGTGGCGCGGTACAACGACGTCGGCACCTGCTCCTGGTCCAAGCTGTTCACCGGGACCGACAACACCACCCTCGTCACCGACCTCGACGTGGACGGCACTTCCCTCTGGGCGCTGGGCAACTTCGAGGGCTCGGTGAACATCGGTGGCCAGAACCTCTCGTCGAGCGGCACCGAAGCGCAGATCTTCCTCACCCGTCTCTCCACCACCACCGGGGTGGCCGCCTTCGCCAAGAGCCTCGGCAGCCTCGACTCCGACATCGCCAGCGGCATCGCTGCCGCCCCGAACGGGCAGGTGCACGTGGGCGGTCGCTTCCAGGGGACGCTGAACCTCGGCGGCGCCGACCACACCTCCGCCGGCATCTACGACATCTTCCTGGCCCGCTTCGACTCCGCCGGCGTGCTCGTGTGGAGCAAGTCGACCGGGGACGCCGCCGATCAGAGCCTCACCTCGCTGGGGCGCAACGGCAATTACGACCTGCTGGCCAGCGGTATCAACCAGGGCGTCGTCACCTTCGGCGCCTTCCAGCTCGCCACCGGCGGCGGCTCGGACGCATTCGTGGCCGTGATCGGCCACTGATCGCGCCTCGTCTACTTCGAGCTCGAGCTCGAGGACACGGCCACGACCCGCGAGCGGACGGCGGCTGGAGCGCGGACTCAGCGCATGATGGCCTCGATGCGCGCGCTGGTCGCCGCGTACAGGCCCTCGGCGAGCTTGTTCGGGTCGAGCTCCACCGCCAGCGCCACCGCGCCCGGCGCATGCGTGACCAGCGGCTCGGTCACCGGTCGATCGAGCGCCAGCAGCTTGCCGAAGGTGCCGTAGGCCACGTCGTTCCAGGCATCGAGCAGGGCGCGCGACGCCTCCTCCGAGCTCTTGCCGAAATCGCCGACCAGCGCCACCGCCAGCGCGATGCCCTCGCGCGCGCTGGGACGCGCCGCGGCACCGATCCCGGTCGTCCCTTCCAGCAGTCCCCGCGCGCCGCGCGCCAGCTCACCCTCGAACGGCCCGCGTGCGAAGGCGCGCACCGGCGCCGGGCCGAGGCGCTCGGAGAGCGCGCGCAGCGTCGGCTCGGCCAGCGCGCTCGGCGAGCGCTTCAGCTTGCCCTCGGCGTAGAGCGTGGCGACGCGCATCGGCCCGCGCCCGCGGCTTCCTCCGCGCTGCAGAGCCACGGTGTCGGCGCCGATCATGGCCAGCCCCTCCTTGCTGTTGCCGGCCACCCCGGTGATCCGCACCAGATCGGGCCGGTCGGCGACGCGCTTCTGCTCGGCGGTGAGGCGGTCGGCGAACGCGCGCTCCACGCGCTGCGCGTCGCCAGCGTGTCGGACGAGGTAGAGCATCGTCTCCCCGCCCGCGCCCGCGCCCGCGACCGTCTCCGCGCCCGCGCCCGCGACCGTCTCCGCGCCCGTGCCCGTGCCCGTGCCCGTGTCCGCGTCCGTGTCCGCGCCCGTGCCCGTGTCCGTTCCGTATGCCGCCGCCACGGCCTGGGTCGCCTGACGCAGATCGATGCCGGTCACCCGGGTGAAGGCGTCGAAGCGGGCCTCGCTCACCACCTTGCCGATGGCCGGGATCAGGAACGCGGTGGAGGCGATCTCCCGCGGCCGCACCTCGACCAGCCAGCGCAGCCCGGCGGCGGCGCACAGCCCGGACAGCGACTCGGGCCGCTTGAGCGGTGGCAGCTTCGGCGCCGCCGCGCCGCCGCCCCTGGCCGGCGGTGGCGACCCGCCGCCGGCCAGCGCGCCGAGCGCGGCCGCGCATACGCCGAAAAAGGCGCGGCGCCCGATCACCCGACGACGAGGGGCGCGAACTGCCGGTTCGTGGAGCCCACGCGCACCAGGTAGCGCTTGCCCTTCTCCAGCGCCAGCTGCGCGTCGGCCTTGCCGAGCTGCCTGCCGTCGAGGTGCACCGCCCCGCCCTCCACCAGGCGCCGGCCTTCGGAGGTCGACTTCGCCAGCCCGGCGGTGGCTAGGGCCTTGGCCACCGGCACCGTCTCGCCCTCGCAGGCCACGGCGATCTCGCGCACCGCCTCGTCGGGCACCTCGCCGCGGGCCACGCGACGGCGTCGCTCCAGCGCGGCGTCGGCGTCAGCGACGGAGTGGAAGCGCTCCACGATCTCGCGGGCGAACAGCTCCTTGGCCTCGATCACCGAGCGCTTGCCGCCGGTGACCTCCTCGCGGAGCGCGGCGATCTCCTCGTTCGACCGCGCCGAGAGCAGCTCCATGTAGCGCCAGATGACGCCATCATCGACGAGCATCAGCTTCTGGAACATGGACGCGGGCGGCTCGTCGATGGCCACCCAGTTGTCGGAGCTCTTGCTCATCTTGGCCCCGACCACCTTGCCGTCGACGACGCGCGCGGTGATACCCTCGAGGAGCGGCGTGGTCAGCACCATCTGCGCGCGCAGGCCGTAGCGCGGCATCAGGTCGCGGCCGACCATGAGGTTGAAGAGCTGGTCGGTGCCGCCGAGCTCGATGTCGCAGTCCAGCGCCACCGAGTCGTAGGCCTGCAGCAGCGGGTAGAGGAACTCGTGCACGAAGATGGCGCGCTGCTCGGCGTAGCGCTTCTGGAAGTCGTCGCGCTCCAGCATGCGCGCCACGGTGTACCTGGCGCACAGCTCCACCATGGCCGCGGGGTCGAGCTTGCCGAGCCACTCCGAGTTGTAGCGGACGACGGTGCGCTCCCGGTCGAGCACCTTGAAGGCCTGCGTCTGGTAGGTCTCGGCCGCGGCGCGGACCTCCTCGCGCGTCAGGCGCGGGCGCTGCTCGTTGCGGCCCGTCGGGTCGCCGACCATGGCCGTGAAATCCCCGACCACGAAGACCACCTCGTGGCCCAGGTCCTGGAACTGACGCATCTTCTGCATCAGCACCGTGTGCCCGAGGTGCAGGTCCGGGCGGGTCGGGTCGAAGCCGGCCTTGACCCGCAGCGGCTTGCCCGCGCCGAGGCGCTCGAGCAGCTCGGCGCGCACGTGGAGGTCGACCACGCCGCGGGTGAGGATCTCGATCTGGCGGTCCGGCGGGAGCATGGGCATCGAGGCAGAGGGCGAGGCTTGCGGCGAGCGGGCGCGCGGGGCGCGGGGGCGCGCGAGGCTCTGGCAGGAGACCTCGCTCCGCCCACCGTCACTCGTCGTCGTTCCCCTCGTCGTCCTCGCCGTCGTCGTCGTCGTCGCCGCCCGAGATGGCGAAGGAGCGGCTGCTGTTGACGAGCTCCTTCAGCTCCTTGCCGACCTTGAAGAACGGCAGCCGCTTGGCGGGCACGGGGACCGGCTGGCCGGTGCGCGGGTTGCGGCCGTTGTAGGGCTTGTAGGGGCGGACGGTGAAGCTGCCGAAGCCTCGGATTTCGATGCCTTCGCCGCGCTGTAACGCCTCGGTCATGGCGTCGAACACGCAGTTGACCACGAGCTCGGCGCGGGCCTTGGTGAGCTCGCCCCGTCCCGCGATCGCGTCGATGAGCTCGCTCTTCGTCATGGTCGTTTCCCCAAGCTCCGGCTGCTGCGCGCGTTGGCCCACGCAGCGGTCGCGACTCGTGCGGCTACCTGAATCCGCTGAAAAGCTCGCATGTTACGGCGACGGCGGTCAACGGCTTTTCGACGGGTCCCCGGCCGGCCCCGGCGGGCCGACGTCCTCCAAGATCACCGCGTCCAGGGCCACCCGCGACCCGGCGTCCGGCAGCGAGGCGGCGATCTGCAGACCGATACGGGTAAATTGTTTTGTAATATCCAAGCCTTGCAGGCGGAGACAGGCGCGCTCCTCCGAGCCGCGGGCGTCGCGCACGAAGCCCGCCGGCCTGCCGTCCGCGGTAAGGACCACGGTCACCCATCCTCGGCCCTCGATGGCGAGGACCGGCGTGACCCGCATGCCGTGCATCCACGGCGCGGGCAGCGGGACCTCGACCACGACCCGGGTCGGCTCCGGCTCGTCCAGCACCGGCTGCAGGCCGGGCAGCTCCGGGTAGCCCTGCGGCTGGCCTGCCGGCGCATCGGCACGTGCGCCGCGCACGAGCTCCAGCCACCGTCCGCCCGACGCGCAGGTCCCGGCGGCGTGCACCGGCAGGGCGTGGCCGATGAGCTGCGAGCGCGGCGGCCACAGCGATTCGCCCTCGATGACCACCGCACCTGCCGGCCAGCGCGCGCCGGGCGCGGCGGCGAAGTCGAGCGGCGCGAGGGTCGGCGCCGCGACGGCGGCCGCCGGATCGTAGTGATAGGCGAAAGCAGGCGGTCGGCCGGCGGCATCCCAGGCCATGAAGTCCAGCGCGTCGCCTCGCCGCCGCGCCACCGCGTGCGGCGCGGCGGGACGCGCGGCGAGCGCGAAGCCGTGATCGGTGTCCAGGAACAGCATGGCCTCCGGCGCCAGGTCGGCGACCACCGCCGGCTCGAACATCGGGCGCCCCCCTCGCGATCGCGCAGCGCTGCGTGGTCGCGCCCGGCGCGCACCGCGAAGCCGAGCAACGACGCGGCCACCAGCCACAGCGGCGCCGCGGCCGGCGCCCGCCAGCGCTCGGCGAGGCAAGCCGCCGCACACGCCAGCAGGACGTGCTCGATGGGCAGCACGTCGGCGAAGAAGCGCGCGCCGCCGCCCGGGTAGTTGCCGTCGAAGTAGAACGGAACGTAGACCGCGATCTGAAGCGCCACCGCCAGCCCGAGCCAGCGCAGCGCGCGCCCGCCAGCCCAGCGCCACCGCCAGCGGGACCAGCAGCGCCAGCGGCTCCAGGTTCCCGGCGTCGATCAGGTGCTGCTTCAGCCGCCGCAGCGTGGTGCCCGCTGCCGCCAGGGCCCCGAAGCCGTCGCCGAGGCGCGCGCGCACGAAGTCGCCGTGCTCGCCCAGGCAGCCGATCCCGGCGCCGAAGCCGTACCGGAAGCACCCGCGCGGACCGTCGGCGACCGCGTAGTACGCGAGCTGCGAGGAGCCGCCGAGGCTGCCGGTGAGCGCGCGCTGGTGCGCCAGGAGCAGCACCACCCCGGGCACGGCGGCGGCGAGGGCGACGCCCAGCGGCAACAGGCAGGCGCGGCGGCGTGACGCAGGCTGCGCGAGGAGCACCACGGCCGCCAGCGCGACCAGCGCCAGCGCGCTCGTCGGTCGCGTGGCGCACAGCCATCCCGCGCAGAGGCCAGCCACGGCGACGGACCCCAGCTGGCGACCGCGGCCGAGGCCGGGATCCATCGAGGCCCAGCCGCCGGCCACGGCGCCGCTCCAGCACAGCGCAGCGAGGCCGTGCGCCATGGTGTCGGCGGTGTGGTAGCGGAGCGCGGCGCACACCACCGACAGCGACACCGCCACCGGCGCGATCAGCGCGGCGCGCGCCGCGGGCACCCCACCCGCCGCGACCAGGGCGCGCGCCGCGCCGCGCGCGATGGCCCAGGTGGGGACGCACAGCGCCGCCGCCAGAAGGGGGCCGATGGCCATCGGCGCGCCCGCGCGGAAGCCGAGCGACCGCACCGCCGGCCATCCCGGCGGGAAGATGGGCGCGACGGCGGGCTGGCCGTCGATCTGCGTGCGCAAGAGGAAGCGCCCCATGGTCGAGGCCTCCGGCTCGGGCAGCGCCCAGCGCCCCAGCCCACCGGCGGCGAACGCGCGCCTCGAGCCAGTAGCTGGTGGCGTCGATGATGCGCGGGCCGCCGCGCAGGTAGAGGACGACGTACGCCGCCGAGAGCGCTGCCGCGGCCACGGCCGCGCCCGCGACCCACGCCCGCGCCTCGCCGGCGCGCGTCGCCAGGCGCCCGGCCAGCAGCGCCACCAGCACGGCCAGCGCCAGCGCCAGCCACTCCGATGCGTCGCGCGGGAGGCCCACCTCGCGCCGAGGCTACCAGGGCGGTCGCGGCCGGCACGGCTGGAGAGATGACGATGGCTCCCCATCGCCGCGAGCGACGGGCTCGGCGGCGGGCGCGGCCTCAGCGCTTTTGCTTCTCGCGCTTCTCTCGCTTCTTGATGACGGCGGCGGCGCGCTTGGCGCGCACCACCTCCGAAGGCTTGCGGCCACGGAGCGGCAGCTGCTCCTCGTGGTGCTCCTCGAAGGCGCCGGGCGCCTGGCCGAGCTCGAAGATGGTCACCTCGCGACGACCCCGGTCGCCGAAGCGGAAGGGTATGACGGAGGCGCCGATGCCCGCGCCCACGTAGACCGCACCGCGCGCCTGCGGATCGAAGGCGGCGCGCGAGCCGTAGAGGCCGTGCACGTACTTGTGGCCGGCGAGGCGCCCCAGGGTCAGCTCGTGGAGGCGCGCGAAGGTGACCTGCCCGGCGTGGGTGTGGCCGGACAGCACCAGCGGCACGTCGTGCTCCCAGAGCGCATCGGCCTCCTCGGCGATGTGCGACAGGCCGAGCGTGGGCAGGTCCTTGCGCATGCCGCGCACGGCGTCGTCGCGGCGGGCGTACCCGGTGTAAGCGTCGTCCAGACCCAGCACCTGCACTGCCGGCCGCGCAGCGTGATGACCGTGTGCGCGTTGTCCAGCAGCTGCACGTCGGCGCGCTTGAGAGCGCCGCGCACCTCGTCCGCGCCCGACCAGTGGTCGTGGTTGCCGAGCACACCCATGGTCGGCGCCTCGATCTGCCGCAGCACCTCGACGAGCTGGTCGAGGTAGAGCTGGCTGTGGCACACGAAGTCGCCGGTGATGACCACCAGGTCGGGCTTGGCGGCGTTGGTCAGCTGCAGCGCCTCGTACTGCACGGCCATCGGCGTGACGCGGCCGAAGTGCAGGTCGGTGAGGTGGACCACCCGCAGGTGGTCGAGCTTGCCGACGAAGGCCGCCGGCCCGGCGAAGCGCCGCACCTCGATGCGCTGCCGGCGCGCCGCGCTGGGCTCGCGCGTCCTGCCCGGCTCGTAGCGGTAGGCCTCGGCCGGGAGCGGCGCGTCGTCCGGCGGAACATCGACGCGACGCGGCGCACCGGACATCTGGAACAGTCTAGGGAGCGGGGGGCGCCCGCGGGAGATGTTTTCGCCCGGGCGCTGTCATCGGCGGTTTCCCCGGGAGTTGCGCGCAGTCAGCGCCGCTCCACGGTCCACAGATGATGGTTCGCCCACTCGTCCGAGGCGGAAAGCTCCATCTCGACGCTCCTCGGCAGGCCGGCCGGTAGCTCGAGCTCGACCTCCTGCCAGCCATCGACGGCGCCCACGGCCAGCACGCCGACCTCCTTGCCGTCGATGCGCACCTCGACCCGGGCTGCGCGGCTGGCCGCGGTTCGCGCGCGCAGGGCACCGCCGCGGGTGGGGGCCAGGATGCGAAAGCGCTCCGCGCGACCGGGGGGCACGACGCGGCCGGCGTCGAAGAGGTCGCGCTTGCCGTCGCTCGGGTCGGCGAGCACGCGCCAGGTGACGAAGCCTGCCGACGGACGCGGCTGCTCGTAGGCATGGGCGCGCTCGCTCACCAGGTCGGCGACGTCCAGCTCGTCGACGACGGTGAGCTCCGCGGCATCCGGACCCCGCGGCTTGCCGGCGCGATCGAGCGCCGACCAGTTGGCGACATAGATGACCTTGCTCACGTCGCCACAGATGACGTTGCCGGCCACCGGGTACTCCTCGAGGCGCCGGCCGAACACCGACGGCAGGTCACCCCACCACGATGGATAGATGGCCATCACGTCGGGGCGCTCCTCGCGCGGCATGCGCTCCACCAGCTCCAGGCTGGCGCCGAGGCCGTGCACCGCGGCGCGGGCGAAGGGCAGATCGTGGTAGCCACCGAGCCCGATGAGGTCGAGGCCGGGTCGATCGGAGGCGTAGAGGAGCGCGCCGGCGTCGCCGACCAGGACCCGCCGCGCGTCGAGCCTGGCCAGCGCCTTCCCGGCGGCCACGTGCTGGTCGAGGATGTTGCGGCTGGCACGGCCGAAGAACCAGATCTGGTCGCGCATGTTCGGCGCCTGATGCACGGCGAACAGCACCATCGCCGCCAGCGCCAGCGCGCTGCGCAGCGCCCAGCGCCAGGCGAGTCGCGCTCGCCAGGGCCTCGGCCAGGCGGCGAGCACCGCCGCCGACGGCCGCAGGAGCAGCGCCACGCCGAGGCCGGCCAGCAGCAGCAACCAGGCCACCGCCGCCATGGTGTAGCGCTCGTTCTGCCAGCGGACCTGTCCGTTGAGCGAGACGAGCAGCAGCCACCCCACGACGTGCGCCCAGAGCACCGCCGCGAGCGCGCGCGTGCCGCGCACCGCCACCGGCACCAGCGCCAGGAGCGGCACCATCCAGCCCCACGGCAAGGTGTCGGAGAAATGGTGCTGGGTGTTGCGAAGCACCACGTACTGCAGAAAATGCAGGTACTCGTCGAGCTTCTCCCCCGCTGTCATGTACGGGTTGTTGAGGGCCAGCTTGGCGATGGCCCCGTTCGCCGACCACTCGCCGGTCAGCGCGCGGTTGGCCACGGCCTGCAGCACGACCGCCACCGCGCCGGGCAGGCCCACGCGCAGCAGCGTCGCGGCCGCGGCCAGGCCGCCGTGCCAGCGCCGCACCACCAGCGCCCCCCAGACGCCGAACGTGGCCACGCAGGCCACCGACTCCGGGCGCGTGGCGAAGAGCAGCGCCCCGGTGACGCCGGTCAGCCAACCCAGTCGCCGCGCCGCCACGGCATCGTCGGCGCGTGTCACGAGCGCCGCGGCCGCGACCGCGCAGGCGCCCCACATGGCCAGGTGGAACGCGTTCTCCATGCCCGACATCAGCGTCCAGTCGAGCGCGCCCAGACCGAGCACCGCCGGCGGCAGGAGGTACTTGCACCACGCCGGCAGCGGCGGATCGCAGACATCGAGCAGGCGCGCGGCGCCGAGCAGGAAGGCCACCGTGCTCACGCACGCCACCAGCGCCGCCCAGAGCATGATGCTCAGCCCGCGGAAGCCGACCCAGTAGCCGAGGGCCAGGACGAAGGGATAGGTCAGGCTGGTGTTGCCGCTGGAGTAGCCGTTCCCCTCCGACCACTGGAAGGGGTAGCCGCGGGCGATGGCGCGCGCGTAGTCGAAGTGGATGAAGACATCGTCGAGCGGCGCGGACCAGCTGCCGCCGGTCTGGGCGCGCAGCGAGCGGTAGAAGAGGTGCGCGACGAGGACCACCGCAGCGCAGGCGAAGGCGGCGTAGAGGGCGCCGTCGAGGCGGACCGCCTGGCGATCGAGGAACGAGGCTGCTGCGTCGTGGGCGGGCGCGGCCATGGGCGGCTCGGTGGCCAGAGGGGGCGGGACCGAAGAGGGACCGCGCGTCGGGGCCGGGAAGGCGCCCGGGGGCGCTTCGGCGCCCTCGGGGGCGGGGTCGGAGGGCGAGTGCACGGGGGGCCCTCATTTACACGAAGCGCCGGCCGGCCGGCCGCGTTGACCGTGGTGGCATCGATCGGTACAAATACCCCCTCGCTCGCGCGAGTACCTGCATGCGTTGGTTCGTCGAAATCTCCTCGCTGGGCAAGGGTGCTCCCCCTGGCGCCACGCTCTGCGTCGAGGCGCAGGACTGGCAGCCGGCGCTGCAGCGGGCGCGCTCGCTCCAGGGTGACGACGGGGCGCTCAGCAACTTCTCCATCGAGCTGCTCGACGACGGGTACCGCGCCATCGATCCCGCCGCCCGCATCCGCTACGTGGTGCGCAAGGCGCCGGACGACGCGGCGCTGACCAATGGCACCGCCACCGCACGCGCCGCGAGCACGCCGCCCGCGTCGGCGACCCCCGCTTCCAGGCAGCTGCGGCGAAGGCCACCATGCCCTCGGCCACCCACGCCGCCAGCTCGCCGCGCTCCAGTCGCGCTGCGCCCCCGGTGGGATACAGCGAGCCGCCGGGCCGCGCCCAGCAGACGAAGCTCGACGGCTCGCGCAGCGGCGCCGGCTTCGACCGGCAGCCGCCCGCCCGGGGCCACCACGGTGACCAGCGCCTCCGAGGCGCCGAAGAAGCGCACCCCGGTGCAGACGGTGGCCTTCGGCTCGCGAGGCGCAGCGGTGCTCTCCGAGCCGCCGCCCGCCGTCGCGCCGCGGCCCAGCAGCGCGCCGCCCAGCTCCGCCGCGCCGGCAGCCAGCTCGCCTTCCCCCGAACCGCGCCGAGGCACCGGCAGCTACGCCTCGCCCGGCGTGGCCAGCGTCGCCCCCCCCGGCCTGCCGCCCTCGGCCGTGATCAGCTCCCGCCACGAGGAGCCCAGCGAGCGATCGCCGCTCACCTACCGCGAGTTCGCCTACGCCGTCGCCGAGGGCACGAGCACGGAGGCCGCCGAGTCGCTGCTGGTGAGCCGCCTCGACGAGGTGCGCCGCACCCTCGAGGAGACGCGCACCGGCAAGCTCGTCAACCTGGCCGCCTTCGACCACAGCTACCGCGGGCGCCCGCTCCGCCCGGCCATCGCCACCCTGAGCTGGAAGGACTGGAAGGGCGAGGCCGAGATCCGCTTCCCCCTGCGCGACGGCCCGGGCAACACGCCGACCGTCCCGCGCGC
>JBBJMR010000099.1:0-26557 GCA_037720395.1 Polyangiaceae bacterium
ATCTCGCCGCCGTTACGCGCGAGGATTTCAATTTCGCGGTCCCGCGCCGCGATCTGCGCACGCTGGTGGCGGGCGACGCCTTTCGGGAGGACCTGTTCTTCCTGCTGCAGGCGTGCGTGATCCACCTGCCTCCACTGCGCGAGCGACTGGCGGACGTCCCTCTGCTCGCGCGGCACTTCCTCCTCGGGGCTTCGCGCGAGCCCGACGCGCGGCCGCATCGATTCGGCAAGGAGGCGACGAGCGCGATGCTCGCCTACCGATGGCCCGGCAACGTGCGGGAGCTGCGCAGCGCCGTGGCGCGGGCGGTGGTCGCCGAGGGTGGCGCGGAGATAGGCCTATCCTCGCTGCCGGAGGAGATCCGCGGCTCGACGTCGTTCCGATCCAGCGCGGGGGAGGTCGATCTCGCTGATCTTTCGTACCGCGAGGCGATCGAGCTCTCGCGCGACGAGACCAACCGCCGCTACCTCGAGTCGGTATTGCGGCGGTTCGGGGGCGATGTGGTTCTGGCCGCTCAGCATGCGAACATCGAGAGGGAGAGCTTCTACCGGCTCCTGCGCCGTGCCCGCCTCTCGGCGGAGGACTATCGGGACGGCCCGCCGAAGGGCGAGGGCGGGGACGAGTGACTCGACCAGGCTGCAAGTCCGCGATCGCGCACGACTACGACTGTGTGCACGCCTCCTTCGGCCTCTTTCCGAAGAGCTCCTCGAGCACCGGCTTCAGCGGAGTCCCCTTGATGGAGTCCGGGCCCGACTTGCCGTCGACGATGAAGAGCCGCCGCGCCTCGTGCTCTCCGAGGTCTGGCTCGTCGCCCTCGGCGTACATGTCGTAGACGACGAAGGTCTTCGGCGCGCGCAGCTCGACGAGCCGCACGGTGCCGCTGAAGAACCGCTTCTTCTCGAACACGGCGGCGAGCCCGGGGTGGCGCGAGTCCAGCCCGTCGAAGACCACGCACGCGTCGCGACCGAGGGGCGCCCTCTCGACGGCCGCGAGCAGGTCCTCGACCGAGTAGCCCTGGTAGACGACGTGATGCCGCTGCGGGTCGACGCCTCCGACCTGAAGGGGGACCTGTTTCCACGACCCATCGATGAACGAGGTGTCGTTCATCCAGAAGTCGGGGGAAGCGTCGATGTCGCCCACCACGAACAGGCAGGCACCGACGACCAGCTTCTCCTCGACGAGGCGGCGGGTCGCGCGCAGCAGATCGCCGGGCGCGGCCGGCGACGGGCGCGCGGGCCACACGTGCAGGATGCGCTGGACTCCCACCTGGATAGCGTAGATCGCCACCGAGCGGGCCGGAAGACGCCGCCTCGCGCGCCGGAGCGGGTCCCATCCAGCACCCGGTCACCGCCGATGAACACGGCCCACTCGATGGTAAGGCACGCCGAAGCGCGAAGACCGGGACGAGCGACTCGACCGGGCCGCAGCGGTGCGCCGCGCGCCTGCCGCGAGGCGGGGTCGGGTACTCTGGTCGAGAAGCCGTGCGCCCAGCATCTTTCCCCCTCGGTCTGGCCTGGTGCGGCGTCGCGCTCGCGCTGGGCGCGGGCGTGGCCAATTGCGGCCTGGCCGACGGAACCATCGACCTGCTTCCGGCCGAAGCCGGAGTGGGCGCGGCGGGCGGCACCGGCCCGGCGTCGTCGGTGAGCTCGAGCGGCTCTGGCCTCGGTGGCTCGGGGGGCGGCGGAGCCGGAGGCGCCGGCGGCTGCTCGTTCAACCTCGAGTGCCAGACCCCGACGCCCATGTGCGACCGAGACACCGGAGCGTGCGTCCCGTGTCCCGACGGGCTGGTGGAGTGCGACGGTGCGTGCGTGGACACCGTGAATCATCCGGACCACTGCAGCGCCTGCGGGGCGGGCTGCGCACATACGCAGTTCTGCCACGGCTCGGCATGCCTCTGTCTCCCGGGCACCGTCCTCTGCGACGGCGCTTGTCGCGACTTCTCTTCCGACCCCGCACACTGCGGCGCCTGCATGCACCCCTGTGCGCCGGGCGAGAAGTGCGAGGCGAGCTCATGTTCGCTGGGGTCGACCTGCGCCGCCGGTCTCACCGCCTGCCCGCAGCTCGACGGAACGGTGGCCTGCGTGAACCTCGCCACCGGCTACCCGCGCTGCGGCTCCTGCGACGTGGTGTGCGCGCCGATCGAGATCTGCGCCGGCGGTGCTTGCCAGGCGTACGTTCCAGCCTCGCCCTGCACGACGTGCCCCTGCGACGACGAATGCGTCGCCGCGCTGGGCCCGCACAGCTCGTGCTGCGACGGACTCTACGGAACCTACGTCAGCGTGTGCGTCGCCGGCGACCAGTGCCCCTGAGCCGCGCAGCGCGCCGGCGGCCGGCGCGCGCGGTCAGCGCGGGTTGAGCCGCTGCAGGGCGCGAGTGCGCTCCAGCTCGGCCTCCGGGCGCAACGGCGACCGCGGATGGGCGGCGAGCAGCGACTCGAGCACGGCCACCGCCGCGCGGTCATCCCCGCGTCGCTTGTGGGCCATGGCCGCCTGGAAGAGACGATTCTCCTCGGCCAGCTCGCTGGCGGGTGACGCCGGCAAGCGCGCGGCGGCGCCGGCCGGGGTCGCAGGCCCGGAGCCGCGCGGCCGCGCAGGTCGCGGCGCGCCCGCCGCCGCATCCGGCGCCGCCGGTGCATCCGCGGCGCTGCTCGACGTCACCGGCTCTGCCGACGACCAGCGCTGCCCCGCGGTCACCTCGGTGACCCCGGCGGCATGGTCGACCCGCACCGTGCCCTCCGAGACATTCACCGTGGTGAACGTGGCCACCACGCCATCGGCCCGCGCGCGCACCGCGACCTCGAACGCCGTTCCGCGGACGATCACCTCGGCATCCGGCGCCAGCACGCCGAACGTCTGTCCGGCGGCGAGCTTGGGCACCTGCACGGCCACCTGTCCGGCCGAGATGCCGATGCGCTCCGACGCCGCTCCCACTGCGGTCAGGCGAAGACGGGTCGCCGCACCGACCTCCAGATGGGCGCCCCCCTCCAGGTCGAGGCGGGCCGTGGCTTCGGGGCCGGTGACGATCTCGTCGCCTTGGGCCAGCGGCAGCGCGCTACCACGCGGGGCAAGGCTCCGCGCCCCGCCCGCGACGACCACCACATCGCCCGCGGTCACCTCGAGCATCGCTGCTCGTGCCACGACATGCGTCGCGGCTGCAGGCGCCGGCGGCGCGCTCAGGCCTCGCCAGGCGCCGGCGCCGAGAACCACGGCCGCAGCCGCAGCCGCTGCCAGGGGCCCGAACCACCGCGCGCGACGGCGGGTGCGGGTGCGCGTTTCGGCGGCCTCGCGGATCCGGGTCGCCATGCGATGGACGACCACCTTGCGCCTGTCCGCGGCGATTGCAGGGTCCTCGCCCGGCACGCGCTCCTCGGACCAGGCACGCAGGAGCGTCTCGGCGCCCCTGGAACGCGGACGGGGGCTGCTCATGGCTGCTCCTCGCCGAGGCGATCGACCAGCTCCCGACGGGCCCGCACCAGGCGCGACTGTGCGGCGGCGACCGAGACACCCATGATGACCGCGATCTCCGCGAGCTCGTGCCCCATCACATCGTGCAGCAGCAGCGTCTCGGCCTTGGCGGCGGGCATGGCCGAGAGCGCGCCGCGCACACGCTCCAGCTCGCAGCGTGCGCTCGCGACGCGCTCGCCGTCGGTGGACGCCGGGCCCACGTCTTCGGCTTCACCTTCTGCTTCCGGCTGGAAGACGCTCCGGGCACGTCTCCGGGCCCGCAGAGCGTTCAGCCCGACGTGGGCGGCGATGGTCGAAGCCCAGGTGGCGAGGCTGCAGGCGCGGGCATACTTGCGACGCGAGAGCGTGGTCACGATCTGCTCGAACGAAGCCTGCACCAGGTCGTCGTGATCGATCTCACGACGTCCGAACACGCGGTACAGCGCGCGGTCCACGCTCGGAAGCAAGCGATCGTAGAGCGCTCCGGCGGAGGACCCGTCCCCGCGTTCGACCGCGTCGATGAGCTCCTCGTCCGTGGCGGGCGCGATCCTGGCCGCCGGCGCCGGGTTCGGTACGGCACGCAGGAGCCCGCCTCCAGGGAGCTGCCGCGCTGCGCCGGGTGGCATCCCAGAAGAGTAACCGCACCGGGTGTCCGCCAGGCACGCCGGCGGTCGAAAGGCTCGCGGAGTGGGCGAGTGTGTGCAGTATCCGCCTCCTGGTGTCGGTGGATCCCATCAGGGCAGCCCCAGGCGAATCCCCAGCGCAGGCGCGAAGCTCGCCGCCGGCACCGTGGCCGCGGCTCGCCCCGCCATCCGGATGTCCGTAGCACTCTGCAGCAGCGTGACGTCCACGCCAGCCAGCAGCCCCACGCCGGGCGACAACATCCACGCCCCGTCGATGCCCACGCGCGCGCCGCCGATCCAGCGGCTCCCGCTGTCGCTGGCGTCCGTCTCCGGGTCCCGGGCCGAGGCGGCGATCAGCTCCGCGAGGATCTCGACGCGCGCCTGCAGCGACAGCGCAGGCGCCGGCGTCAGGTACAGACCGCCGCCAAGCGAACCGGAAGCGAACTGCACAGCCAGGCCCGCGTCGTCCAGCGGCCGCACCGCGTAGCGCAGCGCCGCCAGGCCGAAGAGCGGCGTGCTCCACACCGGCACACCTGCGCGGAGGCTGGCTCCAGCGCGCCAGGAGCCGTCATCGAGCGCCGGCGAAACCGCCGCCGCCACGTCCAGCCAGACCCACGTTCGGTGCCTGGCGCTGGCGGCGCCCCGATGCGGCGGGCGCGAGGGCGCTTCGCGCCGCGAGGGGGCGACGGGGGGCGCCGCTGGTGGCGTCGGCGGTCGCCCCGGATCGACCCCCGCGTCGCCGGCCAGCGTGGCGATCACCAGCCCGGTCGCGCGCCAGCGCTCGCGCTCGGCATCCTCGGGTCGAAAGACGATCTCCCGCCGCAGCCATGCGTCGCGATCCGCGCCCGGCTTGCCGAGCTCGATACGCACGCGTTGCCGGTCGCCATCTTCCCAGCTGACCAGGACCGTGGCGGCGACGGGCTGGGCGGGGTCCACGGACGACGCGGCCACGCAGGTCCCTTGCGACAGCGCGCCCGTGCAAGCGTCGAGCAGCGCATCGATCGTGCCCCTGGGCACGTTCTCCGCAGCCAGCTCGATGGCCACCACCGGGGCCGTCATGGTCGACGGTTCACGGCGTGGCTGGCGCGGGAACGGGCGCTGCACATCGGGGCGCGAGTATACGGGCGCACCTGCGCCGCCGGTCGGGGTGCGCGACCGGGCTGGGCCGGAGCCCGCGCGGCGCGCCACCCCAGGGGATCCGGCCGCTCACTTGGGCACGGCGGGCACCTCGACCTCGGTGATGCTCTGCACGCTGGCGCCGGCCGGGTACGCGTAGCTGACCCATTGCGAGTAGAAGCCGGGCAGCGGATTGCCTGGATCCGGGCTCCCACCCGTGGCGGCCGTCCCCCAGCCCCATACCGTCACCCCGAACGGGGCGTCGCTGGAGACCTCGTGCCGCCCGTTGTCGCAGTTGCCCTGTCCCTCGAAGTTGCCGCGCACGAGGTCGAAGCGCGTGTACTCGTAGTTGCCCGAGCTATCCGCAGGCTGCCAGCCGGTCAGAGCCCCGGCGCAGTCGAGCGACACGTCCGCGAAGCCATCCGGGCCCCGCTTCCGCACGAAGACGAGATTGGTCTCGGGATAGGTGGGATCGGTGAAGAATACGTACGACTTCAGGAACTGCGCCGGCGGGATCACGTTCACCGTCTCGGGGTCGCCGGGACACCCGTCCGGCTGATCGAAGCCGCCGCCGACGACCATGCAGCCTGTCATGTGTCCGGACATGTAGAAGGGGTGGTCGGCGTCCTGGCTCTTCACCACGAAGGGCCCCGCTGCCGCGAACTCCAGCACCTCACCGCTGGCCACGGTCGTCGGCGCTCCGGGCGGCGCGGCCGGCTCGTAGGTGAGCGTCGTCCCGTCGACCGCGCCGATGATGCGCCACGGCGGCGTCTCCTCGACGCCCGCGCGGCGGTTGCGGTAACGGACGCCCACGTACTCGCTTCCCAGCGCTCTCACGGGCGGGATCATCTGGTGGGCGGCGTCGGCGGCGTAGGTCCCGACGGGGATGGACATGGTCTCGTTGCCCCCGACCACGCCGACCGGTTTGGTGGACTGGATGGGACTGCCCGTGAGCTCGAGGTCTTGCTGGAGCTGCAGGGTCTGGCCCGCGGAGAGCGAGTAGGTCGCGGGTACACCGGGGGCCGCCGGCGCGACGCCAGGTCCGCCCTCGATCCCGAGCTTCGGCAGGATGGTGACCTCGGTGTCGTCCTCGCGCGCGATGATCTGGAGCCACTGCGGACCAGCGTACGTCGCGATGGCGATGTAGTTCGTGTCCCAGGCCGCCGCGGGGATGAGAAGCGTCGCGCCGGCGTTGACGCTGGGGCCGCCGCCGTAGGGAAAGATGTCGTAGGCGACGACGGGCGCGGACGTGGTGATGTGGAACGGTCGGGCGATGCCCGTTCCGTAGAGCGCCGCGGCCTCGCTCGTCACCGCGGGCGTGATGCCGGCAGGGCAATCCGGCTTGGTGAGGGTGGCCGGGCCGAACTTGGCGAGAAAGAGGATGGCGACCTCACCAGCCGGGAGCTTGCCGTTGTCGAGCGGCGCGTAGACGGCGTTCAAGCCGGATCCGGAGGGGATGCGCGCGAAGCTTGCGACGTCGAGCGCCGCGCCGTCGCGCTCGACATCGATCGCCACATCCACCGCCGTCGTGTTGGCGACGAAGACTGCGAAGCAGGCGCCCGAGGTCTCGAGGCCGGAGGGATTCCCCGCGTAGTAGTCGCAGCCGACGGTGCTCTTGTTGGCCTCGGCGGCGGCGCAGGAATCGACGCAGGCGCCGTTGGCGCAGCCCTCGTTCGGCCCGCATGCCTGGACGACGTTTCCGTCGCAGAGCACGGCGCCGAAGTCGTCCGAGCAACTGACCGCCCCGCTGCAGTTCAGCCCGGTGCCGGTGGTGAACAGCCCTCCGGCGCCATCGGTTCCGCCCGGCGATCCGCCGCTTCCAGGGGCCGCTCCGGTCGCGGCGGAGGCGCGCGTGTCCTCGGCGGCGCAACCGCAGGTGGCCAGACCCAAGAAGATCGAGATCGGTACACCGACGATCGGATGGCTCCGCAGAATCCAAGTCCGCGCTGCATGCATGGGTCGACTCCGTGGGGCTCGTGCGAGCCCCGGTCGGACTCCTCACGACCGTCAGTCACCGGGAGCTCGCGGAGCAGGCAGCATTCAGCGGCTTACAGTAACTCTGCAAGTTTCGCCGACGATGACGTCGAGGTGCACCAGTCGGGAACGATGCCCGCCGAGCGGGGGCGCACGACGGCCTCGAGTCAGACCTTGCTCGCCAGCGTCCCAGGCGGCGGGGTGTACCAGCCCGGGTCCTCGTAGCTGGTGAGGTCGTCGCGGACCTTGAGCACGGTGAACATGCCGCCCATCTCGATGTCGCCGTACGGCCCCTTGCCGGTCATCATCGGGAGCGTGTTCTTGGGTCGGCCCATCTCCATCATGCCGCCCATGCCCGTCTCGCCCATCGCCATGTAGCCGGGGAGCATCCCCCGGATCTTGCCCTCCACGCCTTTCTGGTCGACGCCGATGAGGTTGGGGACGTCGTGGCCCATGGCGTTCATGGTGTGGTGCGACTTGTGGCAGTGCAGCGCCCAATCTCCGGGAGCGTCGGCGACGAGCTCGAAGTCGCGGGTCGAGCCCACCGGCACGTTCACCGTCGTCTCCGGCCACCGCGCGCTGCGCTGCACCCTGCCGCCGTCGGTGCCGGTCACCTCGAAGTTGTAGCCGTGCAGGTGGATGGGGTGGCTGTCCATGCTCAGGTTGCCGAGGCGCACGCGCACGCGATCGCCGGTCTTGGCCACCAGGGGCGTCGTGCCCGGCCAGGCGCGGGCGTTGAACGTGAAGATGTTGAAGTCGAGCATCACCGACGGGTTCGGCGTGGCGGCACCGGGCGGAATGAACCACTCGTGGAGCATGATGCAGAAGTCCCGATCGATGCGCGGGTTCTCCGGGCGCCTGGGGTGGATGATGAAGAAGCCCATCATCCCCATCGCCATCTGCACCATCTCGTCCGATTGCGGGTGGTACATCTGCGTGCCGTGCTGGCGCAGCGTGAACTCGTACTTGAAGGTCTCACCGGGAGCGATGTGGCGCTGGTTGAGCCCGGCGACGCCATCCATCCCGTTGGGCAGCAAGACACCGTGCCAGTGGACGCTGGTTCGCTCGGGCAGCTTGTTGGTGACGAGCAACCGAACCCGGTCGCCTTCCACCGCCTCGATCGTCGGGCCCGGGCAGGAGCCGTTGTAGCCCCAGGTGTTCACCACCATCCCCGGCGCGAACTCGCGCTTCACCGGCTCGGCGACGAGGTGGAACACCTTGACCCCGTCCTCCATCTTCCAGGGGAGCGTGGCTACGTTCGGTGTCACCACCGGCGTGAAGCGCGGCGGCCCGAGCGGCGGCGCTGGCGGGCGCGGGTTCTTGTCTTCCTGAGCGCCGGCCTCGCCGCCACGGAGGAGCACGGCGCCGCCGGCGAGGAGCGCGGCGCCGGAGACGACGGCTTCACGTCGGCTGATCTTGTCCTGGCTCACGACTTCGTCCTTTCAGGTCAGTGTCGGTGTTCAGGGGCGGTCGGCGTGGCGGGTGGCGGCGCAGCACCCGCAGGGGGCGGGGCCCGCTGCGGCCCACGCGCGGGCGCCGAGTGGTCCGGCGGAGGCAGGCGGCCCCCCACGGCTCGCTCCAGCTCGGCGCGCGCGATCCAGTAGTCGCGCACGGCCACCACGTACTCTCGGTAGGCCTCGATCTCGTCACGCTTGAGCTCGAGGAGCTGATAGGCGCCGATGAGCATGGCGTCGAAGTGCTGTTGCGCGAGGCGCACCAGGCGCTCGCGTCCGGGCACCACCACCTGGCGATAGTGCTCGCAGAGCCCCCTCGATGTGACGAGTCGGTTCCTCGCCTGACGCACGTCCGCGCGAGCATTCACGGCCACGAAGGCGAGACGGTGCCGCGCCTGGCGCTGCAGCGCTTCCAGCTTCGCCACCCCTGCCTGGCCCTGATCG
Organism: Polyangiaceae bacterium; assembly: GCA_037720395.1. Classification (GTDB taxonomy): domain Bacteria; phylum Myxococcota_A; class Polyangia; order Polyangiales; family Polyangiaceae; genus JBBJMR01. The sequence continues at coordinate 9,052 of JBBJMR010000099.1, forward strand.
AAGATCGGAAGGCCCACGCGCGCGCTGGGACCGGCCTCCCATTCTCCGTCCTCGCGCTCCACCTCCGCTCCGGCCTCCAGGGAACCGGCCCAGCGCGCCGAGGCCCCGAACGACGAGGACATGGCCGCGACGCTCAGCCCGCGTCGCGCGGCCTCGACGTCGAGGCGCTGCGTCATGGCCAGCGACTCGAGCTTCGCCAGCGAGGGATCGGCAGGAGGCAGGTCGGGCAGCCGATCCGATGCGCTCCACCGGGTGTCCGCACCCCAGAGCCCGAGGAGCCGGTTGAGCTCCTCCCGGACGTCGAGGACTTCGGCCTCGGCGCGTGCCAGGGCCAGGCGCGCGTCCTCGTAGACTGCTTGCTGGCCGGCGAGCTCGAAGTCGCCGATGTTGCCGGCATCGTGCTGTCGAGCCGCCAGCTCCGCAGCCGCCTGGCCCGCGGCGGCCACCACCCGCAGCAAGGCGGTGAGCTGCTGCGCTGCTTGCACGCGGAGGTGCATGATCTTCACCTGCGCGGCGAGCTCCAGCACCTCGGCGCCGACCCGCGACTTGGCGGCCTCGAGCTGGGCGCCGGCCATCCGCTTCCTCCCGGGCAAGAAGAGCAAGGAGAGGAAGTCGACCTCGACCCCGGCGCCGATGTCTGGCTGCCCACCGCCCTCGAGCGGGAAGCCCAGCCTCCCACTGAACGTCGGATTGGAGAGAAGGCCCGCCTGCACGAGGTCCGCCTGCGCCACGCTGAGCTCCTCGTACTCCGCCTGCAAGCGTCCGTTGTTGAGCAGGGCGATCTGTACGGCCTCTGGCGAGGACAAGCCATCGGCGAGGAGCTTGCGCACGGCAGCCCGGACCTTGCCGTCGGCCTCCGCGTCCCGATGCCAGTAGATGCGGTGGCCAGTTCGTTGCTCGATCGTCTTCTCCACGTCCTGGTAGCTGTCCTGCGCCGACGTCGAGGCGCAGCCGGCCACTGGAAGGAGAGCCATCCACACGGCCAGCGAGCCGCAGACCCGACACACGTGCCCGCCCGTCACGGCTGACCGCCATCAACCTGGGCACCGCCGTGCTGGTGACCACCGCCTTCGGGTGCCGGCGGAACCAGCTCGGGCGCGGCATCGGTGCGGAGCGTGGTGGAGGTCGGGGTCGGTGCGGGTTCGTGTCCCTGTCGGCCCACTGTAGTTCCGGAGACTTGCGCGGCGGCGGAGCGATTCCGGTAGCGATTCGAGCCACCGGCGCCGCTCTGCCGCCCGTCTCGAACAGCTCCGGGGGCAGGGGCGGGAAGACCTCGCCGAAGGACTCGCCGACGCCTTCCGCCTCGCGGATGTAGCCGAGGGTCGTGGCGAAGTCCTCGTGGCCGGCGTGGCGCATGACCTTCAGCGGGTCATCGCCTCTGATCGCACGCCAAGTAATGCCGGTCGCGCGCAGGTCGTACCAGGTGATGCGCTTGCGGGTGGCGTCGGTGAGGTACAGGTCGCTGCGCTCGACACCGGCGCGCTTCAGCGAGGCGAGCAGCGCGTCGGCCAGCGCCGTGTCCTTCGGCAGCCCTGGAGCGACCTTGCCACGCCCGCCGGCGGCCTCACGGAGGGCGGCGAGGAGCGGAAGCAGCCGGGGCTCGATGGGCACCGCGCGCGTGCGCTTCGTCTTCGTCGTCTTCGTGGTGCCGTCGCGCTTCTCGGCCCGGTGGACGCGCACGCGGCCGGCCTCCAGATCGACGTCGGTCCACTCGAGCGCCCGCAGCTCGCCGGGCCGCGTGTAGAGGTACACCTGCAACGCCAGGGCGCGGCGCAGCTCCAGCGGGCTCTCGCCGCACTCGAGCAGGCGGCGCACCTCGGCCGGGTGCAGCCACTGCTTGGCCTTCTTGGCGCCTCTGTCAGGTCCCCGCACGCCGGCTGCCGGGTTGACCTCGCAGACGCGCAGCGCGCGGTCCTTGGCGTTGTGGGCGTCCGCGAAGGCTTTCGACACCAGCCCCCAGGCGTTGACGGCGGTCTTCCACGACAGGCGCCGGCGCGCACCTGAGCGTCCAGATAGCCCACGGCGTCCTCGAGCTCGGCGCGAGTGACCGCAGCGACGTAGCGCTCGCCGAGACACGCGCCGCGCAGCACCCACTTTCCGAACCGCAAACGATCGTCGTACGTCTGCAAGCCTCGGGCGGCGCGGTCGGCAAACCACCGCTCCGACCATGCCGCGAGCGTCTCGCCGGCGGCGACCTCGGCGACCGTGGTCGCCAGCTCCACAAGCTCCAGCTCCCCGGTCGCCGCGCGCGCGCTCCAGTGCGCCGCCTTCTCGCGCGCCTTGGCCTCCGACACCGAGGGGGCCAGGCACACGCGACGCGAACGCTTGCCCCCGGGCAAGGTGATCTGGAAGTCCCAGTGGTCGCCGTGGCGGAAGACGCTGCCGGTGCGAGGGCGCGGCATGGGTCAGGCCTCCGTGTCCTTGAGCATGCCCTCGACGCGATCGGCAGCGTCGTCGACGATGTCGGAGGCCGACTCCACCTGTTTGCGAATGCGCTTCAACCACTCTGCTCGGCGGCCGCTGGCGCCCTTGGCGATCGCATCGAGCGCACTCAGTGCGCCGTACAGGGCGGCGGTTGCGGCTTCGAGCTCCTCGCGAAGCTTCTCGACACTCATCGCCTGGCCCACTCGTCTTCCCCCCACGCTGCGGGGTCCTCGGCGTTCGGTCCGAAGTCGTAGCGGCCGCGCTTGAGCACCAGCGCGCCCGACTGCACCAGCTCTTCGAGGCAGAGCCGTGCCGTGTCCTGGTCGCTGAGCATCTCCAGGAGCTTCGCCTCCGTGTCACGCCGGAGGCGCAAGCACGCGCGCACGACGCCAGCAAATGACGACGCCACGGACATCTTGTGCCGAGCCCTCGCGCGCTCCGCGGCCTCGCGGAACGACGCGTTGACCTCGCGAAGGACCTTCATCTCGGGCTTCATCTCGGGCTTGATGTTCATTTTGAAACTCCTCGGTTGCGGGTGGCGGACTGGGGGATTCGCTTCGGGGGGCGGCAGGCGCGCGGACGTCGGGCCGGGGCGCCGTCGAGGAGGACGAGCTGCTCCTCGACGGTGAGCGCCTCACGGCCGCGCTGCAGGGCGCGTCCCCAGCTGCGCGGCGTCCGGTCGTTCTCCCGGCCGACGGCGCCTCGGCGCACGCGGGCGACCACCTCGAGGGGCATGCGGTCACCGAAGAACGCCACCGCGACGTCGAGGTTGTTCCGAACGTGCGTGCCCTCGGCCTGGATGAGCGCCGAGCGCAGGATGGCGGCGAGGCGCGGGTCGCCGGCCTCCTCGGCGATGCTGACCAGCTGGCCGAGCAGGTGAAGCGCGCGGTCGGCGACGTCGGTGCGCGTCACTGGGCCCCCTGGGCCGCCGTGAGGGAGGGCGGCTCACCAGTGCGCCATCCCGGGATGGCGCACTGGTCGGCCACCTTGGCGAGGCCGCCGGCCGCCGAGCCGTACAGCATGTGACTATCAGGCGGGACGACGGCCATTGCGCTTCTCCCTGTTGGATTCGGTCTTCTCGATGCTCTGAAGCGCCTGCTTCAGTGCCGCGATCAGTGGCCACAGGCTCTCCCCGTCTGGCCAAGACTTGGCAACGCGCATCGCGTCCGAGAACGCGGTGTCGGCGGCGGCCCGGGAATCCCATTCGCCCTCGTCGCAGACCTCTTCGGGCGCCGACGGCGCGGCCTGCGCCTCCGGCGTCTTGCCTCCGCCAAGAATCTCCGTCGCCTCGCCTCGCTCAGCTGCGAAGGGGGAGGGCTGGGGTGCGCGGCGCTTCACGGCGCCACCTGGGCGGCGAGCATCGCGGCCACCTTGGCGAGCGGCAGGAAGGCGATGGCCAGGTACGGGTCGGCGGCGACGGCCGGCGAGGGCTGATAGGCGTCGGCGCTCTTGCCGGCGGGGACGGTCTTCGCGATCGTGTCGTTGCACATGGGGGAACTCTCCTCGTGGGCCATGGCCCCGGGCGTTAGCCGCGCCGCGGGGTCACTTCGTTGTGGGTCAGCGCTTCTTGCTCTTCGTCTCGAACGCGGCGAGCCCGTGCTGCACCAGGACGCGGACAGCGTCGGAGCGGTTCAGGTCCGCACCGTGCGCGCCCTCGATGAGCGTCTGGAGCACCGCGTCCACTCGGCTCGCCAGGTCAGCGCCGAGCCGCACCGTCACCCTGTCGTCGGTCTTCATGGTGCCCAAGTTGACAACGTCGACGCAGTCCCGCAACTGAGTCACTTGAGACTTCGTCGACGGTGTCGCGAATGACTCAGGGCCGACAGACTTCCTGGAAGGCAGTCGAACCCTCGACAGTCCCCCTGGGGGTCAGTCGAGAAACGCGAGCGGAATACTCCCCAGCAGGGGGGGGCCGGGGGGCTACCGGCCGCGTTCCGCCCGGGCGCCCATGACGCTGGCGTACAGCGCCGAGAGCGGCACCCAGCGCTTGCCCCCCAGGGTCACCGTGGGCAGGGCGCCACGGGCCACAAGGCGCGCCACCGCGTGCCGCGACAGGCCGAGGAGCTCCGCCGTCTCGCCGACCGTGTAGAGCGCTCGAAGCTCCCGCACGGCCGACCACGGTAGTCGACGCCGGCGCCGCCGCGCTACGCATCAGGGGTCCCCGCGTTCGGCAACGCCAGGCGCGGCGGCCTCTCCTGCCCTGACATCGGTAGGCAGGAGAGGCCGGGGCGCGAGGCCTTTCGCGCCCGGGCGAGAGTGGCAAAGCTCTCGCCTCCGCAACTTCGACCATCGGGCGGCGGCACCGGCGCGTGATGAACCGCGCCGGTGCCGGGCTGCTGGGCTTCGCAGCTCTGCGGGAGAAAGGGCCCGCACCGCCAGACTCATCACGCGTGCGCCCTCGGCTGGCGAATGCCGATCGCCAGGCGCGCGCTCAGCTGGCGCCGTTGCCGCTCGGCAGCGAAGCAGCCGATGATCTCGAGCGCCCACGACGGGCCGTGCTTGCGCGCCGCTCCAGCCACTCGGCGCGGCGCGAGGCGTCGAGCCCGGCGGCGATCGCCTGGTCGACCAGCGCCTCGAGCTCGGCGCTCACGGCTTGGCTCCCTGCTTCGCCGCGGCGAGACGAGCACGGGCCGCCTCGAGCTTCTGGACGATCTCGAGGCGCTCGATCTGCTGCTCGGTAGCCTCGAGCTCAGCGCGCTGCACCTCGAGGGGGTCCGCGCTCGGGCGGACGGGAAGGTGCAGGACCTCGCCATCCCAGTCGGCGGGGCGGCTGACCTCGCGGACCTGCAGCGCGTCGTCGCCGGACAGCTCGTCGAAGACCTGGTCGTCGACGGCAACCACGAGCCCGCCGGTCCAGCCGTCGGTCCAGCATCGTCCGGCGCGGCGGCGCCTGTGATAGCCCGGCGGCGGATTCTGCGTGTACATCCCCGGCGCGAGGATGGCATTGACCTGCACGTATTTGACGGTGGCCTCGGTGTCGTCGGTGTTCATGATGTCGGTCCTTTCACTCGGTGAGGTCGGCGGGGATGGCGAGCTCGGGGTGTGCTTGGGCGTAGCGGCGCGCGGCCGCGTCGAACGACTCGCGTCGTGTGCGGGCATCGGTCTCGATGGCTGCGCGATGCTCCGCCGTGGCCCACCGGCGCGCGCGGCGATCGTCGGCCATGAACTGCGCCGCGGCCCGCTCGAGGCGCAGCTCAGCCGCCATCTCCTGGACCGCGTCGCCGCGGGTGGCGCGAGCCTCGAGCCAGGCCTCTTGCTCGGCGGTGGTGCGCGGCCCGCCGTTGCCCAACGGCAGAAGGCCGAGCCGCGTGCGCGTGAAGCGGTGCGGGCGCTCCCAGTGAAACGGCGGCACCAGCTTGTCGGCCGCCACCATGTGGCCCTCGAGGGGCAGGGTCAGCGCCAGCTCGAGGATCCACCCCTCCTGCTCGGCGACGGCTGCGCTGAACCGGGCGCGCACCTGGTTCTCGTGCGCCACCGTGAGCTTCGCCAGGTGCTCGGCGATGTCGCGACGGCCGCCGGCCTCTGTCCAGGCCTGCTCGATCGTGGCGGCCAGCTGGCGCGCTGCGCGCGGCACCGCCGGCGGGTCGCGGTACTCGATGCCGTGCGCAGCCGCGAGGCGCGCCAGGCGTGCGTGCTCCTCGTTGGCGACCCGTGCAGCGTCCTCGTCCGCACGCAGCGTGGCGAAGAGCTCGAGCGAGGTGCGGCGCTGCGCATCGCGGACCGGAGCGACGATCCGCTGGTAGCCGCCGGCGCCAGCACCGGAGCGGCAACGGGAGATCTCCGCCTCGGCGCGTCGCTTTGCGCCGGCGAGGGAAGCTGCCTCGGCGATCTCCCTGCGCCGCCGAGCGGCCTCGTGGAGCTTCTCTGACGTCCGCACCCGCAGCGACGCCTTCCCGAGCTCGGCCACGTCCTCGGCCGACCGAGACCGCGCCGCCACGTCGGCCGCTGCAGTCTCGGCGCTTCGGTCCTGCGCCAGCTCTGCAGCGAGAGCCTCCTCGGCCTCGAGGGCGGCGACCACATCGGAGAGCTCGGCCTCCTCCTCGCCGGAGAAAACCAATGGGGGCGCGCCTCCCCTTTGGTTGTCTCGCGCCTCCTGCGGCTCTGCCAGCGACGGCGGCGCGACCTTGTTGCGGCCGCGGCCGCGTGTCGGTTCGGTGCTCATACTCATGTCGGTCCTCTTCGGATGGGCACCACGGTGCGGTGCCTTTGCTCGTCGGCCTCGACCTCGCGCTCGAGCTCCTCGAGGCGCTGGTCGACTCGGTCCCTTTCCGCCCACACTTCCGCGAGCCACGCGTGCGACCAGCGCAGCGCCTCACACGCCGCGGCGTGGCCGCGCGTGACCACCTCGAGCTCGCCAGCGGGCATGTCGGGCTGCGCCAGGTGGCGTCGCCAGCAGCGCACCAGAAGCCGGGCGCCGACCACGGCCCGCCGGGCGTCGTGCAGCGGCGTCACTTCGTACCCCGCTTGCCGGCGACGTACCTAAAAAGCTCGACAGACTGTCGACCTTCGGAGCGCTTCACTTCGTACCTCCCACGACCCGCAAGAAGGCCAGCACGGAAACCTCGCGCGCCTCGAGCTCGGCCTCGGTGTTCACGAACGCCCCGGCGCCGGCGGCCCGCATGCGCATCTCCGCCACCTCCACCTGGCGCAGCCGCTCCGCGCGGGTGTGCTCCACCATCGCCGCCAGCTTCGCGCGCACCCGGTGCGCGGCGCGCTCGTCCTCGCCGTCGTCTGCGATCGCCTGGGCGCCGCGCAGCCGGCGACGGTCCTGCATCGCGGCGCGGAGCTCGGCGCTGGCCCGCTGCAGGTCGCTCACCGGCAGCGGCTGCCCGGCCAGGGCACGCCAGGTGGCCACCAAGCCGTCGAGGATGGCCTCGTCGTCTCTGGCCGGCTCCGCCTTCGCCGGCGCGTCCTGGGGCACGCCAGGCGCCGGGACGCGGCTCTGCTCGGCGCACGGGAGGCGGCGAAGCAGCTGCCCCACCGACTCGCCGCTCACGAAGACCCCGAGCTCGTCGGCCAGGTGGGCGGCGATCTTGCGCCGGCCCAAGCCGGTCGAGGCCAGGTGCTGCGCCCGCACGATCGCCTCGGGCGTGAACTTCGGGCCGTACTTGTTGCTCACCTAGGGTTTCTCCTGGGAGGCGCTGGGCCGGTAGGCGCGCGGACACAGTGCGCGCCCTTGCCGGTGCATTGCGACGATGACGGGGGGCGGTCGACTGAGAACGAAACGATTTCGCTTTGCCGAAACCGTTTCGGCATTCGACTGCGCCCACGACCGTGCCCCGGCACCACTGCGCCGGGAGTGCGGCCACCACCGTGCCCCTATATAGGGGCGGGCACAGTAGTGGCCCCCCCTCGAGGGGCACGGTGGGGCACGGTGGGGCACAGTGATCATGAAGAGGCTTGGAGGGAGGCCCAAAAGGTGCGGGCGTTGCGAGGGCCAGGGCGCTCCTCGACGCGTCTGGAACGGCAGAGCCGTTCGATCGCCACGTCGATGGCATCGTGCTTGCCGCTCACGTCCTGCCGCAGGTAGCGCAGCGAGCAACCGGGGCTGCGGCGGATGGCGTCCAGCACGGCCGCGTCGAGCTGGTCCCGGCGGGCGTCGCGGGCAGCCTCGACGCGTTGTTCGTGGTTGGCGGTGGCGACGACGAGCCCGGCCCCATCCACGGCGTCCAGGATCTCGATGGCGAAGTCTGGGGCCAGGTGGCCGCTGGTACGGGCCTTCTCGTGCTGGACGAGAATCGACTCGCCCTTGGAGGCCGAGAAGACGAGGACGCTGGAGCAGGCGTCGAAGATGGCGCCTGAGCCACGGATGGCCATTCGGGCGCCAGCGCCGGTGTCGTCCTCGCGCGGCTTGCGAGCGTGGTGGATGACGAGGGGCACGACGCCGGTTCGTTCCGAGACGGTGGTCAAGAGGTCCAGAAGGCGGCGCACCTCGCTCGAGTTCTCGTCGATGTCGGGCGCGCTTGCGCGCAGGCTGTCGACGATGAGCAGCGCCGCGCCCTCGGCAGTCCGCGTGTAGAGGTCGAGGGCTTTGGGCGCGGAGAGCGGCACGCCGGGCAGCGTCGAGAGCACGAGCTGGCCCTCGCGGTCGGCGGGGTCGACACCCTCGGCGCGGGGGTGGCGGTGGTAGCGCTCGGCGGTGAGCCTGAAGCCCTGCTGGTAGGCGAGGTGAACGACGCGGCCGCGGCGACTGAGGGCGAGCTCGCCCCAGACGCGGCCGCCGGCGGCGACGGTGAGCGCGAAGGATTGCGCAGCGACGGTCTTGCCGCTGAAGCCGTACCCGGCGATCAGGGTTGGCGCGCCGGGGCAGATGTCGAGGCGCTGGACGAGCCACGGTACGGCGGGCAGAGGGGCGAAGATCTCCGACACCTCGCGCAGGGGCAGCGTCGCCGGCGCTGCGCCGTTCGGCCTCGCTTTGGGTGGCTCGTCGCGGATGCCAGCGCGCTCCTCGCGTTCGTAGTCGGCCTGATTCACGCGGCACGCTCTTCGAGCTTGAGCAACTCGGCGATGTCGTCATGGCGGCGCACGCCGCTCGCGGTGACAATCAGCGCGCCGGACAGCGCGATGGCCGTCCCGCGCGAGAGCAGGAGCCGCATGGTGCCCCGCTCCACCTCGACGGCGAGCTCGCCATCGAGCAGCATCACCGGGCGCACCTCGAGTAGGTCACCGAAGTTGCCGCGGATGAGGATTGGCTCGCCGGCGAGCGGGAGCCTCGGGCGTTCTCGGCGATCGGCGCTCATGCGGCCGCCCCCCGCGCCATTCCCCAGCACTCGGGGCCGATGCCTCGCTCGAGCGAGATCGGATCGGTGAGGGCGCGGCCGCAGCAGGCGCACGTCCCGGCAAGGACACCGCCGAGCCGCATCTGCTCGCCCGGGTTCCCGGCGAAGTCGCGACGCGCGCGGCGCCGAGCTCTGTCGCTCGGACGGCGAGCGGGTATCGGCGCGCCCAGTCGCGCGGCATCCGGTGGCACTCGCCCGGCGCTCGCCAGCAAGGCCCGCCTCGCCAGCCTCCGCCCTTCGCCTCGACGAATAGCTTCCCGCCGAGCCATACCCCGCTGCGCATGGTCTCGTAGAACTGCTTCCCGCCGTGCGACGTGCCGACGCGCAGCTCGAACCCCATGCAGACGATCGGCGGGCGCTTCGGCGACGTGAACCGGGCCCACAGGCGAGCTACCGGCTTGTCGTCGGGCCCGAGCCACCCGAGATCCCGGAGGAGGTCGACGAGCTCCCCGCCGAGGACCATCGGCGGCGCCCACGTCGGACGACGCTTGCCCTCGTGGTCGACGATGGCGCCCTCGGCGAGCGAGCGCAGGACGTCGAGCGCGCTCTCCGTCTGGTCCGCGGCTGCGGCGGTCACGCTGCCCTCCGGATCGGCTCGAGCCGGACGACGCCGGCGGCGTGCAGCTCGGCGATCCACTGCGCCGCCCAGGTCCTCGCGAGCTCGTTGGGGTGCCGTCGGGCGACGGCACAGGCGAACGAGATCACGGCGGCGACCACGTCGTTGGCGGGCGTCACCGCCCACCTCCGATGAGGTACTCGACGCTGTCCTCTGGAACGAGGCGCTCCGTGCCGCGCCAGTTGACGGCAACCCAATTCCTGGTCACCACGATGATCATGGCGCCGCCGTAGACCGGGTCGCCGACGAGCCGACCGCGTGAGCGATCGAGCTCGCTCTCCACGTAGAGAGCGTCGAGCCTGGTCCCCGCGGGTAGGTGCCCGTCGGCGTACAGGACGGCCTCGGTCACCTGCACGCGAGGGGAGCGAGGCGCGGTTCGCTGCTTCACCGGCCTCACCGCGCACCTCCGGCGACGCGCATCGCTTCCGCAACCGTTCGGGCGCTCCCGTTGCGCAAGGCCTCGTAGGCCTCCGGGTCCGTGCGCTGGAGCTTCAGCATTTCGTGGACGCTGTCCTCGCTCACGCCGCAGGCCTTGGCGGAGGCGGTGATGGCCTCGGCGGTGAGCGGGTCGACCCGGGGCCGTGCAACCCCGACGACGCGCAGGCCGAGCGCCTCGAGCTCGGGGGCGTCATCGTTGGCCGGCGGCGCCTTGGCGATGGGCCGGCGCGCCTGGGCGGCCAGGACGCGGTCCACGTCGATGCGCTTGGCCAGCGTCCGTCGTCCGGCCTTGACGAACGGGATGCCGACGCGCAGCAACCACGCGCGCCAGGCGCGGGTGTTGTTCGGCGCCACCGGGTTGCTGGTCGCCGAGTAGTAGTCGGACGCCGCGGCTGCTGGCGCCCGCGCGATGCGGGCGGCGATGCGGTCCGCCAGGTCGTCGAGGAGCGCGTCGATGGCGGCGCTCTTGTCGGGGTGAGGCTTCGTTGCTACGTGTTGGGTCATCGCCGAGTGCCTTTCGGTGAGGAACGCCCTGCGGATTGGTCCCCGCGGGGCGTTCGCGTGTCAGCGGGTGAGCAGGCGCTCGAGCGAGAGCTCACGAACGGCGCGCTCGACACGAGCGGTGGCCATCTCGCTGGCTCGGCCTTCGAGGGCCTTGCGAACGGTGCGCGGGTCGGCCGGAGCCGTCGCCGCGATGCGGATCACTTCGAGCGGGGTCGGTCGGTTTGTTGCCATGACCCGACGGAGATTGCTCTCACATGTGCAGGCAAACGAGTCCCATTCTGGAATAACGGACCCCCGTCTACGTGCGGCGGCGCTTGCGGGTCGCGGCGCGCGCGGAAGCGATCGCACTCGCGCTTCGCGGCCCCTGGCGTCCCTTGATGCCCGCGGCGTTGTAGAGCTCGGCGGTGAGTGTGTCGGCGCCCCAACGGCGCTTACGGGCGCGGCCGAGGAGCTCGAGCACCTTGTCGACGCTGAGCCGATCGAAGTCCGGCTGAATCGCGGTGAGCCACGCGATGCAGTTCCGGGCGACGCTGCGATCGACGTCGTCTTTCCACGGCTGCTCGAGGTTGAGCATCGCCGCAGCCGGCCCCGCCGCCCGCACCTGCTCGCCCTGTAGTCCACCGCGCGCCGCGTGAGCCATCTTGGCGAGCTGCTCGCCGTCGGTGGCCGAGACGCCCAGCACGGCGTCCCAGGTCGTGAAGAAAGCAACGGCCGCGTCCCGAACGGTCGCCGGCGTAACCGCGGGCGAGAAGGCGGCCATGCGCTGGTGCGCGGCGGCCAGGTCATGGTCCGCCGCGTACTGCACCAGCACGTCCACCACGGCGTAGTAGAGGTTCTCCGGCGCCGCCGGCAGCCTCCGCGGCGTCTTCGACGCGCGCACGCGTGGTATTGTCTTCGGCACGGGGAACGCCCTTCCCTGTCTGCGCCCGGGCCGTTGCAAGCGGCGCCGGGCGCGTCTGCGTCGAGCCTACGCGCGCCGATGGGCAGTGGCGAGGACACCGGCGGCCCGCTCGGGAGCGTCGGACATTGCCTCGACCAGGCGCGCCAGCGCCGACGGCACACGCGGCGCCGAGGTGCGGGCCAGGCGAATCGCTCCTGAATCGCTCCCGCGACGTGGCTTCGCGACGTTAGGCGTCGTCAATGGCAGCTTGTCGCACGGCCGACCCGTCGAAACCTGCGGCAAAAGACCACTCACGACGTCCGCGCCGCGTTTCGAGTCCCAGTGGGCTCGACGGATCGTCCGCACAGCGGCTGGGCGGAACGGGGTCACCGGCGCAGCCCACGAGCAGGGCGACCGAGCCCAGCAGACCAGCTGAAAGATGTCGGCGCTTCATGGCTTGGCAGCTCTCCCGAGGCGGGCGCGAGGACGCGCCACCCATTGCTTGCGCAGCGGCCCGGTGCTGGCGGCGCCGTGGCGAGGTGCACACCGGGCGGGATTCGTCCACGGGTTCGGCTCGTGCCCCCCGGTTTCCCGCCCGCCATCCGCAGTGACCGGTCGGGTCACTGGTGCGGCGCACGCCGAGACCCGCGCAGGTCGCGCGACGAGATCGGCGCTGTCAGCCGAGCGCGTCACGCGGCGGGCGTCGGAACCGGCGATGACCGGGAGCCCTGGGGGGCTGGGCTGCCCGTCGCCGGCACCACGAGCAGCGTGAGCAGCGTCAGCGACACCAGCCCGCCCCACATCGGCGCCGCGATGCGTTTGGCCACGTCGGCGCCCGTCCCGTTGTCGAGCAGGATCGGCAGGAGCCCGAAGACGTTGCAGAGCACCGTCATGAGCAGCGGTCGCACGCGCTTGGAGCCGGCCTCGGTGGCGGCAGCGATGAGCGCGTCCATCGATGCCATGCGCCCGCTCCCCAGGCCCTGGTTCCACGCCTCGTCGAGGTAGAAGACCATGACACTGGCCGTCTCTGCGGCAACGCCGAGGAGCGCGATGATGCCCACCCAGACGGCGATCGAGGCGCGGCGACGCGGACGAGCACCTCCCGCCGGCAGCGAGGGACGCGCCCAGGGCGTGGTACGCGAAAACGAAGAAGAGGCTCTGACGAGCCTGCGGGCCGGAGAGCCAGAAGCCGAAGAGGTCTGGCGGCGCCTCGCTCGACGCCGGCTCCCGGTCACGGAACACCGAACAGGTTCAGCGCAGCCCTACCGGTCAACGTCACCACCGCGCACCCCACGAGCATGATCGGCAACCCGATCACCAGGAAATCCCGGGCCTCGAGCCCGCCTTCTCCATGGGCCATCGCGTTGGGTGGCGTGCTGATGATGAAGGGAACTCCGAACGACGTCGCGATCGCTACGAGGACGGCGGTGGAAGGGGTGGGGGCGAGCGACATCCCCAGCGGGATGAGCAGCGCCGCGGTCCCCGTGTTGCTCATCAGCGCCGAAAGGACCGCACCGGCGCACACCAGCGCACCGAGCAAGACGACGCGCGGGTAAGTCGCCCACTCCACCTGCTGGGCCACCTGCTCGAACATCTTGCTGTGCTCCATCAGCCTCCCCAGGGCGATGCCGCCGGCGATGAGCCCGAGCGTGGACCAGTCCAGCCGTGCCAGGTCGTCCTTGGCCAGCAGCCCCGTTCCGAAAAGGAGCGCCGCAACGAAGAGGGAGAGCAGCGGCGCGCTCACGCCATGCAGCGGCTCGGAGAGCCACCCCGCGACCGCGACGAAGAACACGGCGACGACCCAGCGTGCCCCGCCGCTCCCTGGAGCCAAGGCGGCTGGCTCAGCTGGCTCGTGCGTGAACTCGCCCGCGACGCGGTAGCGCACGAGCAGGATGGCGTACGCGAGCAGCAGCATCCCCAGCACGAGAGGGATGGCGAAGCCCATCCAGGAGACGAAGGTGATTTTGTGGTGACTCGAGGCCGCGGCGATGGCGATCGCGTTGGGACCCGTACCGATCGGGGTCGCCATCCCTCCGAGGTTTCCACCCATCGCGATGCCCAGGAGCAGCGCCGTACGAAAGCGGCCGTCGCCCTGGGTGCCGCGGATGATGGGCCTGAGCGCGGCCAGCATCATCGCCACCGCCGCGATGTTGGACATCCACATGGACATCACGGCCGTGCCGCCCAGCACCAGGCCTAGCAGCGCACGCCGGCGATGCTTCGACAGACCAACGATTTGCTCTGCTACCGCCGCGTCGACCCCGTGCCGTCGGGCTGCGGCTCCCAGCGTGAACCCACCGATGAACAGCGCGAGGACCGGGTCAGCCGGCCATGTCAGCACCGAGGAGAAACCGTACTGTCGCCCGAACGGCGCGAGCAGCAGCGGCGTCGCCACCAGGAGAAGCAGCGTGGGGACGAATGGAGGGACGAGCTCGGTGAGCCACAAGGCGAGACAGAGCCCCCCGATGAGGGCGGCCCGTGCTTGCACAGCGTCCCGCAGGAACAGGAGAACTGCCCCCGAGTACAGCACGAGCGCCGCCGCCGTCCACCCCGCCTTCCGGAGACGACGTCGTCCTCCGGGCAGGGAGCCAGACTCGGTTTCACTCACCGCCGAAGAAGCTCGCGCCCGCGCCGGTGGCCGTCAAGCTCGAACCATCGGAGCCATCGAGGAGCAGGGCCGAGCCCAACGCCTGCGGTGAACCAAAGTTGGCGCCGGGACGCTCGCTCACAGCCGAACGCGGCGCAGGCGCAACGCGTTGGCGATGACCGACACCGAGCTGAGGCTCATCGCCGCGCTCGCCACCATCGGGCTCAGCAGCAACCCGAAGACCGGATAGAGCACGCCGGCAGCGAGGGGCACGCCCAGGGCGTTGTACGCGAAGGCGAAGAAGAGGTTCTGACGGATGTTGCGCATGGTGGCGCCGCTCAGCCGCCGCGCCCGGAGGATGCCGCGCAGGTCGCCGCGCACCAGGGTGACGCCCGCGCTCTCCATCGCCACGTCGGTACCGGTTCCCATGGCGATGCCCACGTCCGCGCGGGCCAGCGCCGGGGCGTCGTTGATGCCGTCACCGGCCATGGCCACCACGCGCCCCTCGCCTTGCAGGCGCGCCACCACCTCCGCCTTCTGCCCAGGCAGGACCTCGGCTTCCACGCTGTCCAGCTCGAGCTTGCGGGCCACCGCCTCGGCGGTGGTGCGGCTGTCCCCGGTGAGCATGATCAACCGCACGCCATCGGCGCGGAGCTCGGCCACCGCCTGCGCGGTGGTGGCGATCGGATCCTCTACCCCGAGCAAGCCCGCCGCCTTGCCGTCCACGGCCACCAGCATCACCGTCCGCCCCAGCGAGCGCTGCTCCTCGGCGCGGCCCAGCAGGTCGCCGGCGCCGATGCCGAGCTCCTCGAGGAGAGCGACGTTCCCGACGGCCACGCTGCGGCCGTCCACGCGTCCGACCACTCCCTTGCCGGTGATGGAACGGAACTCCGACGCCGCCGTCAGGCTGGGCGCGGTGGCCCTGGCTTCGGCGACGATGGCGGCGGCCAGCGGGTGCTCGCTGGCGAGCTCGACTCGCGCGGCGAGCTGCAGCACCTCGTTCGCCGGCATCTCGCCGACGGTTCCGATCAGGGTCACGCGCGGTTTGCCCTCGGTGAGGGTCCCCGTCTTGTCGAGGACGAGTGTGTCCACGCGTTCCAGGGTCTCCAGCGCCTCTCCGTTCTTGATGAGGACGCCGACCTGCGCGCCGCGCCCGGTCCCCACCATGATCGACATCGGCGTCGCCAGCCCGAGCGCGCACGGGCAGGCGATGATCAGCACTGCCACGGCGTTGACCAGGGCATGGGTCAGCCTGGGCTCGGGGCCAACGCTCGCCCAGACGGCGAACGTGACCGCCGCCACCAGCAGCACCGAGGGCACGAACCACCCGCTCACCCGGTCGGCCAGGCGCTGGATCGGTGCGCGGCTGCGCTGGGCTGCGCTGACCATCCGCACGATCTGCGCGAGCAGAGTGTCGCCACCGACACGTTCGGCGCGGATGACCAGCGCGCCCGTGCCATTGACGGTGGCGCCCACCACCGCGTCCCCGACACCCTTCTCGACCGGGAGCGGCTCGCCGCTGACCATGGACTCGTCGACCGCGCTTGCGCCCTCGAGCACCACGCCGTCCACGGGCACCTTCTCGCCGGGGCGCACGCGCAACCGGTCACCGACCGTGACCTGCTCGAGAGGCACGTCCTCTTCCACACCCGAGGCGCCGAGGCGCCGCGCTGTCTTCGGCGCCAGGCCCAGCAGCGCGCGGATGGCGCTGGAGGTCGCGCTCCGCGCGCGCAGCTCCAGCACCTGGCCGAGCAGGACCAGGGTGGTGATCACGCTGGCCGCCTCGAAGTACAGCGGAACCTGGGCGCCCTCTCCGTGCCGCAGCGAATGGGGCAGGAGTGCCGGCGCGAGCGTGGCCAGCACGCTGAACCCGTAGGCGGCGCCGGTGCCGATGGCGATGAGCGTGAACATGTTGAGGCGGCGGGTGACGATCGACGACCAGCCTCGGGCGAAGAACGGTGCGCCTCCCCAGAGGACGACGGGAGACGCCAGCGCCAGCTGCACCCACGGGTACGCGGGGCCGAGCGCTGCTGCCGCCGGCGCGCCGGGGATCATCTCCGTCATCGCCAGCAGGAAGACCGGCAAGGTGAGCGCGAGGCTGACCCAGAACCTCCGCGTCATGGAGACGAGCTCCGGGTTGGGAGCCTCGACCAGCGTCACGGTCATCGGTTCGAGCGCCATGCCGCAGATGGGGCACGACCCCGGCTCGTCGCGGACGACCTCGGGGTGCATCGGGCACGTGTACCGAGCCCCCTCGAGCGGTGCGGGGGGCGGCGTGGCCTTCCCCGCCGCGTTCACCCCGAGGTACCGATCGGGGTCGGCGCGGAACTTCTCGGCGCAGCGCGGGTTGCAGAAGGCGTGCGTCACCCCGCGGTGCGAGACGGTGCCGCCCTTGGCGCGAGCGGGATCGACGGACATCCCGCAGACCGGGTCCTCGACCCGCCCGGCGGGCTCTACGGCATGGTGCCCTTGGTGCTCCATGTTCACTCCTCCGCATGCGCCGACGCGGGGACGCCCGTTCCATTACACCCCTACGCGTCCGCGCAGCTCGCCCGGGCGGCCCCGTCAATGCGGGTGCGGCTTGCCGTCGGCGTGTGTGCGTGTGGCCGGGCGCCTTGGCCCCCGCGTCCTGCGGCCCGCCATCGGCGGGCGAGGGCCGCCGGCGTCGGCGGCCGCGGGCGCCGGCTGGCCTGCCCCGGCCGGCGCAGGCGCGAGGCCGCCGCGGCCCCGGCGCTCGGCTCGTGCCCTGCGCCACAGACGTGCTTCTCGCCGTCGCTGGCGCAATGGTGCGGCTCACCCGCGGCGCAGTGGCTCTTCTCCGCGGCCGCGGGCGCCGCCGGATCCGCCGGCACCGTGGTCGGCACCTCACCCTGCGGCGCGCTGGCCGCGCAAGCGCCGAGGCCGGCGATCATCCCACCGACGGCAGCGCTGACCCACAGGCGGCTTCGACTCTCCATCCGGGGGGCTTACCGCGGGCCGCGGAACGATGCACCGCTTACACGCACCGCTCCGGCCCTGCCTTGTGACCCCCGCGGCCACCTGGCGCCGGCCGTCTGCCGTTCGCGACACGAGCGCTGCCTGATCCCGAGCCCCGCGGGTACTCAGCCTCCGGAGGCGTGGGCATGCGGGAGATCGCGAAGTGGACGGCGGCGCTGGGCGCGGCCGGGGCGCTCTGGTTCGGCTGCGGCGGCGGTAGCCTGGGCGATGCGCCGGGCGCGGCCAGCGGCGCGGGCGCCTCGGCCGGCGCGGGCGCGTCGACCAGCGCCGGGGGTCCAGCC
>JBBJMR010000334.1:0-9226 GCA_037720395.1 Polyangiaceae bacterium
TCCACCGTGCGCGGGGCGCAGCTGGTGGAGGCCATCGAGGCCATCCTCGCCGAGACCGGCCACGCCAAGGTCAACCTCATCGGCCACTCGCAGGGCGGCCTCGACGCCCGGGTCGTCGCGCACGATCGGCCGGATCTGGTGGCCAGCGTGACCACCCTCGCCACCCCGCACTTCGGCACGCCCATCGCCGACCTGGCCGTCGGGCTGGTCGGGGATCCGAACGCCCAGGCCGTCGTCGACTGGCTCGTCGACCAGGTCGGGTACGCGCTCTGGGACGAGTACGGCAACGAGACCTCGCTGTGGAAGCCCCTCCAGCTCTTGTCGCAGCCGGGCATCGCCGCCTTCAACGCGCAGTACACCGACGCGCCCGGCATCCCCTACGAGTCGCTGAGCGGCCGCAGCGACCTGGAGCTGGTCGAAGCGGCCTGCCAGCCCGACGAGCACGTGGACTTCGTCGACGACTTCGACCTCCAGCTGGACACCATCGATCCGCTGCTCGACGCCACCGAGGCGATCATCGACGGCGGGCTGCTCCGGTCGGACACCAACGACGGTCTGGTGCGCGCCATCGACGCCCGCTGGGGCACCTTCCTCGGCTGCGTCCCCGCCGACCACCTCGACGAGATCGGGCAGCTCCTCGGCGACGGCCCCGGCCTCGGCAACGGCTGGAAGCACACCGATCTCTACCGCGACCTGGTGGCGCGGCTGCGCGCCAAGGGGCTGTGATCCACGTCAGTGCAGCTACGTGTGCGGGCGCAGCACGGTGCGCAACCAGGATCACCAGCAGAGCGCGGCCGCGGTCTCCGATCTGCGAAGCTCCAACGCCCAGCTCGATCGCGAGGTCGAGGCGGCCACCGCCGAGGTCGAGCGCCACCGCCGCGAGCTGGAGACCGTGCAGCGCGAGGTGGAGCGGGCCACCCAGGACGCCGAGCGCTACCGTGGCGACCTGGAGCGCTGCCAGCAGCGCGCCCCCGGCGACCCTGCGGTCTGCGCGGGGGAGACGCGCCGCCTCGAGGATGCGCAGCGCCGCCTCGGCGGTGCCGAGCAGCGCCTCTCCCGCCCGCAGCGGCGCTTCGACGAGGCCAGCGCGCGCCTGGCCGACGCCGAGCGCCGCCGCGAGGGCGCGCGCAGCGGCCTGGCCGCCGAGGAGCAGTGCCTGGCCGGCACGCCGGCGACCACCGAGGTCGAGACGCAGTGCACGCACGCCTACAACGTCGTCTTGCACGCGGTGAATGCGGCCATCACCGTGCGCGTCAACGCCGAAGCGCTCGGCGATGGTGCGACGCCGTTCGATGGCGCACCGCTAGCTTTCACCAGCGGCAAGCAGGACGAGACCTTCCCCGCGCAGCCGGGCCGCTGCACCGAGGTGCAGAACGGCGACCCCCTGGAGCTGCCCTCCGATCGCGACGTGAAGCACGACCTGTCGGTGCAGGCCATCGGCGGCGTGCGCGAGCGCATCGTCGGCGCCTTCGAGCAGCACCGGCAGCGCTACCTGGGCGACGGGCGGCGCGAGGAGGCCGGCGGCGTGCGCGAGGAGGCGGTGGAGAGCTACGTGCGCTTCCTGCTCGCCAGCCCGGGCGCCAAGGCGGAGGCCGACAAGGAGCGGGTCCGCAAGTTCCTGGTCGAGGCCCGCGGCATCACCCCGGTGGCGTTGCGCTCCGCGCTCTGAGCTGTGCCCCTCGCGGTGAATCGTGGGGAGTCAGCCGGCCGTGCCCTCCAGGTCGGCGATGGCCTGCTCCAGCTGCTCCTGGGTGATCTCGCCGCGGTCGAAGCGCGCCTTGAGCGCCTCGATGGAGGTCTTGAGCACCGCCGCGCGCGCCTGGCGCTCGCCGTACTCGGCGCGGGCGCGATCGGCGGCGCGGCGGAAGACCTCGCGCAGCTCGTCGGCGTCGAGCTTCATCTTGTTCTTGAACCAGGCGTTGGCGGCCTCGCCCAGGGCCACCGTCCCGGCGAAGGCGATGCCCGCGCTGACCACCGAGCCGTAGCCGGGGATGAGCTTGACCAGCTGGCGCGCCGCCTCGCGCAGCCCGACGCCGGCGCCCAGGGTGGCGACCAGCTCCAGCGCGCGCTCCTTGGTGACCTCGACGCCGTGGAAGTACCCGATGGCGGTGACCATGGCGATCTGCATCGGGGTGATGAGGAAGATGTCGGCCACCGGGAAGGGCATCAGCGCCACCGCCGCGGAGACGGTGGCCTTGCCGTAGATGAGGGTGCGCACCCGCTTCTCCTTGAGGTGCACGTCGGCCTGCTGCTGGGCGATGAAGGCGTCCTGCATGGCCTCGGGCAAGACCTCGGCGATGCGCTGCACCAGCTCCGCCAGGCCGGTGCCCTTCTTGGCGGAGACGAAGAGGAAGTCGCCCGGGCCGAGGCCGAGCTTGGCCAGCATGCTCTCGGCAAACTCGCGGCGCTCGCCGTCCTCCAGGAGGTCGACCTTGTTGACCACCGTCACCCGGCGCGCGGAGGCGGCGCGGATGGCCTGGTGCAGGCGCTCGTCCTCCGCGGAGATGGCGGAGGCTCCGTTCAAGGTGTGGATGACCACGTGCTGGCCGTCGAAGACGCCCATCTCCACCACGCGCTCGAGCGAGAACTTGCCGGTGCCGATGCCGGGCGTGTCGGTGAAGTCGATGCCGAAACGCTCGCGCGTCTGCGCCTCCACCGTCTCGTCGGTGCGCATGCTCACCGAGGCCACCCGCTCGCCGTAGATGGCGTTGAAGAGCGAAGATTTGCCGGATTTCCCGAACCCGGCGATGGCGACCTTGGGCTTCACCGCGAACCTCCTCCGCACGCGCGCCACCACCTCTTCGATGGCATCCTCGGAGATCCGGCTCGCATCGAACATCGATCGCTCCCGCGGGGCACGCGACAGCCGCCCGCTGCCGCCGAGGATAACCGCGGCACATGGTAGCGTGCCGGCGATGAGCGAGGTCGCGGCATATCTGCCGACCGAGGAGCGCGCCCGCGCGCTCGGACTGCCGCTGCCCGAGGGGGAGCCGGGCGAGCGGCTCAAGCTGGTGGCGCTGGTGGTGCGCGCCGAGGTGCTGCGCCGCACCTGGTGGGAGGAGCCGCTGCACCGCCGCGTGCACCACGCGCTGCCGCTGGCGCCGCCCGAGCCGACGACCATGACCGAGGCCGTGCATCGGACTCTGGTGAAGCGCGGCGATGGCAGCCACGTGATCCGACACTGGGTGGACACCGTGGTCCGCATGCACGAGGTCTACGTGCCGGCCGCGCTGGCCCACGTGCCGGCCATGCTCTCCTTCGAGAGCGCGCTGGAGGCGCTCATCGCCCCGCAGCCGCCGGAGTGCCTGCGCTGCCACGACTTCCGGCCCCAGGCCGGGCAGAGCGCGTACCGCGGCGGCGCCAACCGCGTGCCCGACTTCCACGGTCACATGTTCGCCGACACCATCGACAAGGCGTCGGCGGGCCTGGACAGCATCGCGCCGCGTGGACGCGTCCTGCGGCGCAACGTGTGGGCCTGGGCGTGGCCCTTCGTCTGGTTGCGCTACGCGACCGCGACGCCGCGCGAGGTGGCGCTGCTCGTCGACGCGCACCATGAGCTGCACGTCTACAGCGGCATGCCGCCCGAGGACTGAGCGATGCTAGTGTCGCCGGCATGGAGCGCGCCGAGCTCGTGGCCTTCCTCCGTCGTTCGCCATTCTGGGTACAGGCCTCGGTCAGGGACGACGGGGCGCCGCAGGCGGCGGTGATCGGCGTCGCCGTCGGGGACGACCTGGAGCTGGTGTTCGACACCGAGACCGCGGCGCGGAAGTGCGGAAACCTGCGCCGTGACCCGCGGGTAGCGCTGGTCTTCTGGGATGGAGCGCGCACGCTGCAGATCGAGGGGCGCGCCGACGAGCCTGCTGGCGAGGAGCGCGAGCGCGTCAAGGCGCTGTACTTCGCCACCTTCCCGGACGGGCGCGAGCGCGAGGCCCGCGTCACCTGGTTCCGGGTGCGCCCCATCTGGCTGCGCGACAGCGACTTCGCGCACGAACCGCCGCGCATCGCGGAGATCGATCCGCGCACGCTCGGCGCCGGGTAGGCGGCAGCGCAGCCGCGCGCTGGTGGGCTCGACGGCCTACGGCAGCTGCCAGTCGAAGCCGGCGCTGGCGATGGCGTCGGGCAGCACCACCTCGCCACAGTCCCAGTGCCAGACGAAGAAGCGCTTCTGCACCGAGGAGTAGGCGACACCGGCCGGCGCGAAGGGCAGCGGCTCGCCGACGGGCGCGAAGGTGTCGCCGCCGTCGGCGCTGATCATCAGCCGCTCGTTGCCGACGACCACGACGCGCCCGTCGGGCGGCTCGATCGGCGATGCACCACCGAGGCCGCCCGGGCCACTCTCGGACCAGGTCTCGCCGTCATCGTCGCTGCGCGTGATGCCGCCGCCAGCCAGTGACCAGTACAGCTTGCCGCCCTTGGCCCGCAGCGGCGTCGACTGCGCGGCAGCGTCGCTGACCATCGACCAGCTCTGGCCCGCGTCGGTGGTGCGCCAGATGCCGCAGGTGCCGTCGCCCCAGCCACAGGTGCCGAGGAGCCAGCGCTGGGCGTCGATGATCACCGGCAAGCTGGAGAAGTGGGCCTCGGCGGGGATGGCCCCGCCGACGTTGCTCCACGTCTGCCCGCCGTCGGAGGAGCGGTACAGCGTCTGCTTCTGCTCGTGACCGCCGGCGAGCAGGGTGGCGCGCGCCGGGTCGGCGATGTCCACCGCCACCAGGTCGTTGTGACCGATGTCGCCGAGCGCGGCGAACGTCTCGCCGCCGTCGTCGCTGCGGTGGACGCCGCTGCCGTTGTAGATGCCGCTCACCCAGAGCCGCGTCGGGTCGACCGCCGCCCGGGTCCTCGCAGTCGAGCGGCTCGTCGGGCCCGCCACCGGCGCCGGCACTACCCGTGTCCGCGCCTCCCGCTCCCGGGCCCGCGGGGCCGCCGGGACCCGAGCCGCCGCTCGCCCCCTGCCCGCCTCCGGAGGTTGCCGCGCCGGCCGTACCTCCGTCACCGCCATCACCGTTGGAGTCGCCACAGGCGAGGGTCAGGGCGAGCAGCGCGACGAACGGGGAGCGCGACACGTGCAGGGCCCTCATGCCCCCGATTGCCGCGCGCGCCGCCGATCCATCACGGAATCGTCGCCTGGGCACCCGTCGCGGGCAGACGCCGCGACACGCCGGCTGGAATCGATCAGGGTCAGCGGCCGTAGCGGACGATGCCGCCGTCGTCCCAGTGCTGGGCGTAGACGCCCGAGCATCGCACCTCCAGGGACAGCACGCCGTTGGCCCAGAGCTCCTTGGGCGCGCCACCGTCCAGGGGAAAGCCCAGCAGGCCGCCGCCGGTGGCGACGTAGATCATGCCCTCGAAGAATCCGACGGCCTTGGGCTTGTAGATGCCGTCCGCGAGCAGCTCCGCCGGGCCGCCGGCGATGGGTGCGCGCATGAGCACGCCCTCCTCGCCCCCTTCGCTCTCCTCGCCGTCGGTGACCCAGACGATGTAGTCGCGGGCGATGGTGATGGAGTGCGGGGGCACCAGGCCGGTGGACAGCGCCGCGGCACCCAGCAGCTCCGGCGGACCGCCGACGATCTCGCCGGCGCCCGCGCCAAACCCATCGTTGGACCAGAAGACGGCGGATTCGGTCGCGGCCAGTGCCCACGGGGCCGGCTGCGGCACGGTGACGACCTCCCCGCTGCCGTCCTTGGCGAAGACGGCGACATCTCCCTGGACGTCGTCTTCGCCCTCGCGCAGCACGGTGGCGTATGCGCGCGCGCCGGCCAGCGCCAGCTTGCGGCCGTTGCCGAGCGGGAGATCGACGACGTCTGTGGAGCCGCTGCCGTCCTTGGGCGCGCGATAGACGTCGCCGTTGTGAGGGAGCCAGTACAGATGCGTCTCGTCCACCTCGAGGTCCATGACCTGCGAGATTCCGGCGGCCACGACCCGCTGCGCCTCGTCGGGTGCGAAGGAGACGATGTCCTCGAGACCGTCCGCGCCGTCGACGATGTGGAAGACCCGCATCTCGTCGTCGACGGCGATGCTCGCTGAGCCTGTGCGGCCCTCGTCGGTCAAGAGGTGGCCGCCGCACGCGTTGCCCTCGGTGCAACCGAGCAGCAGGGAGCCGGCCGGACACCCCACCGAGGGGTCCGTCGCCGGCGCGGTGCCCTCGACGAAACCCACCACCGACACCGCGTCGCAGCCGGTGCCGAGCAGCGCCGCCAGCGCGACGACGTGCGCACGGAGCGCGGCGGCACAGGTGCAGCTCACCGCGACCCCGGCTTGGCGCTTCCCGGCGGCGCCGGCGGCACCGGCGCGCTCGACGCCGCGGCGCGCGTCGCCTGCGCCAGCAGCACGTTGCGCTCCTCGGCGAGCTGACCGTTGGGGTACGACGCGGCGT
Organism: Polyangiaceae bacterium; assembly: GCA_037720395.1. Classification (GTDB taxonomy): domain Bacteria; phylum Myxococcota_A; class Polyangia; order Polyangiales; family Polyangiaceae; genus JBBJMR01. The sequence goes on from JBBJMR010000334.1 coordinate 6,371, forward strand.
GCTGTCGCAGCGTGGCCAGGGCCGCAGCGTGGTCACCGCGCATCAGCGCCGCGGTGGCGCGCTCCAGCAGCAGCCGCTCGGCGCGCAGCGAGCTGGCGCCCGGTGCGCGATCGTCGCGCGGCGCGCTCGGCGGTGCCGCCGGCGCCGCGGCCGCGCTGCTCGCCGCGGGCGCCGCCGTCTCCACCGGCGCAACGTCGACGGGCCCGCCGGTGGCCACCGCGCTGGCGCTGGCCGCGACGGAGGGGCGACCGGCGGCGCGGCCAGCCAAGCGTGCGTCGCCGCACCTCCACCGGCGCCCAGCGCTGCGGCACGAGGGCGATCGAAACGCTTGCCTTCCACCCGGCGGCGCCGGCCACCGCGGCGGTCTTCCCGGCGCCGGCACCGGCCGCGCCCGCACCGGCGGCGCCCGCACCGGCCGCACCGGCACCGGCCGCGCCGGCACCCGCCGCGCCGCCTCCGGTCGCACCGGCTCCGGTGCCCGCGCCTGCGCGCCGCTCCGGCTCCTGCGCCGCTGCCGAGACCGCCGTCGCCGGCGGCGCCGCCGTCGCCCGGGCCCGAGAGGCCGCCCGGCCCGCCGAGCACCGGCACGACCCGCGCCAGGCGCCCGAGCAGGCGCGCCCGGTCGGCGCGCGGCGGCGGATCGATGTCGCGCTCGGCGTCGAGCAGGTCGCGGAGCTCGTCGGAGAGCCGTTCGTCGTTCATGCCGGGTGTCTCCGTGCTTGCAGACGCCGCATGGTGGCCGCGAAGTCCTGGCGGGCGAGGCGCAGGCGCGAGTAGACGGTGCCCACCGGGATCTCCAGGGTGCGCGCCACCTCCTCGCAGGTCACTCCGTCGAGCTCGTGCATCACGAAGACCGCGCGGCGATCGAGGTCGATGCCGTCCAGCGCGGCCAGCACCAGGCGGCGCTTGCGCTCCTTCTCCAGCAACCCCTCCGGCCCGTCGGCGGCATCGGCCAGCTCCTCGAGCGAGGCGGGGACCCCCTCGCGCTGCGCCTTGGGCCGGTAGTGCGACGCGATGCGAAAGGCGAAGCCGAACAGCCAGGGGCGCATCGGACGCGCGCGATCGTAGGCGTGCAGCTGCCCATGCACGGCGAGGAACACCTCGTGCGCCATGTCCGCCACGTCCGAGGGGGCCACGCCGAGTCGCCGCAAGGTCCGCATGACGTAGGCCACCTCGAGCTCGAAGATGGTGCGGAAGTCGAGCGGAGCGCCCGACGGCTCCGCCATCCCGTCCTCCACAGCCGGTTTTTGCCGGTCCCACGAAGCGCCCATCACGAAATCGTCCGCACTCGCTGGAATGACGCTATCGGAAGCGGACAACCGTCGAAAGGCAGCCCACGAAGCCCACCGGGGCCGAGGACCAGACCTCGCGGGGGACGCCGCGGTCGTCGATGTAGAGGTGGATGCGCGACAGTGGGAAGGCCAGATCCGCGGTGGCCTCGAAGCCCACGTGCGCCCAGGGGAAAAGCGAGACCCCGACCCGGGGTCCGACGGTCGCGAACACGTCGCTGGTCGGCTCGCTCCGCGTCACGCCCTCCGCGTCGGAGCGCATCAGCCCGATCGCGGCCACCGCGCAGAAGTCGAGGGACAGTGCAGCGCCGAACGACGGCCTCGCGCACGGCACCAGCGCACCGTTCGCGACCCAGGCTCCGACGCTCCCGAACGACGCCTCGCTGCGGCTCGGGAAGAGGAAGCTGCCCTCGGCGCCGAGTGTCCAGGCGCCGCCGTCGAGGGCGAGCAGCAGGCGCAGGCCGCCGCGCGGCGCGGGCACGACGCCCACCGGAAGCACCGCCCCGACGCCGCCCCGGACGCCGAGCCGCGTCTCCGCCGCGGGGGGCGGAGGCGGCGGGGGGCGCGGCGGCGTGACCGTCGGCGGAGGCGCAAGCGGCTGCGCCGAAGGGGGCGGCGGCATCTCGGGCGGCGCCTTGCCGGTGCGCGCGGCCTCGGGATCGATGGCCACCGCCGCCGCCAGGGCCATGCTGGTCGCCAGCTCGAAGCACTCGGTGGGCCGGGCCCGCAGCTCGCGCTCGCGCGGCGCCGGGTCGTCGCCCTGCAGCACGAGCCGGCCGATCAGCTCCTGCCCGCGCTTCTGCAGGGAGGCGTCGAGACGGGAGCGCCCATCGGCGACGAACGGGTCGTAGCCGAGGCGCGCGGCGACCAGGGCGCGGAAGGTGGCCTCGTCCGGGCACTCGGCGGGCGCGTCGGCGGCGCGCTGATAGCCGAGCGCGACCCGGGCCCGCTCGGCGTGCGCCGGCCAGGCGATGGTGACCGCTCCGAGCAGGAGCGCCGGGGTCAGCCATCGTCGCACGGCGCGAACGAATAGCCCGGCGCGGCGCCCCTCACAACTTCGGGCAGCCCGCAGAGGACGGCGCGCAGCCGACGTGATGGGCAGAGCGCCCGAGCGGCGCCGCTCCCCTCCTTGCCCGCCCCCGTACCCCGGGCTACTCCCTGCCCATGACCAGCGCGGTGCACCCGGTGGCGCGCACGCCCGAGGAGTGGTCGGCCGCCCTGGCCGCCGCCGGGGCGCGCCCGTTCGCCGCCAAGCAGGTCTTCGACTGGATCCACCGCCGCGGCGTGCTCGACACCGCCGCCATGACCAACCTCCCGGCACCGCTGCGCGCCTCGCTGTCCGCCGAGGGCCTGGCCGCGGTGGGCGAGGTGGAGCGGGTGCACGCTTCGAGCGACGGCACGCGCAAGCTGCTGGTGCGCTTCGCCGACGGCGCCACGGCCGAGACGGTGCTCATCCCCAGCGTGTCCGGACCGGGCTCCAGCGCGGCGGTGCAGGCAGAGAGTGGCGCGGTGCTCGACAGGACCGAGGACTCCTGGCGGAGCCTCGACAGGACCGAGGTCTCCTGGC
>JBBJMR010000100.1:0-26530 GCA_037720395.1 Polyangiaceae bacterium
CGACGTGGTGGCCTGCGTGGCGCGCACCTGCGTCGACGAGCCGGCCGACACCGGGGACGAACGGGACTCCGTTGCCTGTGCGCCACCCAGGTGACATCCCGGCCTCGATGGCATGCATGCGACCACTCGGAGACTGCACCGCGGATTGATCGGGCCCCCGCGCTTCGGGCGACCATGGTTCGTTGACGCTCGGGGGCGAGCGAGACGCCCCGATGGTCGACATGTTGACCGCCCACAAGGCGTCGTGGGCCGCCGTGGTGCTGAGCCACCCCCACGGCGACCATGCAGCGGGCATGGTCACCGTGCTCGACTCGATGGGCAGCGGCCCCATCGGGTGCGTCGCACCGTACGTCGAGCCGCCCGATGCCTGGCTGGCCAGCGACGATCCCGCGCGTCAGCTAGCCGCGGGTGAAGTCGAGGCCGCGCTTGCCGCCATCGAATACCGGTGGCGCGATCCGGCGCAGCGCTGGGAGCTCGTCTCGGGCTCCACGCGTACCCTTGGTGACGCGCGACTTACCGTTCTGCACCCCACCGAGAGCGACGTGGACGAGGCTGTGAAGGCACCCCCGCCAGCAGACCCAAACCAGCTCGCGTCGCCGCTCATGATCGAGTGGCACGCCGTGGAGATCATCCTCGGCTCGGACTTGCCGAAGAAGGGATGGAGGAAGGTCAAGCTGAGCCATCCGGACGCGCGACTGGCCTCGCACCACGCGCTCAAGATCGCGCACCACGGATCCGACAACGCGGTCCATGCGGTCGTCCTGCAACACGACAGCCGCGACAGGACGTGGATCCTGACGCCGTTCCATCGAGGGCGCCGTCTGCCGAACTTCGGCGATGGCGGTGGCGTGGAGGCACTCCACGGGCACAACGACGAGCTCATCCTCACGTCGCTGCGCGACCCAGCGGTCACGGATAGCCCGCCGCATGTATCGCGACAGAAAGTTCGCGACTTCCGGGCCAAGACCAGGAGCCGGTCGCTCGGCGCGAGAGTTCGCGTGGTACCCCGCCCGGGCATGGACCCCGGGGGGTGGGTCGCGGTGGGCTTCGACCGAAGCGGCGAGATTCAGCATCGCGAATATGGCTCCGGCGCGGTGATCGTCGTGAACGATCCGAGCGCGGCCGCCGGTTCGAAGCGCGCGAAGAAGAAGCGGCCGCGCGGAAAGTAGTCGCGCCGCAGAGCGGCTGGGGCATCTGGGCGAGTCGGTCGCGACCCCTCACGCACCCAGCCGCTCACCGGTGGCGGACGGCTGTGGTTGCGACTGCTGAGCATGCTATGCATCCGCGCAGTACCCATGGGCGGCGGGACGCGCCCGGTCTCGGCTGGTCGAATGGCGAGCATCCCGGGCACCTGCTCTTCGGGCTGTTCGCGAGGTTCCTTGCAGGACATGCGAAGCCCTCCCTTCGCCCCGACCGAATCCCCCGCGCGATGGAGCTGGAGGAGCTCGCAGCAATGACTGCCGACCCCGATGAGGCCCGGCTCGTCACGCCCGAGGTCGACGCGCTCCTCGAGCTGGCAGGCGTCGACGACGTCTGCGATGCGGCGTCGCAGACGGTCGTGCTCGCTGCCATGAAGAAGGCCGCAGAGCGTCGGGTCGCGGGCGTGACGGAGCAGAAGCGACGGCGCCACTACGCGCACGCCGCCGAGCTCGTGGCGACATGCGTCGCGTGTGATGCGTCGGGCAAGAGTGCGCGTTGGGCGGCGGCGCTGAAGGCGGACTACCGCCGGTTTCGCGCGCTCCGCGATGCGCTTGACAGCGTCACGGAAGCGTCATGACCCCCGAGTTGACGCAGGTCACAGCAACCTCATGGCCAGGGGCTCCCGGTGTCGCGCTTGCACGCCTACGTCGACCGCATCGACCTGGGCGCCGAGCCCACCGCGCGCTCCTGCGCTTCCTCGAGCCAGAACGCGAGGCGCTCTTCGTGGCCATCAAGGGAGGCCTCGGTGCGCGCTGACTCGTCGTGGCGTCTGCACTCGTCGACGCCGGGGGCATCGTCGACGCCCGCGCGGGAGTGCCGGTGGCGTGGCGGCCGGCGCGCATGGTCACGCCACTGTCGGCCGCACTGCGCGACCGCGCGGGCTGGCGGAGACGCGCGAACCGCTCTGCCGCATAGGGTTGACGACCGACCCCGCGACAGGTTGCATCCACTCGTGCCCCAGCGCTACACCATCCGCCAGGGCGATCACGCGGCAGCCGTCGCCGCACGCTTCGGCTTTCGCAGCTTCCAGACCATCTGGCAGGACGGGCTGAACGCCGATCTCCGCGCCACGCGCACGAACACCAACGTCCTGCTTCCCGGCGACGTCCTTGTCATCCCCGACAAGGAGCTCCGCGTGGAGGCGCGTCCCACCGGCGCGCGACACGAGTTCGTCGCCGTTTCCTCCCGGTTGAGGCTTCGTGTGCGGTTGCTCGACCTCGTGGGAGAGCCTCTCCGGAACCAACCGTGCACCCTGACCGTCGCTGGCACGGACGCGCCCCTCACGACGGACGGCGAGGGGGTCCTCACGCAGGAGATACAGCCCAGCACTTCGAGCGCAATGCTGCAGGTCGGGGAGGCACAGTATCCGCTGCGCATCGGTGATCTCGATCCAGTCGACACGGCGAGTGGCGCCACCGCGCGCCTCGCGAACCTCGGCTACTTGCCCGACTTTGCCGACGCGGAGCTCGACCCGCAGGAGCTCGTTGCCGCGGTCGAGGAGTTCCAGCTCGACCATGGCCTCACGCTGGACGGACTGCTGGCGGGCGCCACGCTGGCCAAGCTCGAGGAAGTGCACGGAAGCTGATGACCGATCCCGCCGCACCGCATCCTCCGCTGTCGACCTTCGTCGCCCTCGTGTCCCCGGCGACCACGGACGACCAACGGAACACCGTGCGGCCGCGTCGCTTCCCGATCGCTTGCTGGCGAATGGATGATCCGGGCTTCGACTTCGACTCCTCCTTCGTCGTTCCGTCGGCCAAATCGCAGATGCTGCTGTTCTCTCAGCTGCGGGACGGCCATCCCGGCTGTCCCCTCACCATCTTCGGCCACGCCGACCCCACCGGCGATGTCGAGTACAACAAGACACTGAGCGGCCGTCGGGCGGCGTCTGTCTATGCGCTCTTCACGAGACGCATCGATATCTGGGAGCAGCTGTTCTCCAGCCCTTTCGGCGGTGACCAGTGGGGCGCCCGGAGCATCGAGGCCACGCTTCGCACCAACGTCTCCCAGACCACCGGTCGTGCATTCCTGGAGGGTCAGGCGAGCGGCGGTGCCGCGACCACGAGCGCGACGCGCGCGTTCCAGACCGAGCACGGTCTGGCAGCCGATGGGATCGCCGGCCCCCTGACGCGAGCCAAGCTCTTCGAGGTCTACATGCAGTTCCTCACGACGGACGACGCCACCGGCGAGGCGTTCGTGCTGGACGCCGCACAGGACTTCCTGGGCCGTGGAGCCGATCCGGATGGCAAGGCCGACTTCCAGGGCTGCGGTGAGCACAACCCGGTGCTGGTCTTCTCTCTCGACGAGACGAATGAGCTCGCGCGCACGGAGAACAAGGCGCGCCGCGACGCCGAGAACTCTGCCAACCGTCGGGTACTCGCCTTCTTCTTCGAGAAAGGCAGCCGCGCCAGCGTGGGCGCATGGCCGTGCCCGCGTGCTGGCGAGGACACGTCGGGCTGCAAGGCGCGCTTCTTCTCCGATGCCGACGCGCGCGTGGCGCCGCAACCGCAGCGCAGAGCCTGGGAGGGGGATGCGGGCGCGAGCCCACCCATTGCACCCCACGCCACCATGGGCTGCAGGTTCTATCACCTGTTCGCCCTGCGCTCGCCTTGCGAGGTCAGCCGCAAGCTCGCCGTCGTGCGCATCCACATTCAGAACGCGCGCCGGGATCCCATGCCCGCCGCGCACTACATCCTCACCGTGGGCGATCTCCGCTTCGAGGGCGTCACCGATGCCGACGGCCTCCTCGTCCAGCAGGTGCCAGCAGAGTCCACCTCGGGTCACCTGAGCGTGGTCGACGCCTGGGAGGCGGACCTGGTGTTCCGCAACCACGATCCCGTCGACACCTCACCCGGCGCCACGTCGCGCTTGGCGAACCTGGCCTTCGTCGATGCCGGGCGACTCGAGGACGGCCCGGGCGCGAACGAGGATCTCGACCGTCTCATCGCCGGCTTCCAGGATTCGTTCGACGACCTGGAGAGAAGCGGCCAGCTCGACGGCCCGACCCAGGCCAAGCTCCTGACCACCCACCGGAGCTGAGCCGAACTATCGAGGCGGCCACCCGCCAAGGTACGTGAGCAGCATCGAGACCACCGGCGCGCTGCTCGTCACCAGGATTGCCACGGTCCAGCCGTCGACAGCGAGCAGGGCCTCCAGCGTCCGCGCCCGAGCAGCGTTCTCCTCGCGCTCCGGCTCGCGGTATACGCCGACCGGAGCTGGGAGGCGTGGCGCTTCGAGCGTTCTGGCTCGGGCAGCGCGCCAGGCCTGCAGCGCAGCGGCGAATATGAGCCCGATCACGGCCCAGATGAACCACGCCGGCGACGGCCGGATCCGATGCATGACCCCCAGAGCGCTCACGGGCATGCATTGCAGGTCCGCTGCGTGGCATGCGACGGCGACCCCGCGCTCCGGCACGAAGAACAGCGCCTGGAGCGCTGCGTCTTCCCGGACGGCGATCGGGCCCGTGTCGGCCCCCTCGAAACCACAAGTTCCGGACAGGTCGCCACGCCGCACCGACACACGAGTGAACCCAATAGAAAACGCCTGGGTCTCGATCCCGAGCGGCGTCGCGCCATGATCGATCGACACCTCCGCGCTCGCGCTTCCGGGCACGACGGTGCCGACCAGGGGCAACGCCGAGGTGTACTGCTCGGGCGTGGCAGTGCGCATCGCGTGTACCGACAGCAAGCTCAGCGATAGAACGGCCCAGATTGCACTGGCCAGCACGAGCCAGCGGATGCGCGGGCCCAGGCCCCGCAGCGCGCGCTCGCCGACTCCTGCGAACACCGCGGCAAGCAGTCCAGTGACAACGATCGGCACCCACAGCGTCCACCCGAGCGGGACGGACCCGTCACCCCCCGAATAGTCGGGGCCGCAGAAGTGGGGCGAGCAGGTGAAGCAGGCGCCGCCCAGCGGCGCGTCCATCCAGCCGTACGCTCCCAGCGAGAACCACGGCGCCAGCAGCGCGAGGGCGCCCGCGGCGCGAAGCGGAGGGCCAGAGCTGGCGAGGACGGATATTGCCAGGCTGCCAGCGACGAAGACGGCGGCGCCCACCACCGCCGCCACATCGCCGCCCGCACGCACGACGAAGCTCATCAGGAGGGCCCACAGCCCGAGCGCGATGGGCACCTCTCTAGGCCCCGTCGGGGTCGAGCAGGATGTTCCAGTCGTCGTCTGCGTTCTTGAGACGAAGTGGCAGGAGCGCGTCGATCCCCTTGCCTATGAACCCACCGACGCCTGCCGCGGACGCCGTCACGCGACCGTCGGGCCCAGGGTTCTTCGCCGCCGGGGGCTTTCGAGTGTCGCCGTCGGCGTCGTACAGCTCGACGGGCGCGTTCTTGGACGGTTGCTCCCAGAACCGGGCCGACGCGATCGGGTCGAGGAAGTCGCGAACCCGCAGGTTCTGGCTCGCGGCATCGAGATGCTTCATCCACAACCGGATGCGCAGATCGTGGGCGAACAGCAACCGGTCGGCCTTCGGGTTCTCGTCGAACACGCCGATCCCGCACTCCGAGTCGTGGGTGTGGCCCCTTCGGTTGCAGTTCGCGGACCCGATCACCACGAATCGGTCGTCGAAGATGGTGGTCTTGCTGTGGACGAAGCGTGGCTGCTCGAGGTCCACGAGCGCTCCAGGCTTCGTCTTGTACTGGCAGACCACTACCTTGGACGGGTCGGGGCTGGATATCTTCGCAACGAAGTCGCGGCGTCGCTTCCAGGCCTGCTTCAGTTCTCCCTGGATCGCTTCGGTCCGCGCCACGAGGATCACCAGCTTCTTGAAGCCTCCTTCGCGCACCTTGGAGGCGAGAATATCGCTGTAGGGCGGGATCCCGCTCGCCGACTGAGTACCCGTTCCGCGGACCGCGTCGTGACGGGGGCGCCGACGCCGTGGTCTGATGCGCCCGGACGGTCTGCTACGCAGCAGTCCCGGCCGCGGCGGGAGCGGGCGTGGCCTGGTCCGGAGCGTCGCCCGCCGGGGCGACGAGGAGGTCGGCCGCGGGCGCCGGCGTGCTCTCCCACGGCCTGGTGATGATGGCCCGGTGACGCTCGTCGAGATGCTCGCGCGTATGCAGGTAGTACTTCGGGGCGAGCTCGAGCACACGCGGCTTGGGCCAGTGTGGGGCGAGGCGCAGCAGCTCCTCCATATAGAGCTCGGGGTTGATGCGATGGAGGATGCAGGACGCGATGAGCGATCGGTACGTGGTGTACCAGCGCAGGCCGGTCTCGTTGGCGAAGAAGGTCCAGTTGTGTTCGCCGAGGACGACGTTGCGCAGCGCTCGTTCGGAGACGCCGTTGTCGAGACGAAGACGGCCGTCTTCGAGGAAGCGGTGCAGAGCGGCGCGCTGGTTGTCGTAGTAGCCGATGGCCTTGTCGAGCGGCCCGCGTGGGTCGACAGCTCCGCGATGGCGGGCGACCCATCGGTCGAAGAGCTCGAGCATCGGACGGGCCTGCTGCGCTCGGGCTGCGCCGAACGCCTCGAGGTCGAGCCCGAGCGCGCGGCAGCTCCGGTCGATCTCGAAGAGCTTGCCGATGATCGCCAGGCCCTCGAGTGCGCGGTCACGGTCGGTTTCCAGCGCCCGGTAGACGTAGCGGCGCTGATGCATCCAGCAGGCGACCTCGACGACGTCGCCGGCGCGGAAGACGGCATCGTAGGTGGCGGCTGCATCGGCGAGCAGATGGCCGCGGAAACCCTGCAGCATCTCGGAGACCGCGACGCTCGTGTTGCGCTGGCTGTAGCGGAAGACCACGTGGTCCCGATCGGCGGTGAAGACGAACACGTGCCAGGACTCGCACTCGCGCTTGCCCTTGGCACGCACCGAGACGCTGGTCGAGTCGGTGGCGATGCAGAACGCCTCCCGTCGGCCCTCTGCGAACATCGCCTCGACTACCGGCGCGCACACCGGCAGGGCGGCCTTGAGCCAGCCGGACTGCGTCGAGCGCGGCACAGCGAAGCCCTCGCGCGCACTGATGGTCTCCTGCCGGTTGAGCGGCAGGCAGTCGGAGTACTTGCTCACGATCACATCGGCGATCGCGCTCGGATCGGCCATGACCTTGGGCCAAACGCTGTCGGGCAGCGGTGCGACAAGTACCGCGGCTGGCTCGGTGATTGCCGAGCTGGCCGCGTGGGCCGCCGCCGCCGCCGTCTCGACCGCAGCCTTCTTCCCTTCCTCCGGCTCCATGCGCGCGAACTTGCGACGGACGATCCGCAGACGCAAGTAGCCCGCGCGGCGGCGGGCGACCCGCTCGCTGGTTTCGTCGCCCATGTAACGGAAGCCCTCGCCACCAGCAGCGGTCACCTCCGGGGGATCGATCACGATGCGTTCGACGGGCAGACGGGTGAGGTCGAGGCGGCGACGACCGTGTCCGCGGCGACGCTTCGGCTCGCGGTGCTCGGGCGGCGCCGCGCAGGGGTCGTCGCCGCCCTCGCCCCCAGCTGGCTGCTGGACGCCGGCGAGAGCGTCGGCCGCCGCGTCGCCGTCGGTGCGGGCGTCGTTGGCGGCCTCGGCGTCGGCGAGCCATTCGAGCACGCGCTCGAACGCGAGCTGCAGCTGCTCACGCGGAACGCGCTCCGGGTGGTTGGGCTGCGCGGCCTCGTACGCCTTCTTGTACCGGTCCAGGTCTGCCTGCTGGAGCTCGACGAGCTTGAGGGTCTCGGCGAGCTGTGCGCGAAGACTTGCCGACTCATCCTCGACCTGCGCGACGCGTTGCTCGAGCGCGGCGCTGCGCGAGCGCTCGACGTCGAGCGCTCCCCGCATCTCCTCACATCGACGGCACGTCGTCCCGCGCAAGGTGGAAAAGCAATAGCGATGACTCGATCGTGCGCAAGGCCCGCACGAACGATTCTCGTGGTCGCGCGCTCTATCAGCTCACGTGGCCGGTCTCGATGCTGTGCCGGTCGATGGCGATTGCCGGACCCGGTCGGGGGTCACTGCCTGCCGCGCAGCACGAAGCACTCGGCGGTCGATGCCCTGGAGCAGCAGCTCGATCTCGCGCCGGCTCACCTGCACGCGCTCAGCGCCGGCGGGAATCGAAAGCGGGATGCGGAACACCCCGCGGTCCAGCCGCCTGTACAACAGGCAATAGCCCCGACCATCGTGCCAGAGGATCTTCGCGTGGGTGCCCCGCCGATTGTGGAAGAAGTACATCGCATCGGCGCGCGGGTCGCCGCCGAGCTGAGCGCGCACGATCCCCGCGAGCCGGTCGAAGGAGAGGTGCAGGTTGACCGGCGCCGTCGCGACGTAGATCGCCGCCGGGATCCGGATCACTCCGAGCTCCTGCTCCGCGTCAGCGCGTCGATGACTCCCTGCAGGAGCTCGGTGTCGGCGCCTTGGTACACGCGCAGCGTGTGGCCGCTCGCGGCAGCCAGCTCCCACGCGGGCTCTCGAGTCCGCGTGCCGGCGTCACTGTCGACTACGTCGACCGGCAACAGACGAACTGCCGGGCGTTGCTCAGTCGTCTTCGCGGTCGACAGGCGCCACCGCCACCAGTTGAGGGACTGCGCCGACAGGCCGCGCGACGACGCGAACTTCGCGGCGGTCTGCCCACTGCGCTTCCACGCTCGCACCAGCCGCGTCCACTCGCCCGCGCTCCGACGCACCCGGCTGCTCGACATGGCCACGTCGTACCTGCCGCCCGACCCCGGAGCCACACGGGGTTAGCCGAACAGGTACCCGACTGACTCGAGGACACCAGGTACTGATCCTCGATGTAGATGAAGCGCTTCGCTTCGCCGATGGCGCGGACGAGCAGGTTAAGGACGCTGCGTTCGCCATCGGGCGCGAACGCGTACTGGGAGGAGGACAGCGCCGGTGTCGTTTCCTTGTCGTCGGATTGCGGGATCGCGAGACCGGAGTGCTTCCGACCGTTGCCATACGTTCGCACGACCTGCGTGTGCATCACGCCCGCCGGCGTGAGCGCCTTGCTACCCAGCAGTGGCAAGACCGGGCTTGTGGGGCGCTCCTTTTCGGACGGGTCACGCCCGGTGTGCGGGTGATCCGCCCACCGCTCGGTGAACGTCTCGTGCAGGTCGACGGCGCCAGGGCCCTCGACACGACATTGAACATCGTGCCAGTTCAAACGGGAGGGGTGAACGTCCATGCCGCCGACGAATGCCACGAGCTGGTCCCGGTTCTGGACGACGGCGAACTTCTGGTGGTGGGAGCCGAGGTTGAGGTACCGGTTGTCGTGGATGGCGCCACCGTTCTTCAGCCGATTGATGCGCAGAACCTCGGATTGGTTGTCGGGGCCCTGACCGCGAAGCAGATTCGCGTACAGCATGGCGCGCACGGCGACTCCGCGCCCATCACTGGCCTCGACCAGGAGCTGTTCCAGCGTCTTGCCTCCCAGCGGTGCGTCGAGCCCGAACTCCCATCCCACGATGAAGACGAAGTCGCTGGGGCCTGCCGTCTTGCGTATCGCGTCCCCGAGCGCCGCGTAGTAGTCGGCAGTCTGGACTGAAGGCCGTCACATGGGTCTCGGGGCGTTCCTTCCGGGACCCGAGGAACCAGACTCCCCCGTTTCCGACCTCCGAAGGGTCCGTCTCCGCCACGAGGGTGTTGTCGGCATTGAGCTGCACGTCGAAGTGCGAGCGCCTGGGCTTCTTGCCTCCCAGGCTGCCGGGCCCCTGGTTGCTCATGCGGCGCCCACACTAACGCAGAGCCCGGACTTGTGCGACTGCGCTGCCGCGTCTCGAGCCGGCCGCGGAACGTGTTTGCGCTCGTCAGCTAGGCGAGCTCAGGCCGCATTCCACTCCGAGGCGTGAATCTCGGGGAACGAGACGTCGCACGGCCCCGCCTCGATCCCCGCGAGCCGGGCGACGCCGGTGGCGTCGAGGATCCCTTCGCGGGTCTCGTGGTTCGGCAGCGTGATCCGGTATCGCGCGCCAGCCAGCGGCCGACCCTCCGTGTCCACCATGCGCACCTCGATCCACGCCTTCTCGACCTGTGCGTCGGGCGATGGCTGGAAAGCCTCCTGCCCCCGTGCCGCGGTTTCGTTTGCCGGCACCAGCTGCGCCGGGGCCAGGGCACGCGCGCGCTGGAACACGAGCAAGGTGCCGTTCTCGACGGCTCGCTCCACGACACGGCGCGCGGCTTCGATGTGCGTGACCGGATCCATCGTGGCGTGCTGCCGAAGGCCGAGCTGCCCCGCGAGGCGAAGGATGAGGCCACGAGCGTGGTCGTCGTACGCCCACCCGGCGATCCGCCCTGCGGCGGTCGAAGAAGGCAGAGGTGGGGCTACGTCCGGAGGTGATCGCCAGCGCTCCACCAGGATGAACGCGCTGCCCCCGTCCGTGACGCCGGCGCCAACGCGCTCCAGCTGCTCCCACGGGCCGTTCACCATGGCGCCGAGTGTCGCAGAGCTCCTGCGGCTGGTCCACGGCGGGAGCATCGTCACTTCCGCGATGAGCTCGAGGACCCAGCTCGAGAGGCAACGCGACGCCCGGTTCTCGTGAGCGCTGTTGGCGGCAGGCGTCGATAGTCCCTGGGACCGAGCCTCCTGGCCACCCGGATCCCCGGGTGCTACATTCACCAAATGGTGAACCGGAGACCCGTGTGCCTACCTGGTTACCGAGGACCGTTCGCCGCATCCGTGAGCTGGCGAGCTCCGGACGGGTGTACTTCACCGGGAAGTCGATCCTGGAGCTCTCGGGGCTCGGGCTCTACCAGGAGGACGCGGTGGACGCCCTCTGCGCGCTCTCCGGCGCCGACTCGCAGGGACGACTCCGCTCGGCGGCGACTGGCCAGTGGATGTACGTGTTCAAGCCGACTGTCGGCGACATCCTGCTCTACGTGAAGGTGGTGCTGCGCGACGACTGCATCGTGGTGTCATTCCACGCGGACGAGGAAGGCCATGGCCCGCACCCCTGAAAAGTCCCGACCCGCCGCCGCCAGGTTGCACTCCGAAGCGTGTCCAACCTGCGGAACCATCATGAAGCCCTCGCGCGGCGCGGTTCGCTTGCTGGTGAACGGGGAAGAGGTCAGCGTCCCGCAGGTCGAACACCTCCGCTGTCCCAGCTGCAAGGAGGTGCTCCTGCCGCTCGAGGCGGCTCGGCGCCAGACCGAGCGCGCGTTCACGCTCCACCGGCAGAAGCACGGCCTCCTCTCGGCGTCGGATATCCGCGCCATCCGGCGGCGCTTCGAGCTGACGCAGGCCGACCTCGCGCACCTGCTCCGGCTTGGCCAGAACACCGTGTCGAGGTGGGAGGCGGGGCGCAACGTGCAGACCGGGGCGATGGATGTGCTCCTCCGGCTTCTGCGCGATGTCCCCGGCAGCCTCGAGTATCTGCGGAAGCACGCCGCCTGAGCTACGCGCTACGATTGCAGCCATGGCGCATCGCTCCGACACCGTGCTCATCGTCGCGGTGATAGCCGGTGGCGTCACGCTGATCGCGGTCGTGGGCGCGGTCGGGTTCCGCAAGTACCAGCAGGCCGCGGCGCCGTCCGAGGCGCCTGCCATGCTGATGAACGTCGTCGGCGGCGAGCTGGCTGCACTCGCCTCCTCGGGCAAGTACACCGAGTGCGCTGGCGGACCGTACCCGAGGCTCGCGCCGGACCCGCGCCGGCATGCCTGGACCGCCCTCGGCCACCCTGGCGCCCCGTGCTGGGCCGCGCTGGCTGCGTCCCCTGGTCCCGTGCGATTCGTGTACCGCGTCGTTGCCGGTGGCCCGAGCGACCCTGTGCCGTCGCCGCCCAAATCCGGCCTCACGATGCCGTCGCCGACTGGGCCGTGGTTCGTCGCCATGGCGGCCGCGGACCTCGACGGGGACGGTGACCGGTCCAGCTACTGGGTCACCTCGTTCGCGCCGGGCGTCAGCAGCGTCGATCCGGACGAATGAGCATCAGACCGCCGACGTGCGCGTCTTCGCCGCAGGGAGCTGGCTGGTGTCCCTCGACGAGGTGGAGATCGGCATCCCGTTCCCCGTCCGGCGCCCTGGTGATCGCGCGCGGCGCCCTGCCCGCGCGCGCCTGGACTGACTGGCTGCTGGAGGCCACGCGCGTCGCCTGCACCGAGGCGGCGCGCACCTGGCGCACGCGGTCAGCGACGGCGATCCGCTGCCGCACGCGCAGGAGCGCGCTGCGCGTCTCACCGAGCGCCCCGCGGCGCCCAGGGCATCAGTTAGGGCCGCGCTGCGTGCGCCGGGGGTGGCCCGCGCGCGCGCCGACGCCGAGGCCTCGCGGCAGCGCTTCGTCGAGGCCTGGTACGCGCCGCCGGCGCGCGAGAAGACCGGCGCCGTGCGCGCCGCCGTGCTCGCCAAGGACTAGACTGCCGTCTGCAAGGTCACCGCGCCGGCGCGCGTTGGAAGCAGCGGACCACCATGCCCACCCTCTGCCGCCCCTTCTTCGCCTTGCTCGGCCTCGCCGCGACCACGGCGCTCGTCGCGCCTGGTACGGCCGACGCCTGCGCCATCCTCCCTGCCGAGCGCTCGGCCACGCCGGACCTCGCCGCGGAGCGGGTCCTCATCCTCCACGACGCAGAGCGCGGCCTTGAACACTTCGTGCGCGAGGTGCGCTTCAACGGGTTCGCCGGGACCTTCGCCTTCGTCGTGCCCACGCCGACGCAGCCCGAGGTCGCGGTGGTCGAGAAGCCACCCTTCGACGACCTGGAGCGTGCCTTCCCCGTCGACCCGCCGCCCCCGCTCCCGCCCCCGTGGGCCAAGAGCGCTGGGGCACCGCCTCCGCAGGCCGTGGCCTCGGTGCAGGTCCTCGCCGTGCGGCAGGTCGGCAAGTTCACCGCCTTCGTGCTCGCCGCCAGCGATGCCGCGGGTCTCGAGAAGTGGCTGATCGACAACCGCATCGAGGTCCCGGCGGGCGGCAAGGCGTGGCTCCGCCACTACATCGGCCTGCAGCACTTCTTCACCGCCTTCCGCTACGACGCGCCGGTTGCGTCGCCGAGCCCGGCCGCGGCAGAGATGACCAGCGAGACGGTGCCGCTCACCTTCGCCGCGTCGACGCCCTACTTTCCGTACCTGGAGCCGGAGCACGGCGCGGCTGGCGGCAGTGGATTCACGCACCAGCTGCACGTGTGGCTGGTCTCCAACCAGCGCCGCGCGCCGAGGCTGCGGCGCTTCGCCACCTATCATCCGCCGCGCTGGGCCTGGCCCTGGAATGCCGGCATGGTCTACGAGCGCGACGCCGGCGCGGTGGGCCCCGCGCTCGGCGCGCGGGCCCCGCTGGCCCCGCGGCAGGGCGCGCTGGTGGTGCAGACGTTCTACGACCGGCGCACCAACCGCGACGGCTGGGGCGACATCGTCTTCCCCGCCGACCGCTTGGACCTCGGCGACCCGGCCATCGCCGCCGGGTTCACCCCGATCCTCGGCGACCTCGGCAAGCTCATCCACCACGGAGCGCCGGAGAGCTACGACGAGGTGGAGTCCGAGGAGACGATGCGCCTGCCGCCCGGAAGCGGCGCCTGCGGCTGCCATCTCCCCGGCGCGGGCGGAGGGCCAGGGAGCAGCGGCCCCGACGCGCTCGCCGCGCTCGCCGCGTCCGCGCTCGGGCGCCGTCGCCGCCGGCCGCGCTGACCCTGTGGCGGATACGCCGCGCGCCGCCTCGCCGCCGGCCCGACAGCGACGAGGTGGCTACGGCGGTACCAACCCGGAGCCCGAGCTCGACGACCCGAGCGAAGCGACCATGCCCAGCGAGTGTCAGTTGCGGTGGTGGCCGTGCAGCGGATCGCCGGCCAGGGGCGGCAGCCGCCCGATCGACAAAGCTGCGTCCCGCTGGGTCGCGTTGCCGCTGACGCCGGGCCCGGGACGTGCTTGGTTGCCGCGCATGCTGCCGCTCGAGGGCACCCTGCTGGAGAAGCTGCGCAAGATCGAGGCGCTGCACGCCGGGACGACGGTGCTCGGGGAGCGCGAGGCGGCCCGCCGCGCCGCCGAGCGGATCCGCGCCCGCCTCGCCGAGCTTCGCGGCCGCGAGGAAGACGTCGAGCTGCTCTACCGCATCGCCGACCCCTGGAAGCAGAAGCTCTTCGTGGCGCTCTGTCGCCGCTACGGGCTGCACCCGTTCCGTGAGGCCGGCCGGCGCCACAGCACCATCCAGCTCCGCGCGCCCCAGGCGTTCCACGAGCGCACCCTGTGGCCGGAGTTCCTCGCCCTGTCCCAGGAGCTCCACGCCCACCTGGACGAGCTCACCACCCGCGTCATCCGCGAGGCGATCGACGACGACGTGAGCGAGCTGGCCGAACAGCCCACGCCGAGGGCGCTACCCGCGCCGAACGGCAGCTAGGACCGCGGGGGTCACGGGACAGCGATGGCTCGGCGTACGCGTCAGACCTCGGATGGGTGTGACTCCGGAACGATCGGCATCAAGGACCCGTTCCAGCTCGTCCGTCATCTGGCGCGCTCCCAGTCCGATCCGCGCAAGGCCGTCGCAGAGCTCGTCCAGAACGCGCTGGACGAGCAGGCGACGGCCGTGCACATCACGCGGCGGCGCGATCGCGGCGTGCGCATGCTCGGCATCCTCGACGACGGCCGCGGTGTTCTGCCGGACCTTCCTCGCGAGGCAGCGCTCCGTGCCATCGCCGAGAACATCGGCAGCTCCCGCAAGAAGCAGATGTCCTTCGACGAGCGGATGCGCCAGGCCATGCTCGGACAGTATGGCATCGGTCTGCTCGGCTTCTGGGCCGTCGGCCACGAGCTGCGCATGCTGTCGCGCGTCTCCGGCTCGGAGGTCTGGTCCCTGACACTGTGGGAGGACTCGCCCCGCTGGGAGGTGCGCCGCGAGCCGGACGACGATCTCACCCGCGGCGCCACGTGGACCGAGGTGCAGGTGCGCGGGTTGCACGAGGCTGCCATCGGCTCGACCGTGGCCGGGCGCCTCGCCAGTTACCTGTCGGTCGAGCTGCGTGGCCAGCTCATCCGCCACAATGCCGAGCTCACCTTCGTCGACGAGCTGGCCCGCGGCAGCGCCGAGAAGCGTCTGCACATCGTGCCTGGCAAGCTCGCCGGGGAGCGCATCGAGGGTCTGGGCACCATTGCGGTGGACGGGTACCGGTACCCGCTCGACGTGCAGCTCCACTACGTGGGCGACGAGGGCGAGGACACGCCCCGTATCCGGCTCTGCTGCGCCGGCGCCGTCATCGAGGATGACGTCGGTTCGCTGGGAGCCTTCGCGCACCCTCCGTGGACCGATTCGCGACTCTCGGGCATGGTCGACTTTCCGCACCTGGACGTCCCGCCCGGTTCGAGGCGCGGGTTCGTGCCCAACGACGCGTCCGAGGCGATGACCGCGGTCCTCCTCGCGCTCGAGCCGCGCATCACGGCGGCCCTCGACCTGCGCGCGACGGCGGAGGCCTCGCGGCTGTCGCACGACGTGCACAAGCAGCTGGCGCGCCTCTTCTCGCGCGCCACCGGCCTCGTGCCGCACCTCGACTGGTTCGGTGTGCAGCGGGGGATGGAGAGGGTGACGGATGCCGCGCCTGGTGGCAGTGCGGTGGCGCCTCCACCCCCGGAGGACGCCGCGGCGGATGCGACTCCTCAGATGGACCTGTTGCCCGCGGGCCCGCTCGACTCGGTGCGTGTCCGGCCTGCGCGCCTCGAGGTGGCGTTTGGCGAGACCCATGTCCTGCGCGCGCGGGCGCTCGACGCCGAGGCGCGCGTCACGGCCGGCGGCCTGGCCTTCGAGTGGAGCGTGGACGGCGCGCTAGCCATCGATGCGGATGGGGCCACGGCCCGCGTCACCGCCGGGACGGCCGCTGGGCAGGCCATCGTGACGGTCACCGCTTCGCAGGGTCGCTTCGCCGGCAGGGCTCGGCACCATCGATATCGTCGCCGTCTCCGCGCCGCGGCGCCCCGAGGCCGGCATCCCGCAGCCCGAGCAGGTCGACGAGCCGCAGCAGACGTGGCGCTCGCGAATGGTCGACGGACGCTGGGAGGTCAACGTCGGCCACCCCGACTACCGCGAGCTGGTCACCCAGCCCCCATCGCGCCTGCGGTACCTCGCGTGGCTCCTCGCCAAGGAGATCGTGTCCCGCAACTTTCCGCAGCCTGGCGCGGGGCAGACGCTGGAGGAGATGGTCGGGTTGCTCGCCGCGCTGGAGCGAAGCGGCGCGTGGCGGCGGGGCCCGAAGGGCGCTGCGAGCTGATGGGTCGACAGGCCACGAGCGTCATCACTACCGCTGCGGAGCCGGAGCCGCTGCCAGCTCGATATCGACCTCGCGCAGTCCCCTCATGCCCTCCGCAGGCCACTCGGCGCGGGTCATGCGCGCCCAGATGGCACAGTCCTGCTCCCACTCCTCATCGGTACCCGGGTAGAGCAGCTCGACTCGAACGACCCGCATCCGCCAGCCGGGCTGCGCTCGGTATCGAATCGTCAGCGACACGTCGTCCTCTCCCGACGTGAGCACCTCGATGCCCTCGCCGCACTTGATCCTTGCGTGGTAGGCCCAGTCGCGCGCGAGCGGACTCCCGAAACCCAGACCATCGGACAATCGGAGCTGCAGAGAGCAATCCTTCCCATTGCCGACGATCTTGAGCTCGTCGACCTCTCCGCGGAAAGGCATCACGCGCCTCGAGTACGTCACCGGATCCATCGCTCGACTTCTACCTCATCCCGGCGCGAGATCGCGTGCGCACCGCAGCTTCTGGCCGCTGTCCCCCGGGCTGGAGCCTTCCATCGCCGCAACCCGCCAGCAGCGCCGCCAGCACAGGAGCCCTGTCACGCGCATCCCGAGATGACCCTTCTCCATGCTCCTCCTCGCCGGCGCCGCTCCGCGCGCCGCGTCGATACAGTGGGTGCTCCAGGTCGACCGGCGGCGCCAGCAGCGTCCCGGCGTTGACCGCGGGGAGGTCGGGCTGCGCGCTGACGCCCGGCTCGAGCTGCGTTCCTTCGGGAATCGCGTCGAGTTGCCATCGAATCCGTCGCGGCGCCGAGCGCCTGGTTCCGGGCGGAGAAACATGAGCCCCGACGGCGCGTCACCGCGATGGGTCACATGCTCGGCCCGATGCCCGTCACTCTCTTCCTCTTCCTCCTGCTCGCGGCGGTGGGGATCGTGGACGTGGGTTGGTACCACCTATACCGCCTGCGGCTCTATCGCGACCGCCGAGCCCGGGTGGAGCAGATCGCGCACAGCACCCGCGGCGTGCTCTTCGTGGCCATGCTCTGCCTCGTCGTTCCCGCGACGCCGCAAGGCCGGTGGGTGGACGTCGGCTTGTGCTTGTTCGTCGCGGACTTCGTGAACACCATCGCCGACACCTGGGTCGAGCGCGGCAGCCGGCGCGGCGGCCTCCGCCACGGCGAATACATGGTGCACGTCGCCGGCAGCGTGCTTGCCGGCGCGGCGGCGCTGGCCTTCGCCTTCGAGGCCGTGCCGATGCGCCCACTGCCGACGGCGCTCGTCGCGCGGCCGCTCGCGCCGGGTTGGACAGCGGCCGCGTGGCTCGCGGTCGTCGGCGTGGCCGCGGTCGTGGTCCTGGAGTTTGCGCTCCATCTCCGGGCGCGTCTGACGTGGCGCCAGGCAGGGGTCACGTCGTGATCGCGCCGGCGGTCGACGCGCCCGCCTCGAGCCTCACCGGCGCCACCGGGCGCATCGCGTTCGCGCCGGTGAAGGCCACCTGGCTCTATGCGAATCTCGCGCTCGGGCTGCTCGCCTTGCCGTACCGGGCCGGCGCCGGGACATTCGCGGCGGGCTTCGCCCTCACCTTTCTCACGCTCTGCGTTGGGCACTCGGTCGGGCTGCACCGCGGCATCATCCATCGCACCTACCGCTGCCCGCGCTCGGTCCGCTGCGCGCTGGCGTACCTCTTCGTCCTTTCCGGCCTCGGTGGGCCCGTGGCCTGGATGGGCGTGCACTACGCGCGCGACCACTGGCAGAACCGCGCCGACTGCCCGCGCTTCTTCGGCTACGGGCACGGCATCGCCGTGGACTACCATTGGAACCTTCACTGCGCGTTCCTGGCCGGGCCGAGCGCGCCGCACGCCGTGCCGGAAGAAGACGCGAGCGACCCGTTTCTGATGTTCCTTCAGCGAACCTGGATGGTGCATCCCATCTTGCTCGCGGCGGTGGTGGCCGCGCTGTTCGGTCCCGCGGTCGCAGGGGTGACCTGCTGCCTGCGCGTCGGAGCGGGCATTCTCGGGCACTGGTTCGTCGGGTACGTCTCTCACAAGGTGGGCTACATGCGCTACGCCCTCGACGACGCCTCGTCCGAGGGGCGCAACGTGCTCGTGCTCGGTGTGCTCTCGTTCGGCGAGGGCTTTCACAACAACCACCACGCGCACCCGGGCTCGGCGCGCATGGGGATGAAGTGGTACGAGCTCGACGCAGGCTGGGCGGTGGTGCGATGCCTGGAGGCGCTCGGATGGATCCATGACGTGCGCGCCTGGCACCGCGCGGGGCAGGTGTCGAAGGCCGGCGCGCGGGCCATTGCCGCGCGCTTCGTGGGACCCGGCCGGCTTCGCCGCGCGGACCGACGTTCGAGCGAGCGCGATCCAACCGGAGCGAATGCAGGCGCTCGTGCGGCGGCTGGGCGCGGAGCAGCTCGTGGTAGCGCTCCTCGGCCCGGGCGTCGGTCGCAGACGACCGGAGCGGCCCATCCGCAGGAGACTGTGGTCCAGGCCATCCACGCGATGTGCTCGACGGGGACGACTAGCGACCGAAGTTGATACCCCACGAGCTCCCGGCGGAGCGCGCATCATAGTCGGACCAGATCGAGCCCCAGCTGAACGACCAGGGTGGGTCGCCGAGCCGTGCCCGCAGCCAGGAGTCGTGCAGGTTCTTCCGCTCCATCTCCCTCTCGAGCGACCACTCGTCCCAGCTTCGTGGGTCGTTGGGAAGGCCCGCGCAGAGGATGATCATGATGATCCTCCCGTCGTGGAAGTAGGCGCCCAGCACGAACGAGGTCCCCTCGAGCAACACCTCTCGCGCATGGTGGTTCCGATGCCCAGGACCACCCTTCGCGGGTGTCGTGCGGCGACCGAGCTTCGAGGCCAGGAACGCTTCCTCGGTGGTCGTGGCCTCCAGCAGCTCGCCTTCAGGGAGCATGAGCCGACCGGCAGCCAGGCTTCGGCCGAATGCGCTCAGTAGGTCGGGCACCTTGGTGGTCTCCATCGCCGCGTGGTGCAGCGCCCCGCCAGCGTACCGAGCGGGGCTGCCTCGGTGACGAGCTATCGGGATGGTGCGGGTCCCCCGTCGAGCAAGGCCACGCGAGGCGGCGGCGGAAGGGGGACACTGCACGCCTGGTTGATCGCCAGCGCAGCAATGCCTTCGAGAACGGCAGCGACTCGAAGTAGCGAAGCACGGAGTGTCACGCGACAGGCCGCTGCGCTAGCCTCGCGCCCATGCGCCTCGCCTGCATGAGCCTCGCCCTGGCCGCATCGCTCACCACCATCGCACCCGCGCGCGCCCAGTCGGAGCTGGAGGACGCCTGGTCGGGCGCCGACCTCGGTAGCGCTCGGCAGCTCTTCGCGCAGGCCCAGTCGGCGGAGGCCGAAGGGCGATGGGCAGAGGCGCGCGCCAAGCTCGACACGGTGGCGGCGATCAAGAGGACCGCGGTGGTTCTCTACCATCTGGGTGTCTGTGAGCAGCAGCTTGGCCGACCGCGTGACGCGCTGAATCGATTCGAACAGAGCCTTGCGCTCGCCCGCACCCAGCCGCACGCCCAAGTCCTGCGCCTGGCCGCGGCGAAGATAGCGACGACCATGCAGCGCGTACCCAGAGCGGCGCTCGACATCGAACCGCCGCTGCCGGGCACGATGGTGCTGCTCGACGGCAAGCCTCTGGCCGAGGGCGCGCGGGAGGTGCGGCTCAACCCTGACCAGCCCTCCACGCTCGAGGTCCGCGCGCCGGGTCGCAAACCGTTCATTCGCGTGATCCTCCTGCCCGAGGCCGCCTACGAGCGAGTCCGTGTGGACCTGCAGCCCGACGAAGGCCCCGCGCGGCGAAGCGCTGCGGCCACGGGGTCCCCCCCGGTGGGCACCTGGATCGCCGGCGCCACCGCGCTGGGTCTCGGGGCCAGCGGTCTGACCACGTTTCTGGTTTCCACCGCCCTCGAGGCCAGGGGCAGCGCGCCGTGCGACCCGGAGCGATATGTCTGCCGAAGCGCAGAGGCCGCCGAGGACCTGCGCGAGGCGGGTAGGCTCCGCAGCGTTTCGTTGGGCCTGGGCATCGCCACGGCGGCAGCGATGGGCGTGGGTGTGACCCTCTGGGTGATCGATTCCAGGAAGCGCGGCCTCGATTCGACTGAACCGTCCACGCCGCTACGCAGCATCGTCCTCGAAGTACGACCTCACGGGGCCGCGCTGGTCGGGCGCTTCTAGGACCGGCCCCCGACGATGACCTGGTGAATTGACCGCCCGCGGGCGACGCAGCATCCTGCGATCCATGGCGCGTGAGCTCGCGTTGTCCATCCTCGAGCTGGGCCATCGGCCTCTCATCATGTGGCTTCACACCACCGTGAATCCACCGGCCGACGAGTGGGATGCTGCCCTCGAAACGATCGTCGACCACCGCGCCGCGCGCAACGTCGCGCCCAGCGGGATGTGTCACCTCGTGGTCAGCGACGGCGGCGCGCCGAGCGCCAAGCAACGAGCGCAGCTCCTGCACGCCGTCTGGAAGGGAAAGCCCGGCAAGATCGCGGTGGTGACGCCAGTGCTTGATAACCCCATCAAGCGCGGCGTCGCCACCGCCCTCACCTGGCTCAACCCCCTGTCCCGGTTCTACGAACCGAGCGGGTTTCGCCTCGCCCTGCAGTACCTCGACGTCACCGAGCACACCGACGCGATCTGGAACGCGTACGGCGAGCTCGCGCAACAGCTCCTCCCGAGCAACAACGCCCTGCATCTGATCTCGACCTCGGTGGGCTTGCCGAGACAGCCGTCGCCGGCGCGGCACGCTGAACGGCACTGAGGACGGCACGGGCGGGCGAGTGCTCGACGGCGCGGGCGCGGTGGCAGCCTCGACGATGGGGGCCTGGAGCGTCGAGGGGCTGCCGCCGCCGCTGCCTAAGAGGAAGTCGTCGCCACACGCCGCGGCGCAGAACCCACGACCCGGGACGCGCGAGGACGCGGTCATTCGGTCCTGGTCTGGTAACGTCGAGCGCCGCTACGCCGCGAACCGCTGGCTGGCGGCGGTTGGCTCCTCCCATGGCGCGTCTCACTCCCGAGCTGGCTCTCGCTGTGCAGGAGGCATGCGCGGAGGCGCGCAGGTGCCGGCATCGCGAGGTGGACGCGGCGCACGTGATCCGCGCGCTGTTGCGATTGCCAGTGGTGCTCGGGACGCTGAGCGTGCGCGGCGTGTCGGTGGCGCTGGTGAACGAGGAGCTCGAGGCGAGGCTCGCGGGGCTGCCTGCGGTGACGAGCTATCGGGATGGTGCGGAGGTCGCGCTCTCGGCGCCGGTGGAAGCGGCGATGAGGGGATCGATGGTGCTCCGGTGGATACGGCCCCTCTCCGCGCTCGCCATGTTCGACGCCCTCACCGGGGCGGAGAAGATGCGGGAGGTGGTGGCGCGGTCCCGGTTCGATCAGGCGCCCGTCGACGGCATCGCACGAGCGGCCTTGGCGGCGGCGCAGGCGCGCGGGCACCGGAACGTGCTGGTCGAGCATGCGCTGTACGCGCTCCTCGATGCGCCGGCGGTGGCGAACGCCATCCGGCACCTGGGGCGAGACGTCGGCGAGGTGCGGAAGCGGCTCGATGAGCGCCTGCAGCTCGTCGTGTCGAAGCGCCTGGCCGAGCGAAATTCGCTCGTAGCCTTCACGAGCTTGCGGGCGAACCTGACCGGCGCGAGGGCGCTCGCGCCGGATGGCATCGCGGTCAACCTGATCCGTGAGCACCTGGGGGCAACGCTGGCGGCGCTTGGCCTGCCGGCGTTCGACCTCCTCTACGCCGTCGTCCACGGGCGACCGCTGGACGACGCGCTCGTGGACGCGTCGCGGGTGGAGGTCTGGCTGCACGACGACGACCACACCACGATGGAGGCGGTCGTCCAGGTGCTCGAGGAGGCCTTCGGCGCGAAGCATGCCGAGGCAGAGGCCTCGATGCGGCGGATCCATCTCGAGGGGCGAGCGGCCATCGGCTGCTTCGCACGCGAGGATGCGCGCGCGCGGCTCGCAGTCGCCCGGGCGTTCTGCCGCGATCGGATGATGCCGCTGCGCATCGACACCCTCCCCGCCGCGGAAGACTGAATCCGTGCCGAGCTTGCCCCCGCCTCGTTGCCCTGCCATCGGGGAGGGTGCCCAGGGCCCCCATTTCGGTCCCGCCGAGCGTGCGGGGTCCCGCGGCGCGGCTCGTGGGGAGCGTGCGCCGCAAGGTGCGCCGGGTGCGCGCGCGCATCGCCGGGCCCAGGGTGGGCGTCGTCTACCACACGGCGTACGCCTGGCCCGACAACCCCATCGCCGACGCGCGCCGCGCGGCCCGGGTCCTCGACCATGTCCTCGGTGAAGGCTGGCTGGTGCCCGCCGACGTGCGGGTGCCTCCTGCCATCGGCCTCGGTGCGCTACGCCGTGTCCACGACGACGCCTATCTGGAGTCGCTGGATACGCCGTCCGCCATCGCGCGCGCGCTCGGCGAAGCCGAGCCCCCGCCGCTGGCCATCGCCGAGGGCTACCTGCGTGCACAGCGCTGGGCGACGGCGGGCACGGTGCACGCCGCCGGCCTGGCGCTCTCGGGCGCCGGCGTGGTCGTGAACCTCGGCGGCGGCTTCCACCACGCCGAGCGCGGCAAGGGCGGCGGCTTCTGTCTCCTCCACGACGTGGCCATTGCGCTGGAGGAGGTGCGCGCGCGAGGCTTCTCAGGCCGCGCGCTGATCCTCGCTCTCGATCTGCACCAGGGAGACGGCACGCGGACGATCTTCCGCGACGATCCCCGGGTGGTCTGCGCGTCGATCCACGCCACCGCCTGGGACGAGGAGCCGTCCGCGAACACCATCGACATGGCGCTGGGCCCCGGCGTCGGCGACGCCACCTACCTCGCGGCGGTGCGCAGGATGGTCGACCAGGCGTTTGCCGCCGCCGAGCCGCAGATCGTCTTCTACGTGGCCGGCGTGGACGTGGCCATCGACGACGCGCTGGGGGGCTGGCGCGTCAGCGCCGACGCCATCGCCGAGCGCGACCGCATCGTGCTCGAGCGGTGCCGGGGCCTGGCGACGGTCATGGTCACCGCCGGAGGCTACGGGCCCGATGCGTGGCGGCACACGGCGCGCACGCTGGTGTGGCTCCTCTCCGGCGAAGATCGGAGCTTGCAGGACACGCCCGCCCTCGAGCTCCGCGCGTTTCGCCGCATCGCGCGCGAGCTCGGCGAGAGCGAGCTGTCGGCCGGTCCCGCCGACGACTTCGGCATCACCGAGGCCGACGTCCTCGGCGACCTGATCGACAAGCGGCGCCCCGACCTGCTCCTCGGGTTCTACACGACGTTCGGTGTCGAGCTGGCATTCGAGCGCTACGGCCTGTCCGACCTGCTGCGACGCCGCGGCTATCCCTGCTTCAAGATCGAGCTCGACGTGCGCTCCGGCAGCGGCGAGGCGATCACCGTTCGCACCGACGACGCGAGACGCCTGGTGCTCCTGGAGCTCGTCGTACGAGAGGCGCTGGATGTCGCGCCCTTCCGGCTCCTGTCCATCGAATGGCTCATGCTCCAGGACCCGACGGCGCGCCCGACGCCCGAGCGCCCGCTGCTGCCGGGTCAGCAGCACCCCGGTCTGGGCGGGCTCCGGATCGTCTTCGGCATGGTGACCATGGCCGCCCAGCGTCTGGGCTTCGACGGCCTGACGTTCGTGCCGGCCCACTACCACACGGCATCGCAGGCCCGGGCCCTGCTGCGCTTCCTCGAGCCAGCAGACGAAGCGCTCTTCGTGGCCATGAAGGGAGCTCTCGGCGCACGCTCCCTCATCGAGGCGTCCCCGCTCGTCGACGCCGGGCGCATCGTCGACGCGCGCGCGGGCAAGCCGGTGCCGTGGCGGCCGGCGCGCATGGTCGCGCCACTGTCGGCCGCATTGCGCGACCGCGTGCAAGGGCCGACATACGACCGGCAGGTGGAGGAGGCGGCCGCCCGGCTGGAGCTCTCCCTGGCGGCGCGGTGAGGGGCACCCACCGGAGACCGTGCTCGGTACCGGTGAGCACAGCTTCATACAGGCGCCAGGCCACGAGCGCGGCCCGCCTCACTCCTCCCCTTCCCCACCGTACGGCAGCGCCACCAGCCGATACGTGTCCTCGTCCTCGCAGCGCAGTGGGACGAACACCTGACAGTCGGAGACCGCGATCCCCGCAGATGCGTTGGTGTAGCGCACGCTGCCGGCTGGCGAGGCCGCGTCGCTCTCGCCGATTCGCTCGACCTCGCCACCGTCGAGCGGCACGCGGAGGATCTCGCCGCGCGTCTCGGGCCCGTCGTTGGCGCGCATCACGCCGTCGAGGAACAGGTCCTCTCCGTGCTTCACCATCCGCAGCGAGAAGCCGCGGCTCACGACGAGCTCTGCTTTGTGGGGGCTCGCCTTGGCGACCCGGTAGACCTCGATCTTCGGATGGAACGAGCCGGACTCGCTGACAGGCACACCTTCGAACGAGGCACGGCCCAGGTAGACGTGCGCGTCGGTGACGAGCCACTCCAGGCCCGCCCCGGCTGCCCACCCCGAGAGCGCGTCGCGCCCGTCGCCGAGGACCTCCGCCTCGCCGCCCTCGAGCGGCACCCGCAGGAGGTCGTGGTCGACGAGCCCGTACGCGTGCGTCTCGTCCGCGCGAAAGCCATGGAGACGGGCCTGCCCCGCCCCCACCCACAGAAGGGTCGTCTCGTGGGTGGTGAGGCTCGTGCTCCGGAGCGGCCCCCCGCTCTCGCTCCCCTGCCATGACAGGATGGCATCCGGTGCGACCGTCCAGTCCTCCCCATCGGGCAGCGCCACCACGGACTCGATGGAGCCACCCTCCACGGGCATGCGCTGCACCCGGTCCTCGTGCCACCAGTAGAGGAAGTCGTCAGCGAGCGTCAGACCCTGGCCCGCGGTGTGCGGCGGCGTGAGCGGCTCCGGCGCGCCGCCCTCCTTCGAAACGCGGAAGACGCGCGACTCGGACACGAAGTAGAGGTGCGCTTCGTCCGCCGCCAGGTGCCATCCATCCATCCCGCCCGTCTCTCCGGGCAGCTCGGCAATGCGCGCCAGCGGCACCGCCTCGGGGCTCGCGCGCTTGCACTCCGGAACGCCGGTGACCGCGAGCTCCGGGCACTGGCGCGAAGCGCCCGCCCCCGCGCCGACGTCGAGCGCCTCGCTGGCCCCGCACCCGCCAGCGACCGCGGCGAAGGCAGAGACCAGCAGGAGCGCCATCGAGGAGCCTCCGCGAAGCATTCCGCCACCCCAAGCAATTGCCGAGCCAGAGGCCCGACTCGAAACGCGCGCGGTTCACCGCAGGAACGCGCCCCGAAGAGCCACGAGCCGCTTGTCAAAATGGCAGTGCAGCTCGCCGGGCGCGACCCTGTGCGCGTCCGCTTGGCCGCGCTGTGGCTCGACCGCGACGGGTCGAGCTGCGATGGCGGAGCGCCCGAACCATCTGGCAATGCCCGCGCCCCCTCCTCTACCCTCCTCCGGACGGCACCGAGGGACTGCGCGCGCTGCGCGGCTCGGGCAACGGACGAAGACGAGCATTAACATTCTCGGAGTCATCATGGTGCAGGGCGCGCAGCCCGATCGCGGCTACCTCGAGAGCGGGGCCGTGCGGCTCGGCCTCGGATCGCTGCTGACGCGCGCGCTGTCAGAGGCCGACGACAGCTGAGCGCCCGACTGGCGGTGCCCGCGGAGCGCTCGGCCGCGTCGCCTCGATGCGCTCGCCGCCAGGCTGAATCTGCTGGCAGCGCGTCCGGCGCCTCGGTAGGCACGACCCGACGTCATGGACGAAGCTGCCCTCGTTGCCAAGCTCGCCAAGCTCGAGGCGCTCGTCGCCGGCGGCGCCACGGAGGGCGAGCGCGCCGCCGCGGCGAGCGCGCGCGATCGCGTCCGCGCCCGCCTGCACGAGCAGGGCGCGCAGAGCCCGCCCGTCGAGTACAAGTTCTCGGTCGGCGATGCCTGGTCGCACAAGGTGCTGGTCGCGCTCCTTCGCCGCTACGGCATCAGGCCATACCGCTACCGGGGCCAGCGCCGCACCACCGTCATGGCGCGGGTGCCGAAGCGCTTCGTGGACGAGACGCTCTGGCCGCACTTCGAGCGCCTCTCCGCGGAGCTGCGCACGTATCTCGACGAGGTGACGGAGCGCGTCGTTCGCGCGGCCATCGACGGCGACACGGCAGAGGCCGCGGAGGAGGCGGAGCCCGCGCAGCGCTCGCTCGAGCTCGAGTGACGCGGTGAAGAAGCCAACCAGTCACCCGCCGGGAACATTCCTGAGGCTGCGCCTTGCCGATGGGTCCTTCGGCTACGGCAGAGAGCTCG
>JBBJMR010000335.1:0-9188 GCA_037720395.1 Polyangiaceae bacterium
CCGCCCGCGCGCCAGCAGCGCGGCGTGATCCGACCTCCAGCCGAAGGTCCGCGCTGGAGCGATGCGCCGCACGAAGTCGTCGGCGTCGCCGGACCACTCGGCGCGCTCGCGGCCGACGGGCGGCGGGAACTCGACCTCGACCTCGATGCGCATGTCGTCGCTCGGCTCCAGCCGATAGCACGCGGCGCCCTCGGCGAAGCGCGCCGCCCGCACCACCTGCAGCGCGGCGGGGCCGCGTGGGGCCTGGATGTCCAGCAACGCGGCCGCGAACGACGCCGCGCCTCCGTCGAGCAGCGGCAGCTCCGGACCGTCGACGCGCACCTCCACTCCGTCGCGGACGCCCGTACCTGCCAGGGCAGCCAGGAGGTGCTCGCAGAGGTCGACGGCCGGTGCGCCGCCCGGCCCCACCAGGCGCACGCCGGCGTCCGCGCGGACGACGCGGAGGTCCGCGAGCGCTGCCCCGCGGCCCTGCTGCACGAAGCGGATGGGCCCGGGCCGGGCGTGGAGCTCGACGCGCACGGCCACCACCGGCGTGCAGCGCCATCCCCTCCAGAGAGGCCATCCGCGCCATCGGCGGCGGACCCTAGCAGGCCCCCGGCCCGCGCGCGCGCGCCGCGCGAGGCGACCGCGCGCGCCGCTACTTTCCCAGGCCGAAGTCCTTGAAGACCGTCACCCAGGCGACGAGGCAGAGCAGCATGGCGAAGCCCACCGCGTGGACCCCCTGCTCGATGCGCGCGTCGGCGCGCCGGCGCGTGGTCGCCTCGTACCCCAGGAAGACCAGGCGCATTCCATCGAGCGCCGGGAAGGGGATGAGGTTGAACGCCCCGAGGTACGCGCTGAGGGCTCCGAGCAGGTACATGAGGTCGGTCCAGCCGCTCTTGGCGGCGCGCGCCGTCTCCTTGACGATGCCCGCTGGGCCGGCGAGCTCGCCGTCCGCCTTGCCGCGGATGTACTGGCCGAGGCCGACCACCAGGTCCTTGACCACCTGGGCCGGCTTGATGAGCGCCAGCTTGCCCGCCTCGCCCGCCGTGACCGGCACCCGTTTGCCGGGCCCTCGCGCGGCCACGCCCACGCGCCCGCGCCCGCCTTCGTCCGCGGGGGTCATGGTCGTCTCCACGCGCTCGCCGTTGCGGTCCAGTACCACCGCCAGGGGCTTGTTCGGGCTCCGGGCGATGATCTCGGCCATCTTCTCCCACTCCTCGAGCACCACGCCATCGAGGGCGACGATGCGATCACCGTCCTTGATGTTCGCCATGGCCGCCGGCTTGCCGGGCAGGACGTTGACGTCGGTGGACAGGAAGACCTTGCCGCCGAAGACGATGCTGACGAAGAAGAAGACCGAGGCAAACAGGTAGTTGGCCAGCGGTCCGGCGAAGATGGTGACGATGCGGCCCATCAGGCTGGCGTTGGCGTAGCTGCCCTTGTCCTTGGCATCGACGGGCTCGAGCGGGTTCATCCCCGCGATCTGCACGTAGGCCAGCACCGGTATCATCGCCACCTGGAAGACGGTGGGGCCGTGCTTCTCGGGGATGTGCTTCCAGAGGCGGAGGCGCAACTTGCGGCCGAAGCTGGTGAACCAGTAGTAGCCGCCCTCCGGCTCGATCCTGAAGAACGTCGGGCCGAACCCGATCGAGAACTTCAGCACGCGCATCCCGTACGAGCGCGCAGCGAAGTAGTGACCGGCCTCGTGGACGACCATGAGGATCGCCAGCCCGAGGGCGCCGATCAGGTAGTAGACGACCTGCATCTCCCGCAGTGTAACTGCGCGCCGGCCCAGCCGCACGTGGCGCGAGAGCCGGCCGGACGCTGGCGCGGCCACCGGGGGCGCCCGCCGGCCGCCGGGCCGGGGGCGCGCCGCCCGGCCGACTGGCGCCGCTCAGCCGCCGATGAAGAACGAGGCGCCGACGCTGATGAACGGCTGGCCGACGCGCATGGTCAGGGCGACGGTGTCGTTGAAGTGGTAGCGGCCGCCGACGTGGGCCATGAAGTCGAAGTAGAAGTCACGCACGCCGTCGGTGCGAGGGATGATGCCGAGGTCTGCGAAGACGCTCCACTTGTCGGTCAGGAAGAAGTTCCACTGCAGGCCGACGGGGAACCACAGGGTCACGTCATCGCGGCAGTAGCGGCAGCTGGTGAGGTCGATGCCGAAGGTGATTCCGACGGTGTTGTTGATCGACGGGATGAAGGCCGGGTCGCCGAGCTCGATGGTGGCACGGAAGCCGACGCCGCCCTCGGGATCCCCGAAGTCGTTGTAGCGGTTGAACCGACGGTTGTAATAGCGGTGCCACAGCACGAGGTTGCCGTGCGGCTCCAGCTCCGCGCGGTAGTCGGGGTGCTCGTTGGGGTTCTTGATGACCGTGCGCGCTTCGGCCACGCCGCTCCAGCCGAGCCAGGCCGAGACGGCGACCGCCGAGGCGACCGCGAGGGTGGTTGACCGCATGCCGACCGTGGTAACAGCCCGCGCGCGATTGGTGAAGCTTCGCGCAGACAGCGCGGGACGCCGACATGTGCGTGGCGCTGCGCCCTCGGCCCACTCGCGCGGCACGGCGCAAGATCGCGCTATTTGCCGGACGCGCGTGCCCGCATGATGCGCGCTGCCTCGGCGTACGCCGGCTGATCCGGGTACTGCGCGGCGAGCTGCTCGTAGAGGGTGGCCGCATCGGCCCAGGCGCCCGCGGCCACCGCGTCCGCCGCGGCGCGCTGCAGGGTCTTCTGCGGGGCCGTCTTGCCCGGCTTGCCCACCGGCGTCGCGGTCGGAATGCCGGACGGGACCGCCGAAGCTGGCGGCAGCACACTCGGCGAGAGCACGGTCGCCGATCCGCTCGCGATCGGGAACGCCGAGGCCGGCGGCGGCGCCACGATTCCGGTGGTGGCCGCCGACGCGGTGCCGGCAGCCGTGCCCGCTGGCGTGGTACTCGGCGGGCGCGGACGAGGCGGAGGCCGGGGTGGATCGGGCGAGTGCAGGAAGAGAAAGGCCGATGCGGCGAGCACCGGTCCGGCGAGCACCATGATCGCCTTGCGCGGCGGGGGCGCCTCCTTCCAGCCCACCTTGGCGCGCTCGACGAGCTGCTTGATCTGGTCGATGGGCTTCTTGCCCCCGCCGGCGACCGCGCCGGGCACGGGTGTCGCCGGCGGGTCATGCCCGGCGCGGGCGCGCCGACGGGGCGGCGCCCGCGCCGGGCATGAAGCGCGCCGGGCATGGGAGCGCGCCGGGCGGCATGCCCGGCCCGGGCATGCCCTGCATCGGCATGGCGTGGGCGAATAGGACATCGCGCCGTGCGGGACTGCAGGACGTACTGCGGCGCGACCGCCGGCATCATCACCGCCGCATCGTTCGCCATCGGTGCGCCCATCCCTTGCGGCCCGAGGTGGCCCATGGGCGGCTGCACCGGCCCCATGGTGGTCAGGTCGTTCGGCCCGGAGATGACCATCCCCGCGGGCGCGGCGCCGCGCGCCAGCGCCACCGGCAAGGCGGCCATCTGCACGGTGCCGCCGCCGCGCGGCGGGGCGCGGCCGGCGGCGGGGCGCGGGGGACCGTGGCTGCCGCTGTTGCCCGCCGACCCTCGATGGGCGCCAGGCGGGTCATGTCCTGTCTTCATCACGAGCGCTCCGGGCGCGAAGGGCCGATCGAGCGGCGCTCCGCCACGTGCGGCGGCGGCGAAGGGGCGGTCGCCGCGGCGGTTGGAGTCCTCGTTGACGAAGGCCCCCGGCGGGAAGGGCGGTCGCTCTGGTGCGCGACGACCGCCTCGCTGGGCGCATACCAGAGGCGCGCGTCGCCGAGGGCGAGCTCGCTGTGCGGCTCCACACTGGTCCCTCGTGGAGACCAGGGCGGCGTTGATGAACACCGGGTTGCCGGCGTCGACCGACTGCACGAACAGCGTCTCGCCGTCGAAGTAGAGGAAGGCGTGCTCGTCGCGCACACGAGGGCGACGACACGCCAGCCACCACTGTGCCCACCGAGAGCGGCCCGAGCACCTCGCCCGGTACGGCGCGCATCGCCGCGGGCTCGCCGACTCCGGCGCGAACCTGAATCAGTCGCTCACCCTGCAGATCCGCCATTGGGCTGCTGGCCGTGCCTCTCCGCGTATTTACGCCGCTCGGCGGCAGCGTACACCGCCGGCGGCAGATCCGTACCATGCTCGCGAACTTGCTCCAGGCAACGCGGCAAATATCCGGTGGCCACCAGCTCGCTCTGCACTTCGCCCTGGGGCCCGAGGCCGTGATAGTTGCGCACGAAGATGTCCTTGGTGATGTACGCCGCGGAGTCGATATCGAACCCCAGCACCTCGGTGATGTGGGTCAGCTTGCGCGATCCGTCCTGGAGGCGCGCGACCTGGACGCAGATGTTGATGCCCGAGGCGATCTGCAGGCGCATGGCCACCAGCGGCATGTCGATGTCGCTCATCATCGAGCAGGTCTCGAGTCGGGTCAGCGTGTCGCGCGGATAGGTGGCGTGGATGGTGGTCAGGCAGCCGCCGTGACCGCTGGTCATGGCCTGCACCAGGTCGAGCGCCTCGGCCCCGCGAACCTCGCCGACCACGATGCGGTCGGGGCGCATGCGCAGGGTGGCCTTGAAGAGGTCGCGGATGCTCACCGCGCCCTTGCCCCTGGGGTCCGGCGGGCGGGCCTCGAGCTGGACGACGTGCGCCCGCTGCAGCTGCAGCTCGCGGTTGTCCTCGATGACCACCACCCGCTCGCTGTCCGGGATGAACGACGACAAGGCGTTGAGGTTCGACGTCTTGCCGCTGCCGGTGCCGCCGGCGACGACGATGTTCAGCTTGGAGACGACCAGCGCCTGCAGGGTCAGGATGGCGTCCTCGGTGACGGCGCCGAACTCCTTGAGGCGCTGCATGGTCAGCGTCTCCTCGAAGAATCGGCGGATGGCGACGTGGGGGCCGTCCGGGCCGGCGGGCGGGAGGATGGCCTCCACGCGAGACCCGTCGGGGAGGCGGCCCTCGAGGATGGGCTTCTCCTCGCTGATGTACTTGCCGATGTACTGGGCGATGTTGCGCAGGGCGGTGATCAACGCCTCGCGATCGCGGAACTTGGCGTCGGTGAGGTAGAGGATGCCCTTCTTCTCGATGTAGACTTGGTGGGGTCCGTTGATCATGACCTCGGTGACCGTCGGGTCTTCGAAGTACTGCTTCACTGGAGCCAGGAAGCTCATGATCGTCTCTTCGTAGACCTCCTTGGGAATGGGCATGTCGTTTACCTCGGTGATGCGGGCGGTGCAGGCTGGGCTGCCGCCGGGGGCTTCTTGGCCGGAGGCAGAGTGGGCTTCGGCGCGGCAGGCGCCAACGCGGGCTGCGGCACCTCCTTGAGCTGCACGCCGGTCGGCGGCGTCGCCTCGCCAGCAGGCGGGGGCACGGTCTTCAGCTCGATCCTCGGCGCCTCGAGGGTGCTGCGCATGAGCGAGGCGCGGGCCTCGGGGGCGTGGTCGCCGGTGGGGGCGATGCGCAGGTACTCCCGGAAATGCGCGTCAGCCTGCACCGGGTCTTCGTCGTCGTCGCGATAGATGACCGCCATGGCGAAGTGCGCGTCGGCGTGGTCCGGCTTGCTGCGCACCACTTGCTCCAGCTCGCGCCGGGCGTTCTGCGGCTCGCCGATGCTGTGATA
Source organism: Polyangiaceae bacterium (assembly GCA_037720395.1). Taxonomy (GTDB): domain Bacteria; phylum Myxococcota_A; class Polyangia; order Polyangiales; family Polyangiaceae; genus JBBJMR01. The sequence goes on from JBBJMR010000335.1 coordinate 5,617, forward strand.
CAGCGAGGCGATGACGAAGCGCAGCCGGTAGTCGTCCGGGCGGCGGCGCATGTACGGCTCGGCGTAGTCGATGGCCACCCGGTAGCGGCGCTCGGCGATGCACACCCGGAGGAGCAGCGGCAGCACCTTGCTCGGGTCGGCGCCGCCGTCCATGGCGCCGGAGAGGTACTGCTCGGCGCGGTTGTTGTCCCCAACGCGGGCCAGCTCGCGGCCGCGCTCGAAGAGCGTCTCCGGAGCCTCCTCCTTGGCCACCCTCGCGCGCTGCGCCTGCTGCTTCTCCGGGGTCGCGGGCAAGGGCGTGGCCGGCCCGCAGCCGGCGATGCCCAGGGCGGCGAGCGCGACCAGCGCACCACGGGCGAGGAGGTAGCGCAGGGTGCTGGAAGAGGTGAGGGACATCTGCGGTTCGGCTAGGGCGTGCGCGGTTGCGCGGGCGTCACTTCACCGACGCGACGCGCAGCGCCAGCTTTCGATCGTGGTTCGAGAGCCAGGTCACGTACGGACCTTGCTTGCCGTCGAGCATCATCAGCAGCACCTTCACCTGCTTCTGCGCGGTGGCCAGGTCGCCGATGGTGATGGTGTGCTCGAGGCGCATCTGGTGGCCTCGGTAGAGCTGGTTGACACGCTCGCGCATGGCCACCGACGAACGGGTGACCTCCTTGGCCAGCTCGTCCTCGCCCGCCGCCTTGAAGCACACCGCCGACTGCTCGAAGGCCGGCACCGCGCCCACGCAGTCCGGGGCGTGGAACGGGCAGCGCTCGCGCTTGGCCTCGGCGTGGACCTTCTTCTCCAGCGCCACGTTGAAGGCCAGGTCTCGCGCCGTCTGCGGGCAGGTGGTGGGCGGGTCGCCCCACAGCGACGGCGGTTCCGGCACCTCGCCGATGCCGTAGGCGTCGTCTTCCTGGATGAGGAGCAGCAGCGCCGCCGGCAGGAGCAGCGCGCACATGACCATGGTCACCGGGCTGGTCTTCTGCTCCTTCTTCTTGATGACGTTGGGGTCGTCGGCGACCTGCACCACCGCGATGGCCATCTGCACCCGGCCCACGGCGAGCACGCTCTCCGGCAGGATGGGAGCCTGGGTGAATGGCGCGCCGTTGATGGTCGGCGGCGGGTTCATGTGGCGCGCCTGCGCGAAGACCGCACCACCGGAGAAGGTGATGAGCACGTGCTCGACGGCTGCCTGCTCCGGCGGCAGGCGAATCTCGCAGTGCGAGCCGCTGCCGATGAGCACGCTGTCGGAGTCGACGACCAGCTGCTCGAGCCGACCTTCGGGGTACTGAATCTGGAACTGCAAGCCGGCCACGGGGTGCCTCCTGGGTCAGACGAATACGCCGCGGTTCTTGAGGTTGAGGATCATCGGCCCGGCGATGAGTAGCAGCGCGCACAGGAAGATGAGGATGAGCGGACCCAGGATCTTGACGCCTGCCTTGGAGGCGGCTTCCTCGGCGTTGACGGTGCGCCGCTGGCGCGAGACCACGGCCTGGATCTGGAGCACCTCGGCCACCGGGTTGCCGCGCTCCTCGGCCTGGGTGAGCGCGGAGACGAACTCCTTGACCGACTCCACCGGGGCGCGGCTGGCGAACTCGCTCAGCACCTTGCGGCGCGTCTTGCCGAGCTGCAGCTCCTGGACGATGCGCGTCATCTCCTCGATGAGCGGATCGTCGGGGGCGCCGGACTTCTCCACCACCTGGCGCACGGCACCGGGGAAGTCGAGGCCGGCGCTCATCGACAGGGCCATGAGGTCGATGATCATCGGCAAGCGGCGGTTGATGATCTTCAGCCGCTCGCTGGCCACCTCGCTCAGGTGCAGGTAGGGCATCAAGGTGCCGATGGCGCCCAACGCCAGCATCGGCAGCGCGGGGGCAAAGCCGCTCACGTAGGCCAGCAGCGCGCCGAAGAGCACGCCGCCGATGCCACCGAGCACGTAGAGCCCGACGGCCTCCTCGGGGGTGAGCCCCAGGTAATCGCCGGCCAGGGTGAGCTGCCGGTCGACCTTGGCGCGCTGCGAATCGCTCATGATGCCGCTGACGCGCACCCCCATCCAGCGCACCAGCGGCTCGAACTGCGCGAAGACACCGCCCTCCTCGATGGCGCGGCGGCGCTTGAGGCCGCGGATGCCGAGGCGCTCGGCCTGGCGCGATGGCGCGCTGGCCACCGCGAAGGTGACCAGGAACATGGCCGTGCTGCTGGCGACCACGAACAGGTTGCGAGCCATCTGGAAGTCGAAATACATGGTCGTGCTCGGAGCAGCCGGTCAGATGTCCACGTTGAGGATCTTGCGCGCCATCAGGATGGACCCCACCCAGAGCGCGATGGCCAGCCCGAGCACGATGTACCCGAGCAGGTTCTCGGTCAGCGGGTCGAAGTACCCGGGCGAGAGCTTGTGCAAGGCGTAGGTGATGCCGGCGGGGAAAACGGCGAGGACGTAGAGCTGCGCCTTGCCCTCGGCGGTCTTGGTGCGGACCACGCCCTCCAGGCGCTGCATCTCGCGGAGCGACAGAGCGGTGGTCTCCAGGATCTTCGGGAGGTTGCCGCCGACCTGGCGGCCGATGAGGATGGCCGCCAGCGCGGCGTCGACCTGCCGGCTACCGATGCGGCTGGCCATGAGCAGCAGGGCCTGGTCCAGGGTGCTGCCGAGGCGCATCTCCTTCACCGCCAGCTCGATCTCGTCGCGGATGGGGCGCGAGAGGAGGTTCTGCACGGAGATGAAGGCGTCGCCGATGCTCGGGGTGGCCTTGAGCGCGTTGGCCACGCTGAGGACGAAGCCGTCGAGCTGCTCCTCGATCTTGGCGATGCGCTTCCGGCGCTTGAGCTCGATGTGCGCCGCCGGCCCGAAGAGGACGAGGACGACGAACACGTACCAGTAGGGCAGCTCCCACAAGAAGTGGACGGCGATGACCGCGAAGAGCGCGCCGGTCTGGGCGAGGAAGATGTGGTCGCCCGGCGTCCAGATGAACATCTGCCGCAGGCGGCGCTCGAGGAAGAACACGTATCGGGCATGCATCCGCCGCGGTCGTCCCTCGGGGTCGCTGATCATCAGCCCCATGGCGAAGAACGAGCCGACCATGACCAGGATGACCCCCAGCCACTTGGCATTGCTCGACTGATTGAGGAGCGCCTCCAAGCGGTCCATCAGAGGTACGGCTCTCCCTTCTTCACCAGGCCCTGGAGGATGAAGGCGTCGAGGTACGAGGGCAGGTAGCCGGTGGCGCGGTGGAAGCCGAGGACGGCCTGTTTGTCACCGGTGCCGGTGCGCACGTACTCGAAGATGGGGCGAGTCATGATCTCGCCGTCCTCGATGCCGGTGACCTCGGAGATCTCGTTGAGGCGGCGGGTGCCGTCGGCGTAGCGCGCGATCTGGACGATGAGGTGAATGCTGCTGGCAATCTGCTCGCGGATGGCGCGGGAGGGGAGATCGACGCCGGCCATGAGCACCAGCGTCTCCACCCGGGCCAGCGCCTCGGGCGGCGAGTTGGCGTGGGTGGTGGTCATCGACCCGTCGTGGCCGGTGTTCATGGCCTGGAGCATGTCCAGCGCCTCGCCGCCACGGCACTCGCCGACGACGATGCGGTCGG
>JBBJMR010000101.1:0-26488 GCA_037720395.1 Polyangiaceae bacterium
CACCGCTTCGCCGTCGCGTCGCCGCCGCCCGCGGCGCCCGACGCGCCGTGGCCGGGCGTGACCCCATTCCCCGACCTCGGCGGGTCGATGGTCCTCGACGTCGCGCTCGACGACCGGCGCCTGGCCCCCGGCGAGACGCTGCACGGATCGTTGACCTTCGGCAACATCGGCGACTTCCGCTTCGACGGTGCCTCGCTGGACCTGCGCATCACCGAGAAGCTCACGGAGAAGGATGCGCGCGGGCACGTCGACGACCGCAGCTGGTGGCAGACGCACCCGGGCGCCTTCGTCTCCCTCATTGGCACCGCCGAAGGTGTGCCGGTGCCCTTCGCGCTTCGCATCCCGCGCGAGCTGCAGTGCTCCCTGGCGCGGCAGCCGCTGTACCTCGAGGACCGGGAGGCCAGCAGCGAGCTGAGCTGGGATCTGGCCATCGTCGTCGACCACGCCAGCGGCCTGCACCAGGTTTCGCTGGAGATCGGGCGCTGGGCGCCGCGTGGCGCTTCGCCGGGAGCGAGCGCGGTGCCGGCGGGTACGGCGCGCTGGCGGCAAGCGTGGCACGACCTGGGCGCGGCGATCGGCCTGGCGCTCACCCCGCGCTCGCTCGAGCTCCGTGGCCGGCTGCACGGCATGGAGGCGCGGGTGTGGCAGGAGCCGCGCAAGGCCCGTGGCCTGGAGGCGAGCCTCGCCTGGCCGAGCTGGGGCTTCGGGCTGCGCGTGGTGAAGCGGCGGCTCGGTCGCGGTGGCGCGCTGCGCTTCGACGAGCAGCCGGAGATGGACGCGCTGGCCGTCGACGCCGACTTGCCCGAGCGTGCGCGGGCCCTCCTCGGCCCCGAGCTTCGGCGGGCGCTGCTCGGCGCGCTGCAGGTGGCGCGGGTGAAGCTCGACGACTGCAGCCTCAACCTGCGCTCGTCGGGGGTCGCGCAGGATGCGGACGCGCTGGCGGGATTGCTGGAGGTGCTGGAGCGCTCGGCGAAGGAGATCGCGGCGGCGTCGGAGGCCATGCCGCCGCCGCCCGGGATGGAGGCAGCGGCGGTGGCGTGGCAGGCGTTCGCGCAGCGTCGCGGGGGGCGCTTCTTCGCCGGAGGCCTGCGTCTGCACGGCACGCACGTCGACGGCGCGGACTTCGACCTGGCGAGCGTGCTCGACGCACGCTCGGTGGTCATGGCCACGCTGCTGCGGTTGCGCGTGGACGCCGAGGACTTGGCGGCGCGCCAGGAAGATCCGGCGGTCCGCAAGCAGGTCGGCGTTCTGGATCGCGACGCGAGCAAGGTGTTGATCGACGGCGAGGCGGTGACGCTGGGCATGCTGGGCGCGGTGGTGGAGCCGGAGGCGCTAGGCTCCACCTTCGCCGACATGCAGCAGCTGGCGCGCCTGCTGCGAGGCGAGCGCGGCTCGCGCGGTTATCGCTGACCAACCGACCGGCGCGGACGCCGGCGTGACGCCTCCTCAGTGGACGAGGATCCAGTCCGCGAGCGGCTCCCAGGCCTGGGCCTCGGCGTCCGCCGCGAAGAGCAGGTCGGTGTGCGGCCACTGGGAGACCTTCACCTGCGTCGAACGGTGAGACGCGGCGCGCGACGAGACGCCGCTCGCACGACCGAGCAGCGCCGCGGCCACCGCGGCCACCGCCGCCAGCCCTCGACCACCAGCAGCGGCGACGGCGCGCTGGCTGATGCGGCGCGCGGGCGGCCAGGACACGCGGCGCGGCGGTGTGCGAGACGTGCAGACCGGCGTCGGTGCGCGCGGAGGCGAGCAGCTCGACGCGCAGCTGCTCGACGCCGGCGGCGTCGCCGAACGGGCGCAGGAGCCGGATGGCCCTCCGGCCGGCAGGTCGGGGAGCTCGACGCGCACGGTGCGAGCGCCGGGCTCGGCCGGGGCGCGCAACGCGCCGCTGCGCTGGCAGCCGTCGCAGCCGCCGCCGTCGCAGCGCGCGCAGGTGAGTCGCTCGGGGACGGTGATCCGCAGCGTGTCCCCGCGCGACCATCCGGGCTCCAGGCCGACCCGGACGCGGGCGCAGGGCCCGGTGCTGGCGTCGAGCGCGCGACGTCGAGCACCTGCCCGAGCGTGGCGGGCGCGCGGTCGTCGGCCTGCTCGGTCACGCGCGCACGGTAGCGCGATCCGCCGCGCCTTGTGCGAGCCGCCGGCTCGCCTACGGCGGCGAGCAGACCTCCACAGCGCCGATCGGTTCTTGGCGGCGTCGAGGATGGTGACCACGTTGCACGCCATGCCGTCCGGACAGGCATGCGAGGCGTCCTCGTTGTCGCAGAACGGGCGACAGGCATCATCACGGTCGCAGAACAGCCCGGTGTCGCAGCCGACCGATCCGGCGACGAGGCTGCACGCCGCGCCCGAGGCGCCGGGGCCCGGGTTCAGACAGGCGAAGCCGTCACCGGCGCTGTTCACCCAGCAGGTCTGGCCGTCGGTGCACGACCACGGGTCGGTGTTGCAGGGTGGTGGCGGGTCGCTGCTGCTGAACTCCTCGCCCCCGCAGGCGAGGTCGAACGACGACAGCCAGAGCGCGGCGACCAGCATCAACGGAGCCCCACGCATCCCGGGCGAGGATGCGACGAGCGTGCCCGTCCCGTCAATGCGCCATCGCAGGCGCCGCGCGGCGTACAGACAGCTGGCGCGAGGCCAGCGGTCCGGACAGCGCGGTCGGGGGCGGCAACTGCGTTGGCAGCCGCGCGGCGCGAGGGGTGGCCGCGCTGCGGCCGGCGAGCCTCGACAGGTCCGAGGTCTCCTGTCGGAGCCTCAGGGCTCCGAGGAGAACTGGGCGCTGCGAATCTGGCGCAGCGCCACCGAGCTCTCGCTGTCGTACGCCGCGTCTGCGCTGCCGTGCGCGGTGCGCGTCAGCGTCGCCTTGAGCTCGCAGGACTCGGGCATGTCGCCGCCGGTGGAATCCAGCTCACCGGCCTGGATGGTGTAGCTGCCGGTGTCGGCCACATCCTCGTCGAACTGGAAGATGCAGTCGCCCTCGACGACGATGTTCATGTCGCCGTCGCTGCCGGTGCCCCAGTCGATGAGCACGTCTTCCTCGGCGCGGCGCTTGCCGTCCTCGGCGGTGACCGAAAAGGGCTCGGGCATGACGCCGCGGCTGTTCGGGGCCGAGGTGTCGTCGGCGCGCTGGAGGTCGACGACGAACTCCACGCCGCCCGCGCCGGTGTCGAAGCTGGCCTCGTACTTCCCCTCACCGGATTGGCTCATGCCGCGCTCGGAGCCGTCGGCGCTGGCCGTCAGCTCGTCGCCGCTCTGCAGCTCCATGTAGGTGTTCCCTCTGTGCCAACGTGCGTGAGACACCGCTCCCCCCTAAGTTTAGTGTAGAGGGCGAGTTGGGATCTCTCGATGAAGAACGGAACGCAAGACCAGGCAGCCGCCCGGCCGACGGAGGTGTCGGCGAAGGCGACGCGTCGACGGTTCACGGCCGAGTACAAGCTGCGGATCCTCCGCGAGGCCGACGGCCATCAGGCATCGGGGCGCAAGGGTGCGCTCGGCGAGATGCTGCGGCGCGAGGGCCTGTACTCGTCGCATCTCATGGTGTGGCGGTCGCAGCGCGAGCGGGGCGAGCTGGCCGGGCTCACTCCGAAGAAGCGAGGGCCGAAGGCCCATCCTCCTGATCCGAACGCGCTGCGGGTCGCGGAGCTCGAGCGCGAGATGGCGAAGCTGAGGAAGCGTGCGGAGCGCGCCGAGGCGCTGGTAGCGCTCCAAAAAAAAGTTGCCGAGATTCTGGGCATCGCTCTGCCGGACCCGAACGAGGTGCCGTGATGGACGCGATCATCAGCGCCAAGACCGAGCTCGGCGTTGCGCCCACATGCGCGGCGCTCGGCCTGCCCAGGGCCACGTACTACCGACTGCTGAAGCCGAGGGCGCCGTCGGCGCGGAAGCCTCCGCCGCCGCGAGCGCTGTCCACTGAGGAGCGCGACCTCGTCCTCGCTCGGCTGCACGAGCCGCGCTTCGTGGACCTTGCGCCCACGGAGGTCTGGGCGCAGCTGCTCGATGAGGGGGAGTACCACTGCTCGGTGCGCACGATGTACCGCATCCTCGCGGTGAACGCCGAGGTCCGCGAGCGCCGCGATCAGCTCCGTCACCCGCACTACGCGGCGCCTGAGCTGCTGGCGACGAAGCCGAACGAGCTCTGGAGCTGGGACATCACCAAGCTGCTCGGCCCGGCGAAGTGGACCTACTTCTACCTGTACGTGATCCTCGACGTGTTCAGCCGCTACGTCGTGGGCTGGATGATCGCACCGCGCGAGAGCGGCGCGCTGGCGAAGAAGCTCATCGCAGAGACGTGCGCGCGTCAGGGCATCGCCCCGGAGCAGCTCACGCTGCACGCGGACCGAGGGTCGTCGATGAAGTCGACGCCCGTGGCCTTGCTGCTCGCGGACCTGGGCGTCACCAAGACGCACTCACGGCCGCACGTCTCCAACGACAACCCGTTCTCCGAGGCGCAGTTCAAGACGCTCAAGTATCGGCCCGAGTTTCCGGAGCGCTTCGGCTGCGAGCAGGATGCGCGCGCCCACTGCGGCCCGTTCTTCGATTGGTACAACAACGACCATCACCACGTCGGGCTCGGCCTGCTCACGCCGCACGACGTGCACTACGGCCTCGCCGCCGCGAAGGCAGCAGAGCGTGCGGCGGTCCTCGAGGCGGCATACCGCGCCCATCCCGAGCGCTTCCCGCGTGGGCTTCCGACGCCGCCGAGCCTGCCGACCGCCGTGTGGATCAACAAGCCGAAGGTGCAGGCCGAGCCCCAGAGCTCGACGACGCCACGCGCTCCCGCAGTCGGCGCTGGCGACGATACGGCGACGGTCGGCCGCGCAGCACCGGCGCGTGGCGGCGCCGAGCCGCGGGGGTCCGGGGGTGCAGCCCCCGGCGAGGCGCTTGCGCTGGGCAACGCAGCGGTCGCCAGCACGGCCGCCCTCAGCGCGATGGCGCTCGTGGCGGCGACGCACGACGCTGCGACGCACGACGCTGCGGCGACGCACGACGCTGCGGCGCCCGGCGCAGCGGTGGCGCTCGGCGCAGCGGCGACGAACGACGTGGCGGCGCCCGGCGCAGCGGTGGCGCTCGGCGCAGCGGCGGCGACGCACGACGTGGCGGCGCTCGGCGTAGCAGCGGCGGCGCTCAGGGCGACGACGGCTCCTACGCTTCAGTAATCTCGACGACGCGGTGTCTCAAACACGTTGACAACTTCCGGTTGCTGTCGTCGCCGCCGGCACGGAGCGTGACGAGCACCGTCGAGGCGTTGTCGTTGGTGGCGCTGACCTCGACCGTGGCGGCGATGCCCTTGGTCTTGATGAGGTCGGACTCCAGCGTCTCCGAGGTGCAGCCCGCGAGCAGCGCGAGCGAGAGGATGCCGAACGCAGAGATCAGGGACGCGGTACGCATGGGAGTCTCCGTCCAGTGGTCGTGAAGGGAAGCCCGAGCAGGCCGGCAGAACGCGTCATACGCTCGCCGTCGCTCGATCTACCGGGCCGCTGTTCGCAGCCGATCGCCCATGTTCGCAGCGACCGGAAGCCGAGGACAAGCAGGGGGCCCAAGCAGCACGTCAGACGGTCACCGGGCGCGATTATGCGTTCCTACGCGTTCACCAGCCGCAAACCGACGGGCAGCGCCTCGCCGAACCAGGCGGCCCGCTCGGCCTCCTCCACGGGCACCAGCTCCTCGATGACCCGGATCCACTCTTCTTTCGCGGAGATGGCGCGCAGCTTTGCGGCCACCTCCCGGCGCGTCTCGGCGGAGACGTCCCGGGCCCGGTCGCCGGTGAGGCGGGCCATCTGCACCGCGGCCGCCGGCGCGGTCGGGATCTCCCCCCATTTCTCGCGCATCACGTGCTCGAGCCACCGCTCCGCCACCTGCGCGGACACGACGTGGTGCAGGCTGGCATAGGCGGGGATGCGGGCTCCCAGCCGGCCGAGCGCGGACCACAGCCGCGGGTCGCGGTCGGTCCAGGTGCGCTCCAGCACCCAGGCACCGAGCTCGCTGCGCCGCGCCGCCGGGACGCGCTCCAGCGAGGAGACCATCTCCAGCATCTCCGCGCCGGCCTCGAGCTTGAGGCCCTTCGGCTTCTTGAGCTTCCTCTCCGGTGGCGCGAAGAAGGGATCGCACAGGTCGCGCAGCGCGGTCTGCAGCGGCTCCTCGAGCCCGGCGGCGATGCGGCGCCACGCGATCCAGAACTGCTGCCAGCCGCGCGCCTCGTCCGGGAAGGCGAGGCGCTCGCCGAACAGCGGCACCAGGCGCGCCACCCGCTGGGCGTCGAGCGGATGTCCGAAGCCGGGGCGCAGGCAGAAGCCCGACAGCGACCAGAAGACGCGCTCGTGATCGAGCGAGCGCTTGCGGGCCTTCTTGTCCTCGAGCAGCGCGTCGAAGAGCGCGCGGGCCGTCTCCGTGGTCCAGCCGCCGCGGTCGCCGAGGAGCCGCTCCAGCTCGCGGACCAGCTGCCTGGCGTCACGCGCCTCGCCTGGCGCTCCAGCGCCGAAGGCCTTGCGCACTGCCGCCAGCGCTTCTTCGAGGCGCGGCGCGGCGCGCGAGGGCGGCGCCGCGCTCGGCGCCCGCGCCTGCTCCTCCGCGCCGCGAAGCTGGAAGGCGAGCCGGAAGCGCCGCGCACCGCTCACCTCGGCGCAGGCCAGGTCGACGGTGCCGACGGCGGTCAGCTCGCCCTCCAGCGCCACGCGCACGGTCGCGCCGCGCGAGGGCGGCGGGCCGGGCGGGCGCAGCGTGGAAGGCGGTGCCACGGAGGCCGAGCTCCTGCGTCTGGCGGTGCCGGCGTCGAACGACACCGACAGCGGCGGCAGCGCCAGGAAGCCGTCGTCGTCGAGGGTCACCAGGGCACCGGGTGCGTCCACGCGGTCGTCGTCGGAGGCGTAGAGGTCGAAGCGCACCGGGCGCCCGACCACCAGGTCGAAGGGTCGCTCGCCGACGACGTGGCGCACGCCCTCCTTGGAGCCGCGCGGCACCACGCACACCGCGGTGCGCGCCTCGTCGCGCCCTTGCACGCCGAGGTAGTAGCCGCGCGCCGCGCCGCCCTCGATGCGCCGCCCGCGCCCGGCCAGCGCGAGCCCGTAGGCCACCGCGCCGCGCGCCACCGCCCGATCGGCGTCGCCGTGTGGCAGCACCTCGAGCGGCGGCCCGCCCCACTGCTCGATGGCCTCGGCGAGGCGGCGCGCCAGGCGCGGTGCGTTGAAGACGCCCCCGTTCAGGAGCAGCGCGCGCGGCCCGGTCGCGGCCGGCGCGTGGCGCGCGAAGAACCAGGAGACGTGGCGGGTGATGGCCACGTCGCGCTCGTACGGCAGGCCGAACGCCAGCAGCCCGGCCTTGGTGCGCTGCGGGCGCGTCCGCGGCGCGGCGGGAAGAACCCTCCAGCACCACGCGCTCCACCTCCTCGCGCTCGAGGCGTGTCGACAGCGTCCCACCGACGAGCTTCGATCCGCTCCCGGCGACGGCGATGGGCACGCCGTCCGGCGGCTCGTCGCCGAGCAAGCGCTCCTTGGCGAGGCGGCATCCAGCGACCAGCTGCGCGAAGCGCGTCGCCTCGATCCGCGCCGGCGGCGCCACCAGCTTGGCTTCACACAGGTGCGCCAGCGCCAGATCCATGTTGTCGCCGCCGAGGAGCAGGTGATGGCCGACTGCGACGCGCTCGATGACCACCGCGTCGGGGGCGCCTTCGGGCGCCCGGGCCACGCGGATCAGCGACAGGTCGGTGGTGCCGCCGCCGACGTCGCAGACCAGCACCAGGCACTCGCCGCCGCCGGCCTCGATCATGGCCTCGACCCGCCCCGGTCCGGCGGCGCGCATGAAGTCGTAGAAGGCCGCCTGCGGCTCCTCGAGCAGCCTCACCGCCAACCCGGCTTGCTCGGCGGCGCGCACGGTGAGCTCGCGCGCCACCTCGTCGAACGAGGCCGGCACGGTGAGCACCACCTCCTGCTCCGCCAGCACCGCGTCCGGGCGTGCCTCGTCCCAGGCGGCGCGCACGTGGCCGAGCAGCCGCGCCGCAGCGTCGACCGGCGACAGCCGCGGCACGTCGGTGGCGTCCTCGGGCAGGCCCCAGGGCAGGATGGCCGCGGTGCGATCGACGGCGGCGTGGCAGAGCCAGCTCTTCGACGAGGCCACCAGTCGCCCGGGCACCTCGCTGCCGCGCCGCCGCGCCAGCTCGCCGGTGACCCATGGTGCATCGCCCCACCGATCGACGGGTGCCTCGCCGGCCACCGGCGCGTAGAGCATCGACGGATACAGCGGCCGCCCCTCGATCTCGGTGGGCCCGACGAGCTGGGGCAGGGCGAGGACCTCGGGCGCCGCGCGTCCGTGGCGTGGCGCCCAGGCGACCACCGTGTTCGAGGTGCCGAGATCGATGCCCACCACCAGGCGCGCCTGGCCGGGCGCCCGCGCTGCCTCGTCGCTCACCGCGCTACCCCGCGGCCGCCCCGTCGCCGCCGCGCACCGACAGCTCGATCTTCCAGCGCTCGTCGCCCGCCGCCCCGCGGCACCGCCTCGAGCAGCAGCGTGCCGACCTCGGTCACCGAGGCGTGCAGCCGCACCGGCACCACGTCCCCTCCCGGCGGCCCTCGGCGGGCAAGGTGATCTCGATCGGCGCCAGCTCCTCCAGCTCGCCGGGCTTCCAGGCGTCGAGCTCGGCGCCGGCGGCGTCGCCGCGGCGCACCGAGGAGCCGAAGAAGCGGAAGCGCACCGGCTCACCGACCACGACCCCGAATTCCTGGGGCGGCAGCGCCGCCGCCGAGCCCTCCTCCATGCCGAAGGGCGCGATGCACAGCGCGGTGATCGGCGGCTCGATGCCGGGCACCGCCGGCACTGCGCTCTCGATCCCGACCCAGTACGAGCGCGCCGTGCCGCCACGGATGCGCAGCCCGCGCCCGCGCCGCGCCAGGCCGTAGTAGGCGGCGCCGCGCGCCACGCCGAGATCCAGGTCACCGCCCTCGAGCACGCGCACCGGCGGGGCGCCGTCCTCGGCGAGCCAGCCGTTCAAGGTGGCCAGCAGCCGGTCGCGCAGCGCGGCGCTCTTCATGACGCCGCCGTTGAAGAGCACCACCGTCGGGTGCAGGAGCTTCGGCGCGCGCGCCGCGGCGCCTTCCTTGCCGGCGCGCAGCTCGGCCAGCGCCCCCGCCTGGCGCCCGAGGAACGCCGCCAGATGCCGGGTGATCGCCGCGTCGGAGGCGTACGGCAGCCCGAGCTGGGTCAGCCCGCCGCGCGCGCGCACCGCCGGTCGCGCCGCCGCGGCCACCACCGGGAAGAACCCATCGACGATGGCCGCGCGCACCTCCTCGCCGGTCAGCTCGGTGCGCAGCGCGCCGCCGACCAGCTGCGACCCTCGGCCGGGCACGACCAGCGGCGCCGACGCCGCGCCGTCGTCGGCCAGCAAGCGCTCCTTGGCCGCGCGTGCGGCGTGTGCCAGCGCGTGCATCTGCCAGCGATCCAGCTCCTTGCCCTCGGCGAGCAGCTTGGCGCGTGCCATGTGGGCCAGCGCCAGATCCATGTTGTCGCCACCGAGCAGGATGTGATCGCCGACGGCGATCCGCGACAGCCCCAGCGACCCGCCCTCGTCGACCACGGCGATGGCCGAGAAATCGCTGGTGCCGCCGCCGACATCGACCACCAGGATGACGTCGCCGACGCGCAGCTGCTTGCGCCAGCCCTCGCCAGCCGCCTCGATCCACGCGTACAGCGCGGCCTGCGGCTCCTCGAGCAGGGTCAGCTTCTCGATCCCGGCCGCCGTCGCCGCCTCCACCGTCAGCTCCCGCGCGGAGGCGTCGAACGAGGCGGGCACGGTGAGCACCACCTCCTGCTCCAGCAGCGACCCGCCGCGTGCGTGCTCGAACGCCTCGGCCAGGTGCTCGAGGTAGCGCCAGCTCGTCTCCACCGGCGAGATGGCCTCCACATCCTCCGGCGCGCCCTGCGGCAGGATCCCCGCCCGCCGATCCACGCCCGGGTGGCAGAGCCAGCTCTTGGCGCTGCCGATGACACGCGCCGGCGCATCCACCCCCCGCGCGCGCGCGTGCTCGCCGACCGCGAAGGCCCGCTCCGCGTCCCAGGGCAGCGCCTGCGCCCCCTCGCTCGCATGCGCGAGATACCGAAACGACGGCAACAGCGGCCGCGCCTCGAGCGTCCCCGCCGCCACCAGCTGCATCACCGGGACCACCTCGATGACCGCCCGCTCCCCGGCGCCGTCTCCGCCAGCGACACCCTGGCCATCGCGCAGTGCGTGGTCCCCAGGTCGATGCCGATCAGCTCGCTCAAAGCTCGACCTCCGCCGGCGCGAGCACCGTCGCGTCGTGCCCCGGCGCCGCCGTGGGCAGCTTCGCCTCCTTCGCCCGCCACCCTCGATGCCGCAACGTCCCGGTGAAGGGCGCGCTCCCCCGCACGTTGCCCGTCAGCTTCACGCTCCCCGCATCGAACCCGTCCTCGAGCGTGACCTTCGCCCCCTCGTCCTCCGCCCGCACCGCCTCCAGCGTCACGTGCTCACGCACCGCCTTGCGGCACCCCGAGTGCACCACCCGAGCCGCCGCCGCCACATCCCCATCCCCGAACCCCGCAATCTCCTGCTCCACGAAATCGACAAACCGCCCCTCGCGCTGCAACAACGACAGCAGCTGCAACGCCGCCGTCACATCCGGCCCCTTGCTCGCCGACGTCTTCAGCCTCGCCTCGGCGTCCCCCGCCCGCTTCTCCGCCGCCGCGATCTGCGCCTCCGCCTCCACGGCGCGCTCCTCCGCCTCCGCCGCCCGCTTCTCGGCCTTCTCCGCCCTCTTCCCCGCCTTCTTCAGCCCCCCATCGTCCTTGGCAGCCGGCAGCTGCGCCACCTCCTGCACTCCGAACGCGCGAGCCGCGAAGCCCCCATCGAACAGCACCTTGAAGAAGCACGCCCAGGCAAACCAAAGGCGCGTCCCGAACCCCAGCTCACCATCTGACACGGCCGGAACATTATCCACCGCGCCCCCGAACACCAGCGTGGCCTTCGCAATGTCGGGGACCCAGTCGCCCGCGGGCCCGCTCCAAGACTCCGGCCTCGAAATGAAGACAGCGCACCGGCGCTTGGGTCTCGACCCACCAGGTCTTCCACAAGCCCCGAGCTGGCGCCCGCGCCGTGTCGCCCAGACGTCTCGGGCAGCCCCGTCCTGCGCAACCAACCGGAGCCCTGGGAGCGGGCCCGCGACGCAGCGGCCTGGGGGCGGGAGGGGGTCGAGCACGGCGGGGGAGAGGGGGACGCGGCTTTGCGCTCGTGCGCTTCGCGCACGTACTACAGCTCGGGCGCGTTGCTCCGCAACGCCCCCTCGGTAACGCGTCGTGCGCCGAAGGCGCACCGGCGCGAATTAGCCGAGGGGCCCCGGCCCCCGCCGCGCGCAGGCCCCCTCCCGCCCCCAGGCCGAGGGCGACTGGGTCCCCGACGATGCGGAGGTCACCGCGGGCGACTGGGTCCCCGACGATGCGGAGGTCCCCCTCCCGCCGATCGCGCTCGACCAGCCCAGATCACAAGAAAAGCAAAAACGCCGCGCTCACCACCGGCAGATAGATGAAGAAGACGAGCAACAGGAATCCGAGGATCTCCTTGAACTCGATCTTCGCCACCGCGAGCAGCGGCAGCGCCCAGAACGGCTGGATCAGATCCGTCGCCATGTCGCCCCAGGCGTAGGCGAGCACCACCTTGTGCGCCGGCACCCCGAGCTCCGCCGCCGCCTTGAGCAGGTAAGGCGCCTCGATGGCCCACTTCGACCCGCCGCTGGGCACGAAGTAGTTCACGATCCCGCTGTACCAGTAGACGATGGCCGGGAACGTCGAAGGCGTCGACACCGACACGAACGCCTCGCCGATCCGATCCGAGAGCCCCGTCGCCTTGAACACCCCGTAGATCCCGGCGTAGAGCGGGAACTGCAGCACGATCCCGCTCACCGTCGACGCCGCCTCCTCCGCGGCCTTCAGCAGCGACGCCGGCGTCCCGTGCAACCACACCGCGGCGACGATGAAGACGAAGTTGACCATGTTGATGTTGAGCAGCTTCCAGCCGCCCGACAGCAGCGCCGGCACGCCCTGCGTCGCCACCGTCGCCGCCCAGGCCCCGTAACTGCCCTCGGTCCAGGCGCGCGCCACCGCGCCCGCTGCGTCGGGTGCCATGGCTCCGACCATCAGGTGCCGCACCAGCCACAGGATGCCGGCGATCCCGAACACCGTGCACAGCACGCGCGAGTGATCGAACCAGTTGGCCAGCGTCCTCTCCGCCGGCCTCTCGGGCGGCACGAAGTCGGACTGCCCCTCGAGGAGCTTCGGGTCGACGGTCACCGTGCGCTCCGGCGACGGGTGCAGCGCCCAGGCCAGGCCCGCCAGCAGCAGGGTGACCACCACCACCAGGCCCAGGTTGAAGGCCGAGAAGAGCGTCTTGTCGATGCCGACCACGCCGATCTCCTTGGCCATGAAATGGTTCGGTGTGGCCACCAGCAGCGGCGCCGACGCGCTCAGCCCGGCGTGCCAGGTGGCGCCGAGCCCGAAGTAGGCGCAGGCCACCAGCAGCCGGTAGTCGACCTTCGGCTGCCGCTTGACCACGTAACGAACGAGCATGGCGCTGGCCACGATCGACAGGCCCCAGTTGATGTAGGCCAGGGCCATGGAGGCCACCGCCATCAGCACCACCGCGGAGCGCGGCGAGGTGGCCAGCGACGCCACCCGCTCCAGCAGCCGGCGCACCGGTCGGGCCAGCGCCAGCAGGTAGCCGGAGAAGACGACCACCGCCATCTGCATGCTGAAGGCCAGCAGCTCCCAGAAGCCGTCGCCCCAGCCCTTGAGCACCACCGGCAGCGGCGCGCCGGACCAGCCGACGGCCAGCGCGAAGGCCACCACGGTCAGCAGAACGGCGATGGCGAACGCCGAGGGGACGACGCGCGCGGTCCAGCGACCCAGCGCATCGGCGATTCGAACCAACCCATGCATGCTCAGCCTCCCCGGAAGGAATGGAACACCGCCACCACGCCGGGCATCGGCCGCGCGCCCTGCGAGCGCGGCGCGACGTCGATGCCCGTCTCCGTGATCGTCCGCTCCTTCACGCCGGCTCCGCGAGGCGGCGGGAGGGTAAGGCATCGGCACGCGTTTCGTCGCGTGAGCGGGCCACGCGGGGTGTCCACCCGGGTGTCCAGATGTCTGGACATGGGGGTGTCTGGACGACGTCTGACGCCGTCGGACACGGCCACCCTTCGAGTCGGGCGATGGGGGCGTGAAACCACAGGGGGGTCGGGTTCCAGAGATCGGCATACCTCGTGCTGAGCCTGTCCGCGCAACGTCGCGGAATGATTGTAAGCGGAGGTAGTCGATGTCCTACATGGTGCGCGCCGCTATCGCTCTCGCCGCCCTGATCGCGCTGCCGATCCTGTCCGCGGGCTGCTCTGCGGCGCCGGGCGACGCGGACTCCGAGGAGCTGGTCGGTGCGGACGAGACGGTGGGCTCGAGCGAGGACGGCGTGTCGGGATCCATCGCGTCCGGCACCACGCTGGTCGCCACCGCCAACGTCAACCTGCGCACCCAGTCGTCGACGTCCTCGACCGTCCTCAAGGTGGTGCCCGACGGCGCCACGGTGGTGGTGCTGGAGAGCGCGCCCAGCAACGGCTTCTACAAGGTGAAGCACAACGGGACGACCGGCTGGACCTTCGGCGAGTACTACCAGGTCGGCGACGCGCCGCCCGACGGGGACGACGACGGCCCCGACGACAGCAGCCAGCCCACCTCCAAGCGCGAGGCGGCCATGCAGCGCGCCAGGAACGCCAAGGGCTTCTCGTACTGGTGGGGCCACGGCCGCTTCCGCGACGAGGGCCCGACCTCGAGCACCAAGGGCTCGTGCAGCGGGTCGTGCCCGAGCTGCTCGCACAAGGGGAGCTACGGCGCGGATTGCTCGGGCCTGGTGGCCAAGGTCTGGCAGGTCCCGTCGAGCAACGACGAGCTCTCCGTCGACGACCATCCCTACAGCACCGCGTCGTTCAACGACGACACCGGCCTCTGGTCCACCGTCTCGCGCGGCTCGCTGAAGATGGCCGACGCCATGGTGTACCGCAGCGGCAGCGCCGGCCACGTGTTCGTCTACGAGAAGGGCGACGGCTGGGGCTCGATGTACGCGTACGAATGCAAGGGCTGCTCGTACGGCTGCGTCGCTGGCTTCCGCACCGCGTCGTCGTCGTTTCACGGCATCCGCCGCGCCGGATACTGAGGGGCGCGCGCGGTGCGCGTCGGCGCCGGGCTGGCCAATCCCGGGGTGCGTGGCGCGCGCGCCGGGCCCGCTGCTACCGTCGCCGGCATGCCGCCGCGCACGCCGACCCCGCTGCTCGCCCTCGCCGCCCTCGCCGCCCTCGCCGCGCTGCTCGCCGGTGAGGATCCGGCGCGCGCCGACGTGGTGATGCCGGCCACCCAGGCGTGCCCCACCGGCTCGTATGCGCAGCCGAGCCACAACGGGCCCTACTGCACGCCGGCATCGTGCGCGGACGACAGCGAATGCGAGCGCTTCTTCGAGGACGACAGGGTCGAGGCGGCAGCCAAGCTCGCCAGGGAGCCCATGGCCTGCGCCGCGCATCCGCTGTGCATCCGGAAGGACATGGTGAACGCCGGGCGCTTCGCTCGCGACAAGAAGGTGGAGCGCGAGTCCGTGGTCGGCAACTGCTCGGCGAGCGGCGCCTGTCCGGCGGGCGCCACCTGCTCGCGGCAGAAGGCCTGCATCCCGCGCCGCATCGCCGGCGACGCAGGGACGCCGCCGCCGCGGCCCACCGATGCGGGCGCGGATCCCGCCAACGACGCCAGCACCGTCCGCGTCGATCCTCCGGTCGCGGTGCCGCCGGCCGCGACGGGCTCCGCGGCCGATGGGAACGCAGCACCGGCGCCCGCCGATGCGACACCGGTTGCGCCGGCCGCGCCGCTACCGCCGCCGTCGGCCTCGTCCTGTGGCCGCTGCGCCGCGGGCCCGCCCGGCGATGCGTCCACGGTGGCGGTCACAGCCGGGCTCGTCGCCGCGGTCGCGGCGCTGCGGCGCCGGCGTCGCGCTCGCTAGCGAGCTGCGCTACGCCTCGGTGCATGCGAGCTCGCCGAAGCGTCCCCGTCGCCACCATCGCAGCCGTCGTTGCGCTGCTCGGCGTCGTCCCGCCGGCCGGCGCCGACGTGGTCATGTCGCACCGCACCGCCTGCCCCACCGGCTCGCGCGGCGACGTGAGCCACACCGGGCCGTGGTGCAAGCCGGCCACCTGTCAGGCCGACACCGACTGCGACAATTTCTTCGACTCCGATCGCACCGACAGCAACGTCAAGCCGCCCAAGGAGGCGATGGCCTGCGTCGAGTATCCACTGTGCGTGCGCGTCGAGACGGTGACCCAGCGCGGCGGCTGGGCCGGCGGCCAGAAGTTCGACAAGAGCGTCGTCGACGGCGCGTGCGACGCGCACGGCGGCTGTCCCGGCCAGGGCAGCTGCTCGCGCGCCAAGCACTGCATCCCGAAGCGGCTCGTCGGTGTCGCACCCACCGCCATCCCGGGCACCGGTGCGCCGCCGACCAGCGCGCCGCCGACCCGCACGCCGCCCACGCCGGGAGGTCCGGCGCCCACGCCGACGGATTCGCCGCCCACGCCCGGTGCCGGTGCACCAGGCGATGCTCCGAGCGCACCGGTGGCGCCCTCGTCGTGCGGGCGTTGTGCCGCCGGTGGCGGACCGCAGGGCGGTGGGACGATGGCGGGGCTCATCGGCGCCGCCATCGCGCTCTTCACCACGCGTAGGCTTCGGGCGCCTGGCCGCCAGGCCCCGGCCAGATCTCGTCGATCTTCGCCAGCACCTCGCTCGAGAGCTTGATCTCGGTCGAGCGCAGGGTCTCCACCATCTGCTCCTGGGTGCGCGGTCCGAGGATGGGCGCGGTCACCCCGGGCTGGTGCAGCAGCCAGGCCAGGGCCACGTTGGCCGGCTCCTCGCCGAGCTCCTTGCACAGCGCCTCCCAGCGCTCGAGCTGCGGGCGCAGCGTGGCGATCTTCTTCTGCACCAGATCGCCGGCGCGCCGGCCGGCGCTCTCCTTGGCCAGCACGCCGCCGAGCAGTCCGCTGCCGAGCGGGCTCCACGGAAGCAGCCCGAGGCCGTAGGCGCGACAGGCCGGCAGCACCTCGAGCTCGATGGTGCGCGCCTGCAGGTGGTAGAGGCTCTGCTCGGACACCAGCCCCAGCGAGTGACGCGCCCGTGCCGCCTCGTTGGCCTGGGCGATGTGCCAGCCGGCGAAGTTCGAGCTGCCGACGTAGAGCACCTTGCCCTGCTGCACCAGCAAGTCCATCGCTTGCCAGAGCTCCTCCCAGGGCGTGTCGCGGTCGATGTGGTGCATCTGGTAGAGGTCGATGTGATCGGTCTGCAGGCGGCGCAGGCTCTCCTCGCAGGCGCGGCGAATGTGGAACGCCGACAGCTTGTTGCCGTTGGGCCCGTCCCACATCGTCCCGTAGACCTTGGTCGCCAGCACCACGCGATCGCGCCGCCCGTCGCCCTGCGCGAACCAGCGCCCGACGATCTCCTCGGTCATGCCGCCGGCCCTGCGCCCAATTCCGCCGCCGCCGGGCTTGAAGCCGTAGACGTCGGCGGTGTCGAAGAACTGCAGCCCGCCCTCGAGGGCGCGATCCATGATCGCGAACGAATCCGGCTCCGTGGTGTGCGGGCCGAAGTTCATGGTGCCGAGGCAGAGGCGGCTCACCTTCAGGCCGGTGCGGCCGAGTCGAACGTGCTCCATCGCGTCCTCCCTTGAGAGACCGCTCATAGCACCCCCGACGGAGGTTTTCGCTGGCGCGACGTCGCTCGCGGGGCGCCCCGGCGCAGGCGAGCGGCGGGGGAGGGCATATCGCACATGTGGCCCGTGCTCTCGCCTTGCGCGCCGTGCGCCGGCGGTGTTTGCTCGAGCCCATGCCGCGTCCGTCCGCGCCTCGGAGGGACCCTTCGAGCGATGCGGTCTCGGAGGACGCCGCAGAAGCGCTCGCCGGCGGCGCCTTGCGGGCGCCGCGGCTGCCACGCAACCTGGGGCACGACGCGCTGGCCACGCCGCTGCCGCGCATCTCGATGGGCATCGACGCGGAGCGTGTCTCCAGCCCGCCCGGCGAGCGCACCTCCGAGGCGCCGGAGCGCGAGTCGCTGCCAGGGCGCATGGTGCGCACCTCGCTGGCGGCGATGCGCGCCTTCGTGCCGGAGTGGCGGCCGCGCCACCGGCTGCGCGCCGCGGTGCTCGTGCTCGCCGCCGGCGCGGCGGTGCTCATCCTCGCCTGGACGGCGCCTCGCCCGGTGATGGACCTCTACCGCCGCCTCGCCGGCCACGTGCCGGCGGCGTCGCGGCTGGCGGCGCTGTTCCCGATGCGCCAGCCGCCGGAGGCGGCCAAGCTGCGCCTCGGCCGCGCTCGGTGGTCGGCAACATCCTCAGCCTGCCGCCGCGCTTCGCCTCGTACGACGGCAGCTACGACCTGGTCCTCCACTTCCACGGCAACGTCGGCCTGGTGGAGGAGAGCGTGCCGCTGTCGGGCGTCGATGCCGCCCTGCTCGTCGTCAACGCCGGCATCGGCTCCTCGGCGTACGAGGCGCGCTTCTCCGGGCCGGCGGTGCTGCCCGCGGTGCTCGACCACATCGACGAGGAGCTGGAGAAGCGCGGCCTGCCGCACCCGCAGCGCCGCCGGGTGGCGCTCACCGCCTGGAGCGCCGGCTGGGGCGCCGTCTCGCGCATCCTGGAGAGCGGCGCGCTGGGAGAGTCGCTGGACGCCATCATCGTCCTCGACGGCCTGCACTCGGCGTACGGCGACAAGCGCAGCGTCGATCGCATCCGCCTCGGCCCCATCGCCGCCTTCGCCGAGCGTGCCAAGCGCGGCGAGAAGCTGCTCAGCATCACCCACTCGGAGATCGACCCCTACACGTACCCGAGCACGCGCCAGACGGCCGACGAGCTCCTGAAGATGATCGGCCTGGAGCGCGGGCCGCCCGGACCGCGCCCGGAGCTGCCGGCGCTGTCGCAGTGGCACGGCATCCCGCGCGAGAAGCTGGTGACCCTGGAGCCCACCGGCGAGACGCACGTCGGTGACTTCCACGTGCGCGGCTACCGCGGCTCGACGCAGGAGGATCACATCGCGCACCTGGCCTACATGGCGACGTTGGCGCTGCCCGAGCTGGCGAAGCGCTGGAAGTGATCGGGCGGCAGCGCCGTCTCCTGTCGGCAGCCCCGTGGCTGCCGGTGTTCGCGCGTGAAGACAGGACGCGCGGTCAGCGCCGCGCGGAGCGGGCGCGGCTAGAAGCAGGGCGTGGCGTTCTCCACGCACGAGCCGCTGGCGTCGCACGTCTTGTAGACGGACGGCGGGCAGCCCGGGTCGTAGGGGTCGCAGTCGTCGGCGCAGCACTCGCCGCAAGCCTTGCCGGCGCACGGCGCGTAGCAGAGGTCGTCGTCGTCGTCGTCGGTGACGTCCCCGCAGCCATCCGCGGTGGTGCAGACCAGGAACAGGTACTGCGCGTCACACCCCGGCAGGCTCGGATCGCAGAGCTCGCACGCCTCGCCGCAGCCCTTGCCTTCGCAGGGATCCGCGACGGGACAGTCGACGTCGAGGGGGGCGGGCATGGGCAGCACGCACAAGGCGCCGCACGTCTCGCACGGCTGCGTCGAAGGTCACCGGCCCGCCGCCATCGCCTTCCGATCCCGGGCGCAGGCCGGTGCCGAGCCCGACGTCCCGCTTGCACCCGCTCGGCCAGGCCGCTGCCAGCAAACCGAGCAGCGAGACGGCCGCCGCCCAGCGCCGCGCGCTCACGGGCACGCGTCGGGCGCGTCGAGGACGCAGGTCAGGTACGCGTCGCAGAACTTCTGGGCACAGAACCCTTCTTCCGGGTCACAGGGCCAGCACGATTCGCCGCAGGCCAGCCCGGCGCAGCCGTTCCACGTGCACAGGGCCGCGCCGACGCATTGCAGGGCGTCGTTGCACTGCAGCTGCTGCTCGGGCCAGCAGCCCGCCTCCATCGGATTGCAGAGCGAGCACGGCGCGCCGCAGCTGGCGTCAACGCACGGATCCCAGTAGCTTTCCGAACAGCTCGTGAACTGTTCCGGCGGCACGCAGGCGCCGAGCCCGTCACACACGGTGATGCCCGACGGCGAGAAAGGTCGATCGCAGGTCGCCCGCCACGGCGTCGCCTCGCACGCCCAGCACTCCTCGCCACACAGCTTCGGCGCCTGCGTCTTGGCGTCGATGCACGGATCGCACTTCACCTCCAGCTCCGGCCGGCATTCGTGGTTGCCGTCGCAGACCAGCGAAGCCGCCGCCAGGCAGACGTCGTCCTTCGGCTCGCAGTCCGGGTTGCAGGGCGCGCCGCAGGGGAGGTTCTGCGCCAGGCAGGGATCGTACGGGCAATCCGGCGCTCCGTAGTCGCAGGGGCCGCACGAAGACCCGGCCGGGGCACACTGGCCGGCGAGGTCGCAGGCGAAGGCGATGCCGTTCTTCGGGCAATCGGCATCGCGTGTTCCCGGCGCGCACGGCTCGCACGGTTCGCCGCACGGCGCGCCGGCACACGGCTGGTAGGGCGCGCAGAGGTGCTCCGAGCGGCAGATGCCCGCGCCGTCGCACCAGCCCAGCTCTCCGTAGGCCACGCAGTACGTGCCGCACGCCTTGCCGTGGCAGTCCTCGATGGGGCCGGCGCCCACGCTGCCGATGGAGCTGCTGCCGCCCTCGTTGCGGCCGGCCTCTCCGAGCGCGACGTCCAAGCTGCAGCCGGCGAGTGCCGGCAGCAGCGCCGCCAGCGTGGGAACCCAGCGGAGGGGCGCGGAGAAGCTCATCGAAGAAGAAGGTGCGCGCCGCGAGCGCGCGCTTCAGGGCGTGGTGGACGGGGGAGCGGCCTCTGTCGGGGCGGCCGGCCTGGCGGCGCCGTCGACCGGCGGCTCCGATCGCATGCTGGCGAGGATGGAGCGCACCCGCCCGCGCAGCGGGCTGTCGGCGTGCTTGGCGAAGAACTCGCTGGCCAGCGCGCTGGCGCGCGCGCTGTCGCCGCTCTTCGCCAGCGCCTCGATGCGCAGCACCATGGCCTCCGGTCCGAGCGCGCCGCGCGCGAAGCGCTTGTCGTGCTTCTCGAGCTGCGCGAGGGCACCCCTGGGGTCACTGGCCATGGCCTGCGAAGCCCGATCGAGCGCGGCCACCTCGTCGGCGAGGCTCGGCGCCTCGGCCTCCTGCGGGCGCGGCGCCGCCACCTTGGCCGCGGCCGGCGCTGGCGCCGCGGGCAGGGACCCGAGCGCGATGGTCTCCGCCGTCGGTACCGCGGACGCGTCGGCGACGGGCGCGACGGGGGCCGCTTCGGCGGCGGTGGTCGCAGCGAGCTTCTGGAGAGCGGCGTCACCCTGGATGGATGCGACCGCGCGTTCGACGACGACCGCCTCCACCGCGTGGGCGTGCGTCGAGGCCCCGCGCTGCGCGGGGCCGGCGGGCTCGGGCGCGCTCACCGTCTGCACGGTGGCCACGCTGCCGGCGACCAGGGCGCTGGCGATGACCGCGAGGCCCAGCCACTTCACCAGCCCGATGCCGGCGACCGACGCCGCGCTGGAGCTGGACGCGGCCAGGATGCTCCCACCGACGCCGAGCGCGACCATGACGCGGCGCCGTGCAGCGGGCCGCGGTCCGTCGCCCTTCGCCGAGCGCAGCAGGCTGACCTCGAGGTCGCTGCCGCCCTCCTCGCTGAGTCGTCGCATCTCGGGCCCGTTCATGACTTTCCTCCCCGGATCGAAGCCGCGCCGGCGGACTTCGCTGATGACGAAGCAGGTGGGCGCGAGGACAGGGAGCGGCTGCGCTCGCCCTCCGCGGCGTGCTGGGCCACCTGACCCTCGTGCGAGGCGCGCGCTTGCAGCCGGCGCACCAGCTTCTGGAACTCTTCGCGCGCGCGGCGCAGCCGCGAGGCCACCGTGCCGGTCGGCAGGTCGAGCAGCGCGGCGATCTGCTGCGTGGTCAGCTCCTCGAGCTCGAACAGTACGAACACCGTTCGAAGGTCGAGTGTCATCTGTGCCAGCACTTCGTCGAGGAGCGCGCGCGCCCGCTTCTGGTCGGCGATCTCGTCAGGGCGCGGGCCGGTGTCGTGCGTCTCGCGCGTCTCCTCTTCCTGCGGCACCTCGCGGCGGCGCACGCGGCTGCGGCGCGCATCGGAGGCGACGCGCAGCGCAGTGCTGAAGAGGAAGGCGCGCTCGCTGCCCTCGGTGATCAGCGCCAGCTTGCGAGCGGCGACCCAGAACACCTGCTGCGCGCAGTCGTCGACGTCGGTGTGCGGGACGCCGAGCCGGCGCAGGGAGCGCCAGATGAAATCGAAGTGGTCCTGCACCAGCGCGCGCAGCCGCGCGTCGGAAGCAGGTGTGCGCGGTATCTGACCGCTCGGCGCGTCGCTGGCGGGCGGCTCGCTGTCGGCGGCTGGCGTGTCGCTGCGGCGCGCGGCGATCGGATGCTCGCCCGACGTCTCGTCACGTTCCGGAATCTCCGATCGGGATGCCGCCTGGCCGAGTGCGTACCTATCGCCCTCCGGCGGGGTACAGGGGCGGCACGCCCCAGCGCCTGACGACGCGAGGAAGCGGTGGGCGGCCGGCAGCTGCGCGGTACTGAGAGCCGCGTCAGCCATGGGCCCACGATGGCCGCTTTCTGCCTGCTTGATCATGAAACCGAATACCTACCCCTACACCGCCGAGCCCACCCGCCCACGGCACCTCGTGAATGGGGACGTGCACGTCCGGGTCGTCGACGGTCGGGAAATAGAACTTATGCCGGATCAGGGGAAGATTCAGCCCTCCGAAGACGTCGAGCTGCAGGAAGTCCAGCATGACCCACTGCAGGCGCCCGAGCCCGCCGATCGTGAACCACGGCCGGACGGCGTACACGAACCCATACCCCTCCAGCGCGCCGGCCTCGCCGGTGGCGCACAGGCGTACGGCGATGTCGTCCGGCCCGAGCCTCAGCGGACAGAAGTCGCCACGAAGCGACGTCAACCGGAACGAAGCATCGCCGGCGGAGGTGGGCACGATGCCGCTGCTGGCGCGGGTCAGCGACACGCGCAGCGAGGGGGCCCAGAAACCCGGGTCCGCGCGGGTGGCGTCCAGGTAGAGCGAGAGCCCCTGCGACATCCCCTTCGAGGGGCCCGCCAGCCCGACGATCTCCTGGCCGACGGAGAAGCGCCAGCGGGCGATCGGTTCGGGCGCCTGCTCGGCAGCGATCGGCAGCGGCAGGGCGAGCGGCGGCGCGAGGTCGCCCGGCATCGCCGACAGCAAGGCGCCCGGGGGCGCGGCGCCCGACAGGGGCGCGGGGCCGGTCGGCGGCGGGGTGGGGGGGGGGCCCGTCGGGCCAACGGGGCCGGGAGGCACCGGCGGCGGGGTGGCGGCGGTGGACGCCCTGGGATCGATGGCCAGCGCGCTGATCAGGGCGAGGGCGGAGGTCACCTCGGCGCAGGTCTTCCCCGACACCTCGCGGATGGAGCTCTGCCCGTCCAGGCTACGGATGGTCAGCTTCCCGCGGCTCCCCTTTCCAGCCGGCTCGATGCGCACCGAGAAGGTGCGCGCCGATTCGGACTCCGCCGCCACGCGGGCGCGCGCGGTCCTGGCGCGGATCTCGCCGGTGAACGCGGCCGCATCGGGGCAGCCGGCGTGCGCCTGGAGCTCGATGCGGATGGGCTCCGCGTCGTCCGCGCGCGCGAGACGCGGCAGCACGGAGACGGCTGCCAGCGCGGCGACGACGACGACGAGTGTCCTCGCCGGGAGCTCCTGCACGTGGGCGGTCGACGGGCCGGTGCCGTCGCGTTCAGTCGACAGGGTAGGGGAAAACGCAGGTCAGAACTGGGCTTTGAACACCGGCACGCGCACTTCCTCGCCCTGTTGCACGCCGTAGAGCGCGAGCTCGCGGTGCGAGTACATGGGCCGGATCTGGACGGCGGGCACGCCCATGGCGAGCTCGCCGCGGTACATGTCGACGACCGACATCGGGATGTGGGGCACGACCGGCTCGAGGCGAACCGGGGCCGCCCAGCGGCGGGCGGTGGCAGCCTTGGCCTTCTTCGGGGCCACGTCGTTCTTCGAGCTGATGGTCACCGAGCCACTCGCGCCCGGCGCGGCCGGCTCGGCGGCGGGCTGCGGGGTGGGGGAGGGCTCGACGGTGTCGGTCTCCGGCGGCTTGTACGAGGTGGCGTTGAGGACGACGACCAGCGTGGGGATGACCAGGGCCATTCCGCCGGCCAGCATGTAGACGCCGGCCTCGGGGGTGTCGCCGGCCTCGTTGCCGGGCCCCGCGGCCTCCTCGATGAAGAAGCCGCCCACGCCGCCGGCGACCATGCCCAGACCGCCGAACACCAGGTACGGCCAGCCCTTCTCGACGCCGACGGCGCCCATGGTAAGCATCACCACCTCGCCGCCGAGCAGGGCGCCGCCGATGATGCCCTTGGGGCGCCCGTTCACCGCGTCCGGCTCCGGCAGATCCTGGGCCTGTGCCTGGCCGGGGCTGCCGGCGAGCGCGAGCGCGAACGCCGCACCCGCGGCGACGGTCACCGTGGTCCGCTGCAGTCTCGATCTGGAAAGCATGCCTTCGGTCCCCCGTGGGGTATGGAAGCCCCAGCGACTGGCTTCAGGGTCGTGCGGTCTTCGGCGGGGCTCCCGGCAGGCGGAACGGCGCCGAGGGCGCAGGCCGAGCTGCCTGATCCTGAAAGATGCGGGAGGCTAGCATGGGATTCACCGGGAGCGGGCGAGGTAGCGGGTGAAAGCCGCCCTGCGCGTCTTCGGCCTGCCGGCGGCCCGGAACGCCAGCTTCGTCGCGGGCGGAGTGTTCGGCGTGGCCATCCTCGCCGGCGCGGTCCGGATCCTGCCCCTGCTGCTCACGCCGGGCGTCCCCGCGGACGTGGCCTGGCCCCTCGCACGGGGCGTGGCGGGCGTGGCCCTGGAGACGGCCCTCTTCGTGGCCCCGCCGCTGGGGTGGGCGCTGGCGGCGGCGAAGCTCGTCGACCGCGGTGAGGCGCGTGCGCTGTTCGCGCTCGGCGTGCGCCCCTGGTCGATCGTGGTCAGCGCCTGGCCGGCCGCGGTGCTGCTCGCCGCCCTGGCCGCCGTGGCCGCGGCGTCGTGGGGACGCGAGGCAGCGGCCCCTGGGCGGCTGGCCCGACAGCTCGTCGCCGATGCGCGCGCCGGCTGCCAGGACGAGGCCGTCGCCACGGCCGCGCCGGCGGCGGTCGACGTCCCGCTGGTCGGTGTCTCCTGGGTGTGCCTGCCGGGCGAGGCGCCGCGCGCGGTGGGAAAGCCGTCCTTCGGCGGGGGTCGCGCGGCCTTCGCGGCCACGGCGCTGGAGCTGGCCGACGACCTGCGCGCCGTCTCCTTCCGCGACCTCACCGTGGTCACTCCGCTCTCCGGCAGTGATCAGCCGGCGCGCTTCCGATTCGCGCAGGCCGAGGTGCGCGGCCTGCCCCCGCTCGGCCGCGCCTCGAACCTCGGCGTGTTCGCGCGCACCGCGCTGCTCGCGCTCTCTGCGCTGGCGCTTGCGGTGGCCTCGGCGACGTTCGTGCTCCGGGCGTCGATCGCCAGCCGGGCCCGCGCCGGCGCACTGGCCGTGCTGGCCGCGGGGGCCTCGTTGCTCGTCTTCTCCGCGCTGGAACGTTCCAGCGTGAGCAGCGCGCTCTACCTCGCGGTGCCCGCGGTCGGCCTCTTCAGCCTGCTCGCCGTGGCCGTCGCACGCCACGGGGCGCTCGTTGCCCGAACCCGCGCAGGGTGATACGGCTCTTCGAGGAACGGAGCCAGAAGACCATGGGCCGATTCGGATTCATGGAGATCGCGATCATCGTCGGGATCGCGTTGCTCCTCTTCGGTGCCGGGCGCATCGCCGACATCGGCAAGGGCCTCGGCGAGGGCATCAAGAACTTCAAGAAGGGCATCCGGGACGACGGCACCGACACGCCGCCTCCCCAGCTCCCCAAGAAGTCCGACGACGACGTCGACAGCCCCAAGGGCGTGCCTCCTCTGTAGTTGAGTCGGAGGCCGCGCCGGATGGCGTCTGACGACGCCGTCGTGTGCGAGCGCCTCACGGTGGCCGCCTCGAGCGACCCGGCCGGGGACCTCGCGGATCGATTCGATCTGCGGCAGGTCGCGGGGCGCTCTGGCGCGTCTATACTGCCCGGCAGATGCGACTACTGGAGCGCCTGGGCAAGCTGTGCGTCGTCTTCGGGGTCTGCGCGCTGGCGACGTTCTTCGCCACCAGCTTCGGCGGCGGCAGCCTCTGGCAGACCTTCGACCCCGCGCTGGCGGGCACCGGTAGCGCCGGCTCCCCCAAGGCGCCGTACGACCTGACCCGCCTGGAGGCGGTCAACGAGACGCTCAAGATGATCCGCGATAAATACGTGGATCCCGACCGCGTGAAGCCGAAGGAGATGCTCCTCTCGGCCCTGAACTACGTCCAGCGCGACGTGGCTCAGGTCATCGTCCTCACCGACGATCCCAACGAGGTCACCGTTCGGGTCGAGACCAACGAGAAGAAGTTCCGCGTCGACAACATCCAGGGCCCCTGGGACGTGTCGGCGCGCCTGCGCGAGGTTTTCACCTTCCTGCAGAAGAACCTGCGCGGCAGCGAGGTCGATCTGCGCGAGGTCGAGTACGCGGCCTGCAACGGCATGCTGCACACCCTCGACCCGCACTCCGTCTTCCTCAGCCCCGAGGCCTACAAGGAGATGAACCTCTCCACCTCGGGCGCCTTCGGCGGTCTGGGCATCGTCATCAGCATCCGCGATCAGATGCTGACCGTCATGAACCCCATGCCGGAGACGCCCGCCGGGCGCGCCGGGCTCAAGCGCTTCGACCGCATCGTCAAGATCAACAACGAGTCGACGCTGAACATGCCGCTCGACGACGCTGTGCGCCGCCTGCGCGGCGACCCCGGCACCAAGGTCACCGTGTGGGTGACCCGCGACGGCGACGGTGGCTGGCAGGGCAACAAGCCGTTCGAGCTCACCCGCGAGCAGATCAAGGTGCGCTCGGTGGAGTCGCGCGCCCTGGAGGGCGGCGTCGGCTACGTGCGCCTCAAGCAGTTCCAGCAGAGCTCCTTCGCCGAGCTCGAGGCGGCGCTCGACGAGCTGCGCCAGAAGGGGCCGATCAAGGGCCTGGTCCTCGACCTGCGTGGTAACCCGGGCGGTCTCCTCGATCAGGCGGCGCGCATCGCCGACAAGTTCCTGGCCGACGGCGTCATCGTCTCCACCGTCGGCGCCTCCGAGGGTCGCGAGGAGAAGCGCGCCAAGGGCGCGGGCACCGAGCCGGCCTATCCGCTGGTGGTGCTGGTCAGCGGCACCAGCGCCAGCGCCAGCGAGATCGTGGCCGGCGCGCTCAAGAACCAGAACCGCGCCCTCATCGTGGGCGCGCAGACCTTCGGCAAGGGCAGCGTGCAGCTGGTCTTCCCGGACATCACCAGCGAAAAGGCGGCGCTCAAGTTGACCATCGCCCAGTACCTGACGCCGGGCGACGTCTCCATCCAGGGCGTGGGCGTGGTCCCGGACATCGAGCTCGACCCGATGA
>JBBJMR010000102.1:0-26457 GCA_037720395.1 Polyangiaceae bacterium
CGAGGTCTCCTGACGGAGCCTCGACAGGAACGAGGTCTCCTGACGGAGCCTCGACAGGAACGAGGTCTCCTGACGGAGCCTCGACGCCTGGCGCCGATCAGCCGGCCACCGCGCCCGAGCGCGCCGAGCAGCCCGCGCCGCAGGCCGCGACGCCCGCCGCCGGTGAGCTGTCGCGCATGCTCAACGAGGGCGGGGGCTGGGTGCCGCCCATCCCCGGGCTCGGGTACGGCGCTTACAAGGTGCCGTCGTACACCGCGCGCCCCGGCGACGAGGTGGTGCCGTTCACGCGCCGCCGCCGCATCACCGCCGACCACATGACCTACTCCAAGGCCGCCTCGCCGCACGTGGTGACGGTGGCCGAGGTCGATCTCTTCGCCACCGCCCGGGTGCGCGACGAGCACAAGGACCAGCTCAAGAAGGAGGGCGTCTCGCTCACCTACCTGGCCTTCATCTGCGCGGCGACGGTCAAGGCGCTGCGCGAGTTTCCGGGCGTCAACGCGCGCGTCCTCGAGGGCTCGTTCGTCAAGCTCAAGGAGATCAACCTCGGCGTCGCCGTGGACACGCCGGGGGGCCTCATCGTCCCCAGCATCAAGAACGCCGACCGCCTCAGCCTGCGCGGGCTGGCGAGCAGCATCGACGAGATGGCCTCACGCGCCCGCGCCGGCAAGATCACCGCCGACGACCTGTCGGGGACGACGTTCAGCATCTCCAACCCCGGCCTCAAGGGGAACCTCTTCGGGGTGAGCATCATCTCCCAGCCCAACGTGGGGATCCTGCGCATGGGCGAGATCAAGAAGCGCGTGGTGGTGGTCACCAAGGACGGCGAGGACGCCATGGCCATCCACCCGGTGATGTTCCTGGCCCTCTCCTACGACCACCGCGTCGTCGACGGTGTGCTGGCCAACTCGTTCCTGTGGCGCGTCGCCGAGATCCTCTCCAAGGGCGAGCTCGAGGTCTGACATGGCCACCAGAGACCCGCACCTCGCCGACGCCGACCCGGAGATCGCCGCCCTCGCCACGCGCGAGGCACAGCGCCAGGCGGAGAGCATCCGCCTCATCGCCAGCGAGAACTACGCCTCGCGCGCGGTGATGGAGGCCACCGCCACCGTCCTCGCCAACAAGTACTCCGAGGGCTACCCGCACAAGCGCTACTACGAGGGCCAGCAGGTCGTCGACCAGGTGGAGGAGCTGGCCAGGTCGCGCGTGGCGGCCCTCTTTCACCTGAGCGTGCCGTTCACGTCAACGTCCAGCCGTACTCGGGCAGCCCGGCGAACCTGGCCGTCTACCTGGCCTTCGCCAAGCCCGGCGAGACGATCATGGGCCTGGGCCTGCCCGCCGGTGGCCACCTGACGCACGGCTGGAGCGTGAGCATCAGCGGCAAGTTCTGGAAGAGCGTGCCCTACGGCGTGCGGGAGAGCGACCACCGCATCGACCTCGACCAGGTGCGCAGCCTGGCCAAGGAGCACAAGCCGAAGCTCATCTGGTGCGGCGCCACCGCGTACCCGCGCACCATCGACTTCCCCGCGTTCCGCGCCATCGCCGACGAGGTGGGGGCGCTGCTGGTGGCGGACATCGCGCACATCGCCGGCCTGGTCGCCGGCGGCGCGCACCCCTCGCCCATCGGCATCGCCGACGTGGTGACCATGACCACCCACAAGACGTTCCGCGGCCCGCGCGGCGGCCTGATCATGTGCAAGAAGGAGCACGCCACCGCCATCGACAAGGCCGTCTTCCCCGGCCTGCAGGGCGGCCCGCACAACCACACCACCGCGGCCATCGCCGTGGCGGCGCGCGAGGCGGCGCAGCCGAGCTTCCGCGACTACGCCGCGAAGATCGTGGACAACGCCCGGGCGCTCGGCGAGGCGCTGTCGGCGCGCGGCTTCACGCTGATCACCGGCGGCACCGACAACCACCTCTTGCTGGTGGACATGACGCCCAAGAAGATCGGCGGCAAGCCGTACGCCCAGGCGCTCGATCGCGCGGGCCTGGTCGCCAACTACAACTCCATCCCCTTCGACACCCGCAAGCCGTTCGACCCCTCCGGCATCCGCCTGGGCACGCCGGCGATCACCTCGCGCGGCATGGGCCCGGCGGAGATGAAGCGCATCGCCGAGTGGATGGATCGCGTGGCCGGCGCCCACGAGGACGCCGCGCTCATCGACAAGGTGGCGGCCGAGGTGCGCGAGCTATGCCGGGGGTTCCCCGCCCCCGGCATAGCCAGCTGATCGCTCGATCACGCGAGCGGCGACGTCACTTCACGTAGAGCTGCGCAGCGGCGACACCCGAACCGCGCGTGGCCTTCATGACCACCTTGGCGGTGACCCCGAAGGGGGCCTGCCACTTGTAGCAGTTGCCCTTGGCGCCTAGCCCGGCGCGCGCGCCGGTGCCGGTGTCCTGGGCCAGCGCGCCCTGCAGGCCGGGCACCGGCGTCAGCAGCACGAGCTGCAGATCCATCTCCGTGATGGTGCCGGTGCCGACGGAGAGCACCGTGTAGCACTTCTGCGGGAGCAGCTGGACCTGCTGCTCGAGCACCTGGCCCTCCTGGAAGTTGCCGGCCATCACCGGGCCCTCGGCCTTGGCGCCCGGCGCGTCGGTCTGCGCCATGGCGTTCAGCGGGATGACCGCGATGCCGGCCACGTTCGGATCGATGGGCTGCGCGGCCGCGCCCGAAGCGGTGCCGCCGCCGGCGCCGCCCGTCCCGCCCGTGCCGCCGGTGCCGCCCGTGCCGCCGGTGCCGCCCGCCCCGGGGAACGGGAAGGGAAACGGGAACGGCGAGGTGCCCGCAGGCGCGGGCGTGGTGGCGGTCGGCGCGGGCGGCGGTTGACCCGGCTGCTGCGGATAGGGCTGCTGCGGCGGTTGCCCCGGCTGCTGCGGATAGGGCTGCTGCGGCGGTTGCCCCGGCTGCTGCGGGTAACCCGGCTGCTGCGGGTAGCCGGGCTGCCCAGGCTGGGGCTGGTAGCCGTACTGCGGCTGGGCCGGCTCGTCCCGCATGCAGCCCACGGCCGCGAGGGACAGGGTGAACAGGGCAACCGGGACACTCTTTGCTGTCAGCAAGACGATCCTCCGTGGCAACGATATCGGCCAATCCCACCGATGACCCCGGAGCGCAACGGTTCTGCGCTGCGCGCGCGGTCTGGGGAGTTGGACGCGGTCACTGCGCAATCCACGCTGGTCACGCGGGTTTCCACCCCTTCCGCACGCCTCCGACCGGAGTCGCAGCGCGCGCGTGCCCTTGGCTTGCACCGCCCGCCCCGTGTATGGGTGAGCGGCCCGGGCCTGGCCCGAGCGGCGGAGCAAGGGCCCCGCCGGTTCCCTGGCACGATGGAGCGAACATGACGAACGCCGTCGCCCGAGAGTCCTGCCCCTGCCCGCGCCACGCGCTGGCGCTCGTTGTGCCCGTGCTGGCCATCGCGCTGCTCGGCTGCGGCAGCGAGCCGGAGTTCGCCCCGCAGCCGGGTGGCCCCGATGGCGGGGCCGCCGCACCTCCGACGCCGCCCATCCTCGACGCCGGCGCAGAGGCCTCTGCCCCGACCACGCCGACCGCCTGCGACGGGACGATGACCCTGGCGGTGAGCAGCATGTTCGAGGGACGGCGCAAGACCGAGGCGCCGGGCATGGAGCCGGAGGGCTCCCCCATCTGTCACATCGCGCCCGAGAACGTCGACGTCCCGAGCGAGACGATCATGCTCCAGCCAGGGTACTGCTACACGTTCCTCGGCCAGGCGCTGCCGAACGTCACCGAGATCGACATGAAGCTGGTGCTGGACACGGTGGCCGGCGGGCTGCCGCCGGCGCTGGCGGCCATGGCCGGCAACCCGCTGCTCCTCCAGGACACGCTCACCGGCAACGTGACCTCGATGGGCACCAAGAACGACTGCTACAAGTGGGCCCTGCCGGCGGGCGCGCCGGTGAAGCTCATCCTCAAGGCGCGCACCGGCTCCGGGCCGGTCTCCGCGCAGATCTACAAGAAGAAGAAGCCCTGAGCCCCGCGCGCGCGCGCTGAACCGACCTCCGAAGTGACCTCTGAAATGACCTCTGAAATGACCTCTGAAATGACCTCTGAAATGACCTCTGAAATGAGCAGAGGCGGAGGGCGATCGCATCGCCTTTCCGCCTCTGTCGTTTCAATCGAACCCGCGCTGGCGGGCTCGCCGGAGCTCAGCCCAGCGCGTCCTTGATGGCCTTGATGGGGCGAGCGCGAACGGCCTTGCTCGCGGGCTTGGCGGCGAAGGTGGTCGGCTCCTTGGTGAAGGGGTTGATGCCCTGGCGCGCCTTGGTGGCGGGCTTCTTCACGACGCGGAACTTGGCGAAGCCGGGCAGCGTGAAGATGCCCTGCTTCTTGAGCTCCTTGTGGCCGACCGTGATCAGCGACTCGATCACGCTCTTCACCTGGCGCTTGCTGAGCTCCTCGCCCGCCGCGTCGGTGATCGCCTGAATCAGGCCGCTCTTGCTCATCGTCCGCTTCCCGCCGCCGCCCGCCGCAGTCTTCTTCGTCGCCATGTTCGTTCTCCTCCGGTGTCACAGCGCCCAGCGCCACCTGTGCGCGGAGCGTGTGCAGATCGGCGACCTTACACGCGCCTTCAGACAAAAGAAGCGAAATCCGGCCGGCAAACAGCGATTTCGTCGCGCTCGTGTGGCAACGCTGCCGCGCACGACGCGCCACCGCGTCTCGCAGACGCCCTGCGACAGCCGGCGCATCGTTCATGTTCCGGATGAAGTTCGGGCCTGTTTATCCGCGAAAACGCCAAGTACGCGGCTGGTGGCCGCCATTCGCCCGAACCGCTCGCGATGGCGCGCACCCCGCCACCGCGCAGCGTCGACGCTCGACGCCGGCGCCACTCGCAGCACGGCGCCATGCTTCGTCATCCGCGATGCGCGCCAGGCGGCTCGCACCGAGCCCCGCCGAGCCGCACCCGGCCGCGGCCACGGACGCGCACCCGAGCGCACCGGACACCGGACAGCGACGTGGACACGAGCTGAGCTGGACTCGCGAGCGGTCACGTCCGTGCGCGTGCGCGTGTCCTGATCCGTGTCCGTGCCCTGATCCGTGCCCGTGCCCGTGCCCGTGCCCGTGTCCTGATCCGTGTCCTCGCCCGGATCCGCCGCCGCCTCTGCCGCGTAGAAACTTCCGCGAAACCATCCGGGGGGCAGGTCGTAGGACCGGGCACTAACCGCCACCGTGGCGCTCCTTCGAGCGTCGGTGTGCGCGCCAGGAGGCCCAGATGATCGCACGGACGCGCCTTGTGTCCGTGCTGGCGCTCGCCGCCAGCACGGCTTTGACCCTCGGTTGCAGCGACGACGGTTCCGGGGCGGACCCGTCGGGGACGGGAGCCGGCCCAGGCTCGGGCGGCAGCGGCGGCAGCGGCGGCAGCGGCGGCAGCGGTGGCAGCGGTGGCAGCGGTGGCAGCGGTGGCGGGCCCGGCGCGCAGACGGCGAAGTTCTCGGTGCGTATCGAGAATGTCTCCGGCGACGCCACCTTCTCCACCGCCATCTCGCCGGCAGCGTGGGCGCTGCACGGCGCGGCGAACCCGCTCTTCGACGAGGACATGGCCGACCGCGGCCAAGGCCTCGAGCACATCGCCGAGGACGGCGACCCCACCGCCCTCGACGCGGCGCTCGAGGGCGCCGGCGTGGCCGCGCATGGCGTGGTCAACACGCCCGTCGGCGCCACCGAGCCGGGGCCGATCTTCCCCGGTGGCGCCTACGAGGTCGAGATCGAGGCCAGCAGCGACGCACCGACCTGTCGTTCGCTTCGATGTTCGGCAACGCAACGACTTTCTTCGCGCCCGAGGGCGGCGGCATCCCGCTCTTCGACGAGGAGGGGATGGCCATCGCTTCGCAGGACGTCACCAGCGCGGTCCTGCTCTGGGATGCAGGCACCGAGGTGAACCAGGCACCGAACTCCGGGCCACTGCAGGCGCCGCGTCAGGGCACCCCGGACACCGGCCCCGCCGAGGGGCGGCTGACGGCCTTCGGCGACAGCACGCGCGCACTGCCCAGCGCCTGGCAGGTGGCACGCGTCTCGGTGGCCAAGGCCGGCGACGGCTTCGACGTGACCGTGGCCAACGTCTCCGGCCCCGGCAGCTCGGTGGCCACCGCCATCTCGCCCGTCTTCTATGCCCTCCACAACGAGAACTGGTCGCTGTTCCAGCCGAACAGCGCGGCCAGCGCCGGCATCGAGGCCATCTCCGAGGACGGCAACAGCGCGGTGCTCGTCGCCGAGGAGGCCGGCAAGCCCGGCGTGGCCATGGCCGCCGCGGCCACCGTGCCCGTCGGCGCCGATGCCGCCGGGGCAGCGAAGCCCGGGCAGATGTACACCTTCCACGTCACCCCCAGCGCCACCGCGCGCTACCTGTCGGTGGCCACCATGTTCGGCCAGTCGAACGACGCCTTCCTCGGCTTCGGCCCGGAGGGCGTGGAGCTCGCCGACGAGCAAGGGGCGCCGCGTAGCGAGGCGGACGTCAACGCCGACCTGGAGCGCAAGCTGGTGCTCTGGGACGCGGGCACCGAGGAGAACCAGGTCCCGGGCGCCGGCGGCTTCACCGGCCCGTTCCAGCCCGCGCCGAACACCGGCCCCGCCGATTCCATCCCAGGCGTGCGCCGCTACGGCGACGCGACCAACGACCTGGCTGGCCCGCGCGCCGGCGGCGTGCTCGAGGTGAAGGTCACCCCGGGCGAGGGCAACGACCTGCCGGTCACCGTCACCCACACCAGCGCCGAGACGGCCTACCCGACCAAGCTCTCGCCGCTGGTCTTCGCGGTGCACGACGGCGTGACCGACTTGTTCGCGGCCGACGCGGCGGCGCCCGCCTACGTGGAGCGCCTCGCCGAGGACGGCAACCCCAGCGACTGGGGCGCCGCCCTGAACGGCGCCGCCGGGGTGGCCGACTCGGGCACCGTGGGCGACAAGCCCATCGAGCCGGGCGAGTCGTGGACGTTCACCATCTCCGTCACGCCCGACGCGCGCGTCCTCGGCCTGGCGACGATGGTCGCCACCTCCAACGACACCTTCGTCAGCCTCGGCCCCAAGGGCGTCGAGCTCGCCGACACGCAGGGCGATCCGCGGCCGCTCGCCGACATCAACGCCGACCTCGCCGCCGCGCTCGGCGCCTGGGACGCCGGCACCGAGGCCAACCAGGCCGCGGCGCTCGGCCCGGACCAGGCCCCGCGTCAGGCAGCCCCGAACAGCGGGCCCGCCGAGGGCGACGGAACGGTGCGTGCCGTCGACCAGGTGTGGGCCTTCCCGCCCGTCGCCGACGTGATGCGCGTCACGGTGACGCGGATCGAGGAGTAGCCGCAGGCCTGGCGATGACGCCCGGAGGGCCCGTCTTGGACGGGCCCTTCTTCGTTTCTTCCACGCCGACCGCCGCGGCGCAGCACCGGAAGCCGGTGGAGTAGTCGTGGTAGGCCGGCTCGTGCGCGACGGTGGTGAAGCGACAGCCGCTGCCGAGCTGGCTCAATGTGCTGAAGAAGCCGCCGAGGAAGACGCCGTTGCCCGTGTGCCAGGGCTGCCTGCGACGCGACACACCCTCGGAGTCGAGGCGCTCCATGAAGCCCTCGTCCACGGTGTCGGCCACCCACTCGTGCAGGTTGCCGACCAGATCGTAGACGCCGAGGTCGCCGACGCAGCCGTCGTAGGCGCCGCTGGCTGCCAGCCAGCCCTCGAGCTGGTTCAGCGACGGGTCGTTGAAGTGCTCGTCGTACTTCCACAGCGCCGGATTCATGCCGAAGCGAGCCTGCAGCAGGTGCGGCTTGCCGCTGTTGCAGCGACCCTCGACGCGGCGTCCTCCGTACGGGTACGTGCGCCGCGTGGAGCCCTCGCAGGCCTGCCGCCATTCGCTCATGCGGCACAGGCGCTTGCCGGCGCCCTTGCAAGCGGCCGCGGCCTCGACGCGGCTGATATACCCCTGCGGGAAGGCGCCGGCCGCGCTGCGCGCCTGGTAGGCGCGCCCCTTCTCCAGGCGCTGGTAGTGCGGCCACGGCGACGTGGTGTCGCCATCAACGACGACCAGGTGCGCCTCCCAGCGATCGATGCAGGCGCGCTTGCCGACCTGCACCATCTCCGGCGGGCACGGTGGCGGCGCGGGCAGCGCGGTCTCGTCGGCGAGCGACGCCACGCTGCCGAGGGCCTCGGCCGGTGGCGCGGCCGTGGTTGCAGGCAGCACGGGCGCCAGGTTGGCGATGGCCGGATCTCCGGCGGGCGCAGCGGCGCCGGGTTCGCCCAGCTCGGGCGCGACCGCCGCGGGCCCTTCGCCGGCGGCCGCGCCCGGCGGCGCATCCGGCTGCTTCGCACCCGGCGTGGTCACGCCGCCCACCGCCTCGAAGGTCACGGCGATCCAGGCGATGGCGAGCGGGACCACGGCGAGCGCGCAGCGCCAGGCCCACACGGCCTTCGACGTTCGCGCTCCCTGCTCCTGCGTGCCGGCACGCTCCACGTGGGGTCCATTGTGACCAATCCGCGAGGCGCGGGCGAGTCGGCCCTGTGCAGCGCCCGTTCTGGTAAAGTGTCGGGCATGCTTTGCCGCCGCGCGTCGTGTGCGCCAGGGCGGGCAGCGGTGCCGATCCTCTTGCTGGCGGCGCTGCTCGCCGGCTGCGGCCACGACTGGGACTTCTTCGATCCGCTGCCCGGTGGCGGCGGCGCGGGTGCCACGGGATCCGGCGGCGCCACGACCGGCGGCAGCGGCAGCGGCAGCGGCAGCGGCGCTTCCG
This sequence comes from Polyangiaceae bacterium, assembly GCA_037720395.1. GTDB lineage: Bacteria > Myxococcota_A > Polyangia > Polyangiales > Polyangiaceae > JBBJMR01. Next base: position 8,710 of record JBBJMR010000102.1, read on the forward strand.
GCGCCACCGTTGGCTCGGGCGCGGCGGGCGGCAGCGGGGGCGTGGCCTCGACCGGCGGCGGTGGCAGCGGCGGCGGCGCGCCGGTGCTGCACTGCGCAGGCACGCATCTGCTCCAGGACGACTTCACCGACAAGGTCCTCGACGCGCGCTGGGCCGTGACGTCGACCACGGGCGGGGCGACGGTCGTCGAGACCAACGCCGACCTGACCATGCCCATGCCCCCCCAACAGGTGGCGCCAGCCTTCGCGCAGGTCATGTCGCGGCGCCGCTACGACCTGCTCGACAACCGGCTGCGCTTCGAGGTCGTGGAGACGCTCGCCGCCGCCGCGGGCTCCGCGGTGACCGGCGCCGGCGCGTACCTCGACAGCGACCACTGGCTGCACTTCCACACGGTGGGCGGCAAGCTCGTCCTGTCGCAGCGCGTGGCGGGCGCGACGACGGAGATCGGCAGCCTCGACCACGACCCCATCGCCCAGCGCTACTGGCAGCTCCGCGAGAGCGGCGGCACCGTGTTCTGGGAGACGTCACCGGACGGGGTGACGTTCTCCGTCCAGGCGCAGGCCAGCGTCGGCTCCCTCTTCGGGCTGGAGCACGTACGCATCGAGATGCTCTCGCAGACCCAGGGCGGCGAGACCGCGCCAGGGACGTCGAGCTTCGCCAGCGTCAACGACGGCCTACCCACCCAGGGCGGTTGGTGCCCGGCGATCTCGCTGATCGACGACTTCGACGACGGTGTGCAGGGCGTCCTGTGGGCGCGCTCCTTCGTGAACGCCGGCGGCACCACGGTCGAGGCCGACGGCGTGGTCACCCTGACCCCGGCGCTCAGCGCCGTGAGCGAGGCGGCGTACGTGAGCGGCACGGCCTACGACATCTCCGAGAGCTCGTTCACGGTGGAAGCCGTGCAGACCACGAACGTCACGCCGAAGGTGCAAACCTTCATGCGCGCGGAGACCGACAGCGACAACGGCTTCACCATCGCGGCCATGAGCGGCACCCTCTATTTCCGCATCGAGCAGGCCGGCTCGCTGGCCGTGGTCGCCTCGATTCCATACGACGCCGAGGAGCACCACTGGTGGCGCGCGCGCGGCACCGCCGGAACCATCCACTGGGATACGTCGCCCGACGGTTTGCTGTGGACCGAGCGCGCCACGACCCCTGCCGGGACGGTGGACCTGACGGTCGTCGATGTCCTCCTCGCTGCCAAGGCCGATGCGGCCGCCGCCATGCCCGGGCTAGCGAAGTTCGACAACTTCAACGTCCCGCCCTGAGCAGGCGCGCGCAGCAAGGCGTGGCATGCTGACGGCGATGCTCAGCCGCCGCCACCTGCTCACCGGATGCGCAGCCGGCCTGGCCTGCGCTGGCTGGCCGGCCCGTCGCGCGCGCGCGGATGCGCCCCGCAACGGCGCACCGGAGACCTGCGAGGTGCGCGACATCGCCGTGGAGGGCGATCGCGCCCTCGGACGCCGCTTCACGCTCCTGATCCCCAAGCACCTGGCGCCGGGCGAGAAGGTGCCGCTCCTGGTGCTGCTGCACGGGCTGGGCGAGACCGGCGACGAGCGCATGGGTGCCTTCGCGTGGATCGAGCGCTACGGGCTGGGCTCGGCGTACGACCGGCTGCGCCGCGCCCGCTGGCGCGCACCTCGAAGCGGGCCGACTGGCGCGACGCTCGCCTGGCCGAGGTCAACGCCCAGCTCGCGGCGCAATCGTTCCGCGGGCTGGCCATCGCCTGCCCCTACACCCCGAACGTCCACAAGCAGCCCAACCCCGCGGCGGCCACCGACGGCTACGCGCGCTGGCTGCTGGACGTGGTGGTGCCCCGGGCGCGCCAGGAGGCCCCGGTGGTGGCCGACGCGGCGCACACCGCGCTCGATGGTTGCTCGATGGGTGGCCCGCTCGGCCTCGAGGTGTTTCTGCGACGCCCCGAGGCCTTCGCCGCCTGGGGCAGCGTGCAGTCGGCGTTCGGGGCGCACCGCGCCGCCGGATACGCGGAGCGTCTGGCGAAGGCGCTGTCTGCCAGCGGCCCACGCGCGATCCACCTGCTCACCAGCGCCGGCGACCCGTTCCGCGAGGCGAACGAGGCGCTGGCGCGCGCGCTGGCCGCGCGGAAGGTGACGCACGACGCGCGCGTGCTGCCGGGGCCGCACGATCAGCCCTGGCTGCGCGAGGCGGGCACCATCGAGATGCTGCTCTGGCACGACCGCCGGCCGCGGTGAGCGCGCCGCTCCGCTCGCTCACTTCCAGCGAGCGTCGCCCTCGATGACCCAGGCGAACGCGGCCTTCACCTCCCCGGCCACGGCGCCGTCGTAGGTGTGGCCGCTCTTGACCGCGCCGACCACGCGCGTCTGCACCTTGCGCTGCTCCAGCGCGCGCGCGGACACCTTGGCGCCTTGCATGCAACCGGGCCCGCCGCAGGCGAAGAGGATGCGCCGCTCGCCGCCCTGGCGGGTGAAGCCGTTCAGGTTGCCGGCCGTCCAGCGGTCGTAGCCACCCTCGACGAGGATCATGCGCGGGTAGCGCGCCGGCCCCTCCCCGCGCGCGGCGATGGCCACGCCCATGATCGCCCCCAGCGAGAAGCCCGTGTAGAGGATGGGCCCGTCGGCCACGAACCCGGCCCAGCGCGCGCGCAGGGCCGCCAGCCCGGCGTCGATCTCCTTCTCCAGCTCCGCGTTGTTGGCGTAGGTGAACCGGATGTCGTCGGCCGACGGCGAGTCCTTCCGCGCCAGGCCGCGCGGGCAGAGGATGAAGGCGCGGTCGCCGACGATGCCGCGCCACACCTCGCACTGCCACTCCGGGCGGTCGTAGTTGCCGTGCGTGGCCAGCACGATGGGGCGCGGCCCGGTGGCCCCGAGCGGGAGCGAGACGACCGCAGGCGCCCAGCCCTCCACCGCCAGCTCGACCAGCGGCTGCACGGAGGCGAGCGCGGGCGGCGCGGGCGGTGCCGTGGATGCGGCGGCAGCGGGCGGGCCGGCCGCCGGAGAGTCCGTGGCGACGGGTGCGCCGGCCGAGACCGGGGTCGTTCCGACGCCGGGCGGCAGGCTCGGCGGCGCGCGCTCGCAAGAGGCCGCCGCGAGCGAGAGGGCCGTCAGCGCAGCGAGGACGCGCACCGGGACGAGCCTAGCGGAATCCCGGGCACGGGCACGGGCACGGGCACGGACACGGACATTAGGACGAGCGGGCGCGGCCTCCCTCCGCTATAGAGCCCGCGGCCAGCGCGGGGCGGGCGCGGCTGCAACCTGCGGAGATACACCGGTGAGCACCTCGAACCATTACCGCTCGAACCTGCGCGACATCTTCTTCAACCTCTTCGAGGTGCTGGACATCGAGCGGACCTCCCTCGGCAAGCCGCCCTTCGCCAACTTCGACGGCGACTCGGCGCGCGAGGTGCTGCGCCAGCTGGAGCAGTTCGTGCACCGCGAGGTGTCGCCGAGCTTCGCCGAGTCCGACCGGGTGCCGCTGACGCTCGACGCCGAGGGCAACGTGACCTTGCCGCCGGCCCTGAGCAAGTCGCTGCGGGCCTACATGGAGGCCGGCTACCAGAACATGGAGCTGCCGGAGCACCTCGGTGGGTACGGCGCGCCGCCCAGCGTGCACATCGCCGGTCTCGAGCTCACCGTCGGCGCCAACCCTTGCATCGCCTTCTATCTGTTCGGCACCTTCGTGGCGCGCACCATCGATCGCCTCGGCACCGAGGCGCAGAAGAAGCGCTACGCCCAGGCCATGGTCGACGGACTCTGGGGCGGATCGATGGTCCTCACCGAGCCGGACGCCGGCAGCGACGTGGGCGCCGCCCGGGCCACCGCCAGGAAGGCCGACGGCGACGAGTGGCACATCGAGGGCGTGAAGCGCTTCATCACCAACGGCGACTTCGACGGCGTGGCCAACATCGTTCACCTGGTGCTGGCCCGCCCCGAGGGCGCCGGCCCGGGCACCAAGGGCCTGTCGCTCTTCCTGGTGCCCAAGTTCTGGGTCAACGAGGACGGCGGCCTGGGCGAGCGCAATGGCGCGGTGTGCACGAACATCGAGAAGAAGATGGGCATCAAGGGGTCGGCGACCTGCGAGATGACCTTCGGCGACGGCAAGCCGGCCCGAGGCCTGCTGGTGGGTGAGGTGCACGACGGCATCCGCCAGATGTTCCACGTCATCGAGCAGGCGCGCATGGGCATCGGCGTGAAGAGCATGTCCACCCTCTCCAGCGCCTACCTCAACGCGCTCGAGTACACCAAGACGCGCATCCAGGGCCCGGACCTCAAGCGCGCCACCGAGAAGACCTCGCCCCGCGTGCCGATCATCCAGCACCCGGACGTTCGCCGCATGCTCATGCTCCAGAAGTCGCACGCCGAGGGCATGCGTGCGCTGTGCTTCTTCGCCGCGCACTGCCAGGACCAGGTCGAGATCCTCGGCGGCCACGGCGTGGGCGCGGCGCGCGAGCTCGATCAGCTGAACGACCTGCTCCTGCCGCTGGTCAAGGGCTACAACTCGGAGAAGGCCTTCGAGCTCCTGGCGGTGTCGCTGCAGTGCTTCGGCGGCTCCGGGTACTGCCTGGACTACCCCATCGAGCAGTACCTGCGCGATCAGAAGATCGACACGCTCTACGAGGGCACCACCCACATCCAGGCGCTGGACCTGCTCTTCCGCAAGGTGGCGCGCGACGGCGGTGCCACCCTGCAAGGGCTGCTCGGCCAGGTGCAGCGCACCCTCGAGGAGCAGGCCGGCGGCGAGGCGCTGGCCGGGGAGCGCAAGGCGCTGGAGCGCGCGCTCGGCGACGTGCGCGGCACCTTCGGGGCGCTGGTCGGCAAGCTCAACGAGTCGGTCTACCACGTGGGCGTGGTCGGCAACCGCGTCCTCGCCGCCCTGGCCGAGCTGGTCATCGGCTGGCTGCTCGTCAAGCACGCCGCCGTGGCGCTGGAGCGCAAGGAAGCGAACCCCGCAGACGCCGCCTTCTACGACGGCAAGGTCGCCTCGGCGCGCTTCTTCTGCCAGACGGCGCTGCCGGCGCTGACCCTGACGCGCAAGCTGGTCGAGTCGAGCACGCTCGACGTCATGGACGTGGCCGAGGGGAGCTTCTGAAAGTGTGGCGGCACATCCTCACCGCCTGCGCTCGACGCCGGCGCGCGTTGACTAAGTGACTAAGTCGATTAGTCTACATCGATGCCAGCCCGGAAGCAGCAGCGCGTGGGCGTGCACGAAGCCAAGACGCACCTGTCGCGGCTGATCCGTCAGGTCGAGCGAGGTACCGAGGTCATCGTCGTTCGCGGCGGGAAGCCCGTGGTGAGAATCATCCCGGCGACGGACGTCACGGCGCCGCAGGACTCGTACGGCTTGTTCGCTGGACAGTTCGTGCTCGGCGACGACTTCGACAAGGCGAACGACGACCTCGCCGACCTTTTCGGTATCCCGCGATCTTCCGAATGACGCATCTTCTCGACACCCATGCGGTGATCTGGTGGCTGAGTGCGGACGCCCGACTCAGCGTGGTTGCCCGCAATGCCATCACGCGCGCCGGCGCAGACGCGGTCGTGAGCGCCGCCAGCGTCTGGGAAGCATCGATCAAGCGAGCCTCGGGTCAGCTCGAGGGTCCTGACTTGATGGGAGCGGTCACCGCCGCCGGCTTGCCGTTTCTCAGGATCGACGAGCACCACGCCAAGCTTGCCGGGGAGCTACCGTTGCTACACCGCGATCCCTTCGATCGCATGCTCGTCGCCCAAGCCATGTTGGAGGGAGTGGCCATCATCACGACCGACCGCCAGATCCCGCGGTACGGTGTGCGGGTCGTGTGGTGAGCCAAGCCCGGCGCGACGGATGGCGGGCCCAGCGAGAGTCGATCAAGCCTCGCCGACGGTGCGCATCGACATCCCCACCGCGGGGGTGAGGCCGAGGAGGGCGTAGGCGCCCTCCCAGCGCTTGTCGTTGGGCAGGTCGAAGAGCACGCCCGCGTCGAGCGGCACCGGCAGCCAGGCGCCGGTGGCGATCTCGCCCTCCAGCTGGCCCGGACCCCAGCCGCTGTACCCAAGCAGCACCATGCGCCGCTTGCGGGCGGCGGCGCTGGCCGCGGCGGCAGCGGGCACGTCCTTGGCGAGCGCATCGAAGGCGTCGCGCGACGAGCTAACCTTCACCCGGTCGCCGACCTCGATGATCCCGCTGTGGGCGCACTCCAGGTCGCTGTCCAGCCAGCAGATCCAGCCCGAGCTCGGCTGCACCGGACCGCCGAGTAGCACCGGGGTGGCGTCCACCTTGTCCTGCTCGCCGTAGCCGGCCAGGTTGAGCAGCTCGGCGATCCCCAGCGGGGCATCGCGGTTGACGACGAAGCCCAGCGCGCCCGAGGGGCCGTGCATGGCCAGCAGCACCACCGTCCGGTCGAAGTTCGGATCGCCGAGCGGAGGCGAGGCGATGAGGAACCCAGGAGCCAGCTGGGAGCGCGCATCGGCCATCTCGGTTCTAGCCCGCCTTCGACCGATTGGCGAGCCGAGCCCGGGCTTCCATCACCCCACACCTGACCCCGGGCTATAGTCCGCGGCCGTGAGCCTGGAGCTCTCCTTCTCTGCCGGAACGTTGCGCCTGGCCGGGTGGTCGGAGGACGAGGCCGCCGCGGCCGCGCCTGCCCGCCGCGCTGCGCTGGGACCGACGCGAGGGCTCCTGCGCGCGCCCGCGGCGGCGTGCCGACGTCGTTCGCTGGCTCACGGCGCGGGCCCTGGCGTTCACGGACGGCGCGCGCGCCTACACGGAGCTGACCACGGCCGGGGCGTTGCGCCACCAGCCGCACGACTACCAGCGGCAGGCGCTGGACGCCTGGGAGAAGAACAAGAGCCGGGGGGTCATCGTCCTGCCCACCGGGGCCGGCAAGACGTTCGTGGCCAGCATGGCCATCGCCGCCCGGCGCCGCAGCACGCTGGTCGTGGTGCCCACCCTCGACCTCCAGGCGCAGTGGTACGACGTCCTGCGCGCCGCCTTCGCCGTCCCCGTCGGCCTGGTCGGCGGCGGGTACCACGAGATCGAGGCGATCACCGTGACCACCTACGACTCGGCGCACCTGCACATGGAGCGCTTCGGCAACCGCTTCGGGCTGGTGGTCTTCGACGAGTGTCACCACCTGCCGAGCGACGCCTACGCGCTGGCGGCGCGCATGTGCCTGGCCCCCTTCCGCCTCGGCCTCACCGCCACGCCGGAGCGCACCGACGACCGCACCTGCGACGACCTGGTCGGGCCCATCGTCTACAGCAAGGACGTCACCGAGCTGTCCGGCGACTTCCTGGCGCCGTACGAGACCATCCGCCTCGACGTGCCGCTGTCGCCGCCGGAGCGTGCCGCCTACACCGAGGCGCGCGAGGAGTACCTGGCCTTCGTGCGGCGCATGGGCATCCGCATGGGCGCGCCCGACGGCTGGAGCCGCTTCCTGATGCTCAGCTCGCGCACCGACGAGGGCCGGCGCGCCTTCGCCGCCTACCGGCGCCAGCGCGCGCTGGCCCTGTGCGCGCCCGGGAAGATCACCTTGCTGGAGCGGCTGCTGCACGCCCACCGCCAGGATCGGGTGATCGTGTTCACCGAGGACAACGCCACCGTCTACAGCATCTCCCGGCGCTTCCTGCTGCCGGCCATCACCCACCAGACCAAGGTCAAGGAGCGCAGCTGGGTCCTCGGCGGACTGGCCGATGGAACGCTGGGCGCGGTGGTCACCAGCAAGGTGCTCAACGAGGGCGTGGACGTGCCCGACGCCAACGTGGCCATCGTCCTTAGCGGCAGCGGCTCGGTGCGCGAGCACGTCCAGCGCCTGGGGCGCATCCTGCGCAAGAAGGAGGGCAAGCACGCGCTCCTCTACGAGCTCATCGCCTCGGGGACGAGCGAGGAGTACACCAGCCAGAAGCGCCGAGACCACGTTGCTTACCACTGAGCTGACCCGCGTCCGCAAGAAGGGCGAGGCGGTGGTGCCGCGCTTCCTGAAGAAGGACGAGCGGGCGCGGGCGGCGGCGCTGGCCGAGCGGTACCTGGGAATCTTCGCCGCGCACGTGAGCAAGCCGCGCAACGAGCTGGAGGCGGCCAAGCGCAGCGTCGAGGTGTCCGCCGCCGATCGCGTGCTGGCCCTGGGGCTGTGGAAGCTGCTCGAGGATCGGTGCGCCTTCGAGGCGGTCTCCGCGCTCGATCCGGAGCAGGTGCGGCGCGCCGTCTTCCTCGCCGCGGCCAGAGCGCACTACGGGCTCGAGCTGCGCGTCGACTTCGACCGCGCCGCCGTGCTCGCCGAGGTGGCGCCGGCCCTGGGCACCGACGCCGCCGGCCTCGACGACGCGCTCTACGCCGACCTGCGCGGCAGCGAGCGTCTGGAGTCGTTCGACGCGCTGCCCGTGGAGGCGCTCCTGCAGCGGTACGACGTGGCGCTGGCCCAGGGTGTGCTGCTGCGCGCCAGCAAGGTGGTGGTGCACGTGTCCGGGGCCGGCGCCGCGCAGTACAAGGCGCTCTTCCGGGCCATGCGCTTCCATGGCCTCTTGCACGTGGTGCGAGGCAGCGAGGCCGGCGGCTGGGTCATCGAGCTCGACGGGCCCTTCTCGCTGTTCGATGCCGTGCAGCGGTACGGCCTCAAGCTGGCGCTGTTCCTGCCGCACCTGCTGGCCTGCCCGAAGTTCGAGCTGCGGGCCGAGGTGCTCTGGGGCAAGGCCAAGGAGCGGCGCGTCTTCGACCTCTCCTCCAGGGACGCGCTGGCATCCGGCCCGCTACCCACGACCACCGCCCCGGAGCTGTCGACCTTCGTCGAGTCCTTCGCCAAGCTCGAGTCGGAGTGGAAGGTCCGGCAGAGCGACCAGATCTTCGCTTTGCCCGGCGAGGTGGCCTGCGTGCCGGACCTGGTGTTCGAGAGCGAGGAGACCGGGGAGCAGATCTTCTTCGAGGTGTTCGGCTTCTGGAGCCGCGACGCGGTGTGGAAGCGGGTGGAGCTCATCCGCAAGGGCTTCCCGTCGCGGATCATCCTCGCCGTCGGCAAGCAGCTGCGCGTCAGCGAGGAGGTGCTGGAGGAGGGCGCCGCCGGGGAGCTCTATGTCTACAAGTCCACGCTGTCGGCGCGGGCCGTGCTCGAGCGGCTGCGCAGGGATGGGGCGAAGGGACGCGCCGAGCGCTGACGCCGTCCGCCGGTCAGCCCGCGAAGAACCGCGCGCGCAGGAAGTACCATATCGGCGTCAGCACCAGCGCCAGCGTGGTGAGCGCGTACGGAACGGCCGTGCGGCGCTGGTACTCGCTGAAGACCATGGCGCACGGAAGAGGCGCAAGGACGCCGCCGAAGGGCACCAGACCGCAGGCCGCCATGAGGCCGTAATAGCTCGGTTCGTCACGCTGCCGGCGGAGGCCATTGCCTCGTGGACATCCCGGTTCGCCGGCACAGACGGTGACGGGAACGTCATCATCGGCGATGTCCTCGAATTGGGCGCAACGGTCTGCGTTCTCGCCGGAGCTGAAGAAGCTCGAGCGCGAGCTCGAGGCCTGCCGCGCGCCGTCTACCTGGCCCGCTGCCACATCGAACACCGTGCTCGGTAACAGCAGGTGCTCGACTTGGCGCGCCGGTGTGGTGCGGTGCGGCGCGGCGCGGCGCGGCGCGGCGAAGAGGTGGAGCTCTACGACTCGGGCCCGCCAGTGACTGTGCGCCACAATACCGCGCGAACAGAGGGCCGCGCAAGCCAACGAGTTCGTGCGACCATGTCGCGGGGGCAAGCGGGTGAAGACCGAACGGGCGGGGGACCGCGGAGGATGCTGACGCTGCTGGTCGACCTGCGTGAGGGCACTGCGACCCTGACGAAGCGCATGCTCGCCGAGCGGCACCAGGCGACGGTAGAGGCACCGGACATCGCCGGTGCCATTGCCCTCCTGGGCACCGAGAGCGTGCACTCGATCGTGCTGGGCGCTTCATCGGGGCCGGTCCGGGCGGAGCACTGCAGGGCGCTGCGGGAAACGGGCGCGGGCAGACATGCCGTCATCCTCGTGGTCCTCGGCGACGAAGGCGCGGCCAGGCTCCCCGAGCTCTTCGACGCCGGGGCGGACGATTTCTACATCGAGTCCTCGGGAGAGCGAGTGCTCCGCCAGCGCCTGGTGCTGATGGGACGGTCGTCCTCGGCGGCGCTGGCGTGGCGCGAGGCCACCGAGGATCGGGACCAGTTCCTCGAGATCTCGCTCGACCTGCTCGCCATCGCTGGGCTCGACGGCTACTTCAAGCGCCTGAACCCGGCCTGGACGGCGACGCTGGGATGGCCCGCAGCGGAGCTTCTCGCGGTTCCCTGGCTGGATTTCGTCCATCCAGAAGACAAGGCGAGCACCGTCGCCGCCGGCTCCACGCTGGGCCAGGGCACTTCCGTGGTCGGCTTCACCAATCGCTTTCGCTGCAAGGACGGGGCGTATCGCTGGATCGAGTGGCGCTGCGCGCCGTCGGTGGAGCGAAAGCTCGTCTATGCTGCCGCGCACGACATAACCAACCGACGGCTCGCCGAAATCGCCCTTCGCGAGCTGACGGAGAACCTGGCAATGACGTTGAACAGCATCGGCGACGGCGTGATCACCACCGATGCTGGCGGCCTGATCGTCGGGATGAATCCTGCCGCCGAGCGCCTCGCCGGCTGGCGAGAGGACGAGGCGCGAGGCCAGGCCTCCGTCACGGTCTTCGACATCGTCGATGACGACACCCGCGCCGGCCTCCCCAGCCCCGTCGAGCGGGCCCTCCGGGGCGGCCCCGACGTGGGGCTGGGCACCCGCACCGTCCTCCTCCGCAGGGATGGGACGTCGGTGCCAGTCGCCGACAGTTGCTCGCCGATCCGCGACGCCGGTGGAGTGATCTCCGGCGCGGTCCTCGTGTTCCGCGACGCGAAGTCGGAGCGCGAGGCCAGTCGGATCCGCGAGGCGGCGCAGAAGCAGCTGATCATCAGCGAGCGGATGGTCTCCATCGGCACCCTGGCGGCGGGCGTTGCGCACGAGATCAACAACCCTCTCAGCTACATCATGGCCAACCTCGACATGGTCATCGAAGAGGTCCGGGCGCTGGCCGGGGAGTCTACCTCGGAGCGGATGCGCAACCTCGAGGACATGGCGGTCGAGGCCAGAGAAGGGGCGGATCGGGTCCGCAAGATCGTGCGGGGCTTGAAGACCTTCTCTCGGGTGGAGGAAGACCGTCGCAGCGTGCTCGAACTGCGTCCGATCCTGGAGATGTCCATCAACATGGCGTTCAACGAGATCCGACACCAGGCGCGTCTGCTGAAGGACTACGGAGCGACGCCACTGGTCGTGGTCGACGATGCCAGGCTGGGTCAGGTCTTCATCAATCTCCTCGTCAATGCCGCCCAAGCCTTCCCCGCGGGCGACACGTCGAACAACCAGATCCGGGTCGCCACCCGCACCGGCGACGATGGCAACGCAGTGGTCGAGGTCTCGGACAACGGTCCTGGCATCTCCCCCGAAGTCCTCGCCCGACTGTTCGATCCCTTCTTCACGACGAAGCCGTTGGGCGTGGGTACCGGTCTGGGGCTGTCCATCTGCCACAACCTCCTCAGCGCCATGGGCGGCACGATCACCGTCCACAGCGAGCTCGGCCAGGGTGCGACATTCCGCGTGAGTCTGCCTCCGGCTCCGGGAGGCGTGACGGCCCTCCCGCCGCAGGAGCTCTCCGAGGCTGGCAGCGCGGCGCCCGGCCATCGGGCGGCCGTCCTCGTCGTCGACGACGAGCCCGCCATCGGTCAGGCGGTGAGCAGGGTGCTGCGCGATCACCTGGTCCATGTCGTCACCAGCGTCGACGCCGCGCTGGACATCATCCGCGGCGGCAAGGTCTTCGACGTGATCCTGTGCGACCTGATGATCCCGGGATTGACCGGGATCGATTTCTATCACGAGCTCTCGCGGATACGGCCGACGCTGGTGGAGCGGGTCGTCTTCATCACGGGTGGGGCCTTCACCAGCGACGCGAACGCGTTTCTCGACCAGATCCCGAACGAGCGGTTCGGCAAGCCGTTCAACGTGGCCGACCTGCGCGCGCTGGTGGAGCGCGCGGCGCGTGTCCATCGTGCTGCCGACGGAGAAAGTCCAACCGCAGGGTGAATCTGGGTGCAGGGGGCAGCAAAAGGCGCGCCTCCGCGCGGTGGCGGCCTGGGCGTTCTGCGAGGAGAGAGTCGCTACTGCGCGTCGGGCGCGCAGCGAGTGAAGGTGACGTACTGGATCACCGGGGGGTCGACCGGCGTCTCGCCATCCGCCTCGACGGGCACCGAGGTCAGGCCATCGATGACCGCCAGCGGCGTGCAATGGCCGAAGATGATGTAGTCGCCATCGAGCCAAGGCGTGGCCACCTCGGTGATGTAGAACTGGCTGCCGCTGCTGCCAGGGCTTCCCGAGTTGGCGTAAGCCAGCGTGCCGGGCACCGAGACCTCGGCGCCGATGTCGGAGGAGGCGTTGGTCAGCTTGTACCCGGGCCCTCCGGCGCCCGTGCCCAGCGGGTCGCCGCCTTGGGCCATGAAGTCGTCGATGATGCGATGGAAGACGAGGCCGTCGTAGAAGGGCCGCTTCACCCATTGCTTGGTGGCCGGGTCCCTCCAGGGGCGCGCGCCGCGCCCCAGACCCACGAAGTTGGCGACCCCGATGGGGGCCACGTCCGGAAGCAGCTCGCACACGATGTTGCCGAACTGAAGGACGAATGTCGCGCGCAGCGGCCCGGGCCCTTCGGGCATGCCGACCAGCGCCTCATCCATGGTGAAGTCGCCGGCCTCGGGATCGGTGGTGTCCGGCAGCACCTCTTGCGGCACGCCCGGATCGGGCCCGCACTCACCGCTGTGGCCCCCCACGCCGGCGCCCCCGCTCCCGCCGCCGCCGCCGCCGCTACCGGTGGTGCTGCCGCCGGAGCCAGCTCCGCCAGGCCCGCTGGCGCCGACGCCGCTGGCGCCCGGGCCGCTGCTCCGGAGCGCTGGCGGCGCCGCCGCTGCCGGAGCCGGCCGAGTCTTCGCTGCAGGCGGAGAGGGGGAGCGCAGAGCCGGCGAGCGCGAGGAAGAGCAAGCAGCGCATGGCGCCAACCCTAGCACTACAGGTCGCCAGCCAGCACCCGGAGCAGGCTGAGGTCAATCCGAGCATCCGTACACCCGCAAGGGCCGCATCGTGGTCGTCGCGGCCAAGGAAGACGCCTCGGTGGCCCAGATCCCCCGGCGCCCACCAGGCTCAGCATTCCGGGTGGCTGGTGCAATCGCTGCAGCCGCAGCCCTCGATGTAGGGCTCGCACACGCCGTCGTCGTCGCAGCCGCGGTTGCCGCTGCAAAACCTATCCGTCGCGCAGTCGGGGCAGACGCAGTCGTCGCTCGCCGCGGCGCACATGCCGTCATCGTTGCAACCGACGCAGATGCAGTTGCCCGGCGTCGAGTCGGTGCACGAAGGCTCTACTTCCTCGCACACCAGGGGGCCGCCCGACGAGGATGCGCTGCTCTGGGAGCTCGACGAAGATGCGGCGCTGGGTGCGCCCCGCTTCCGGATCCACCGCCGCCTCCGGATCCGCCGCTTCCGGAAGCCCCGTCCCCGCCCGTCCCGGCGGCCGCACCCGCGTCGCAGCTGCCGTCGACGCTGTCGCCCGCCGGCTTCGAGCTGTAACCCTTCACCTTCGCCGTCATCACCACGTCGCTGGTGCCCAGCGCGCCGGCCAGATCCACGGTGAACGACGGGATGTCGAACGTCTGCGTCCCCACCACCGGCACCTCGATCTCCACACGTGGCGCGATGACCAGGCTGCCGCCGCGGGACAGTGCGCCCGCGTAGACCGCCTCGCCGTCGCCTATGCCGGCGCAGCTGCCGGCGAACGACGCCTGCACGACGCTGCCCTCCGCCACCGCCAGCACCAGCTGACCGGGGATGCCGCCAGGCAGGGGGATACCCGGCAGGTCGGTGGCAGGGATGGGCGCTTCGGCGTCCGCCGGCGCCTGGAGCAGGAAGGGGTCGAACGCCGCGAGCTGACTCACCGGGATGGAGATGTCCTCGATGCCGGGGATGGCGCCATCGTAACCGGGCACGCCCGAGACATCGATCTTCAGCTGCCCGATCATGGCGAAGGCGCCCTCCAGGCCGAGCTTGCCGGTGCCCGGCAGGCCGGTCAGCGTCGGCGCGTTGGAGGAGCCGCTGGCAACCGCTTCGGCGTGCACGGTGGCCACGCCGGAGGCGGTCAGCGTGAACGAAGCCTGCACCGGTGAGCCCGCAGGCTGCAGGCCGGTCGCGTATTCGAAGCCCGGGAAGAGCTCGGTCTCGCCGTCGAACGCGAGCTTGCCCGCGGCGGTGCCAGCGCCATCGGTGCTCTCGTCGTCGCCGCAGCCGGTCGAGACGAAAGCCAGGGTGCAGACGGCCAGCGCGAAGCCGGCGAAGTGATCTCGGTGCATGGTGCTCTCCAGAGGCGTTCGCACCGCGGTGCGCGTTTCGGGTCGTTGCTGTGAAGGACCCGGTCTCGCCGCAGCCGTCGCACACAAATCGTACAGGGGCGGAGGATTGCGCGCGCGGTGCGCGGATGCGCGACCCGCCCGTCTGCCGCGAAGGACTTGAGACCTTCTACGCGCGGCAGGAGCCGCCCTCCCACGCCAGCGGCGCGAAGACGGCGGGCACGAACCATTCCTCGTAGATCGTCGCGGGGTTCGTCATGAGAGCCTCCACATGACTCGACAGAGCGCCAATGGCGCACCTGGCCCAGGCCAGCGAGGTGGAGCTCTCCGGCCTTCCCGAGCTCGACTGGCGCCACACCCTGGAGCTATTGGCGGCATCGCGGGGACCCGCCACGCTGTGGCTAGAGGGCCCGATCGCAGGCGGCCTTTCGGTGCACCTCCTGCAGGGGGCTCCAGCCGGGTCCACGACAACGCCCAGATCCGATGTGGCCTGAAGCAGCGCCCGCACGCCCGCCCGGAACGGAGCGTGGTCGTCCAGGAGCACCGTCGGGCACCGGCGGCAGGCGGCCTGCCCTCTGTAGCCCATGCCGAGGCCCGCACCACCACGGTCCGGCCTCGGGTTTGTCCAATACGGATCGACCCGATCGGTGTCGTTTACCCAGTCGCCCGGATGTTCGATCGCCCGGCGAACCGCTAGGCTGCAGTTGCCATCCGTGCGCCGCTGCTCGGCCACTCACCTCGGAGGTCAGCGCGATGATCCAAGTCACCTTCGACGAGCTCACCAGCCTCGGCGGCGAGCCGAGGATCGGCGCCGAGTTCGAGACCGCCATGCTCGACTTGCTCCCGGGTCGGTTCCGCGTGGTCCGCCTCTCGGCGCACCGCGCCGAGCTCAACGTGGTGGCGTGGCGAACCTCGGCGACGCTTCACCCGGACGATGCGCGACGCCAGCGGGTCCTGGCGCCATGCCAGCCCCCGGGGAGCCCAGCCACACCGCGCTTCCCATCCTCGCCGCTGCCTTCCCGTTGGCACTCGGGCCGTTGATAGCGCCCTGACCCGACACGTTCCCTGGATCCGAACGGGGAAGCCATTCGACCCGGCCATACGATCCTCTCCTCCTGGTTGGCGCGGAAGTGAAAGTCTGCTGATGCCGCGGAACGAAAAGCAAGGGTGGCGGATGCATTCCGACAGTGAGACCCCGCACACAGAGCGCACACGCACCGACGAAAGCTTGCGCGCGGAGCGCGACAGGGCGGACGAGCATTTCGACGAGGGTGGGGCGGCCGTCGAGCAGGACGCAGACCGGATCCTGGAGCTGGCACGCCAGCGGGCCGACAGTCTGGTGGTCGACGCGCGCCACGCGGCAGATGTCCTGGCGCGGCATGGTAGTCACGGTGCATATGACAGCGAGCGTGTCGTAGCGGCGAGGCTCGAGGAGGACGAGGCGCTTACCGACGCGCGGAGGACCGCGGATGCGAAGCTCGAGGCGGAGCGTCGCGAACACCACGCGGCGCTGGTGGCGCTCCTCGCCCTCGAGCGGGAGGAGACCGATGACGGCTTGCTCCAGGAACGCGCTCGCTCCGACCACGCGGTCTCCTCCCGCGATGAATTTCTGGCCATCGTGAGCCACGACGTCCGAGGGCTACTGAGCGGCCTGGCCCTGAGCGCCGCGCAGCTGATCAAGGTGCGCGCCGAGGGGGCCGCCGGCGATCGGATACACGCAACGGCGGAGCGCATTCAGCGCTTCACCGCCCGGATGAACCGACTCGTCGGAGATCTCCTCGATGTGGTGAGCATGGAGTCCGGCAAGCTCGGGGTGAGCCCCGAGCAACAGGACGCCACGCGATTGCTCGCCGAGACGATGGACGGGTTTCAGCTGGCCGCCGCCGAGCACAAGGTAGCGATGAGCGCCGAGCGACCGGAGCACCCCGTCGGCGCGTTCTTCGATCACGATCGGATCCTGCAGGTCCTCACCAACCTCGTCGGCAACGCGATGAAGTTCACCGAGCAGGGCGGCCACGTCACCCTGCGTCTGGAGCCTGCCGAGGGTGGGGTACAGTTCACCGTCCGCGATACGGGGTGCGGGATCGCCCCGGAGCAGATCGGCACCATCTTCGAGCGCTTTTCGCAGGGGAAGCCCTCGGACCGCCGCGGGCTGGGGCTCGGGCTCTACATCGCCCGATGCGTGGTCGAGGCGCACGGCGGGAGGATCTGGGCGGAGAGCGAACCGGGCAAGGGCAGCGCGTTCCACTTCACGCTGCCGGCCGCGCCGGCCGCACGCGGGGTAGACCCCGGCTGAGGCTGACGCCGCGATAGGACCGGCCGCAGTGCCGGAGGCAAGCTCGGAGCGAGGCGTGGCGCCGATCCCGGTCGAACGGATAGGCTGCGCGGACTTGCTCACCTGGAGGTGCCCTTTGACGGTCGAGCTCGGCGGACTTGCGACGGCCGCGGTCTTCTCCTTCCTCCTTGCTGCGTGCGGCGGCGACGTCTCCGCGCCGGGCGCGCAGTCCGGTGACGAGGCGGCCGGGAGCGGCGCATCGGCCGCGTCGGGCGACGCCTCGAGCGGAGAAGGCGGCGCGAGCGCCGCGTCGACGGGCTCGGGATTCGGCGGGGTCGGCACCTCGTCCACGACCGGCGCCGGCGGAACGCCGGCCGCCTGCGCCGGCGCTTTCGTCGAGGTGACCATCGACGCCGGACCGACGAGCACGCTCGGCTCCGTGTGCGGCGACGATTGGAGCGCACAGTTCTCATCGGTGCCGGCCGGTTACTACGTCAGCGGCGGCCCGGCGCAGGCTGTGTCGAGCCTCCATCTCGTCGGATGCGCGAACGCGACGCCGGACAGCGAGGGCCTGCGCCTCTCTGCGCAGGTCGACGGTCCCGGTGCCTACGGCGGCCAGGCGCTCTACACCGACCAGGCGAAGAACCTCTTCCCGGAGCTGCCGGCCGGCTCGGTCGCGCTCACGCTGAGCTCCGTCGGTCAGGTCGGTGAGACCATCGAGGGCACCTACCAGGCGATGGTCGCGAAGGACGAGATCGCGTTCTCGATCAAAGGCGCGTTCCGAGTCTGCCACGTCGAGGACGAGAACCTGCCCTGATCGGGGCGTCGCGCGGCCTGTGGGCCCCCGTCGTGGACACGGCTCGCTTCTGCTCGGCCCGCGTGAAACGTCGACCGCCCGGCTCAACAGGCTCCACCGGATCGACGGTGCAGAGAAACCAGGAGGAACCGCGGCCGCTCGCTGCAGGCGACCCATGGCCGCCGAGGATCAAGGATCTCGCCTGGCTCTCGAGGTACGCCACCGTGCTCCGGTACCCACTGGTGTGGGAGGCGCGCTGAGCGACAGTTACATCGTAACCGATGCACGGACCCCACGTTCCCGTCAGCGCGGAGGGGTGCGATCGC
>JBBJMR010000103.1:0-26404 GCA_037720395.1 Polyangiaceae bacterium
GCGCTCTCCGAGGCGCTGGCGCGCAAGGACTCCGCGCAGCTCGAGGCATTGCTACGCGGCGCCGGCACCAGCATCGCCGCCGGCGACGCGCGGGCACTGCGCGAGCTTCCGCAGCTCGCCGCCGGTGGAAGTGACGAACAGGTCACGGCGCTCTTCGGTCGCGCGCGCGCGCTGCTCGCGGGTTCGCGCGCCGAAGGCGCCGGTCGCGAGCTGGAGGCGCTGTGGCGCGCGGCTCTCGATATGCGAGGCGCCGATCTCGGCGACGTGCTGCACCTCGATCTCGGTGAGGTGCGCGGTCTCGCCTACTACACCGGCGTCGTCTTCCAGCTCCTGGCCGACGGGCCCGGCGAGCCCATCGGATCCGGCGGTCGCTACGACGGTCTGCTGGAGCGCTTCGGCCTGCCCATGCCTGCCATCGGCTTCGCGCTGCAGCTCGACGCCGTCGCCTGGGCACGCAGCGCTGCCGGCATGGTGGACGCGCCGCCGCGCCGGGTGCTCGTCGCCGGAGACGCGGCTGCGACGCTGGCCTCGGCGCTGCGTGAGGGTGGCCTGCAGGTCGCCGTCCACTCCGCCAGCGATGACATCACCGGGTACGCGCGTGCCTGGGGCTTCACCCACATCGTGCGCACCGACACCACCGGCTGCGCGGTCGTCGGCGTCGATGCCACGCCGTCGCAGCCGCTGGCAGCGGCGCAAGCCGCAGCAAAATCGGTGGCTACCCGCGTCGACGGCGGCGAGCCGCGCGAGGTGGCACGAAGGGTGCTCGAGGTGGTGCGGCGGGGGCAGCCTTGACGGAGCGTCTCCGGCCACGCGACCCTCGCGCCCGTATGCTCCCTACCCCGACGAACAAAGCACGCATCGCCCTGCTGTTCTCGCTCCTCCTAGCACCGGCCATCGGCTGCAGCACGCCGAAGCCCGAGCCGGAGATCGCCTCCTCCGCGGCCCTCGGCGGCTACGCAGAGGGCTACGCCACCGAGCTCAACGCCGCCAACACCGACTTCAGCACGCAGCAGGCCGACGTGAAGCAGACCATCGCCGGCTTCGGTGGCTACCCGCGCGCCCTGAAGGGGCCCGGCAAGCCGTACGCCAAAGAGGTCCTCACCAAGGCCGACGAGTCCGGCCGCAGCCACGCCTATGTGGAGACGCTGCGCGAGGTGAAGGAGACGCAGGCCTTCTTCGACCGCGAAAAGGACGAGATCACCCGCAAGGTCGCCGGCTCCGCGAACTACGCCGCCAAGCAGAAGAACTGCGACGTCGACGTGGGAGGGGCGGTCAGTGCTTCGCTGAAGGAGAGCGTCGACAAGCAGCTGGAGAAGCGCCTGCGCGCCGGCAACGAGGGGCACCGCATCATCGAGCGCAATCGCGAGGCGATCGGCAAGGAGGACGCCGCCACGCTGGAGAAGCAGGCCGACGACGTGGCCTACGCCAGCTACGTCACCAACGTGCAGATCGTGGAGCTCAAGCTGAAGATCCGCCGGATGGCCGAGGAGGCCGAGACCATCAAGGCCACCGCCGACCGCGAGATCAAGACCGAGGAGGAGTTCGCCAAGGACCCCAAGCGCACTCCGGCCGAGAAGAAGGCATCGCAAGACCGAGTGGCCGCCATGAACAAGGCCAAGGCCGACGTCGACGCCGCCTCCGGCCAGGCCAAGGCGCTCTCCGAGGCCATGGACAACCAGGTGTCGGCGCTGCAAACCGAGTACAAGGACGCTATCAAGACGCTGTTGGACTCGATGGAGAGCAACTGAATCATGCCTGCAGTGGTCATCGTCGGCGCCCAGTGGGGCGACGAAGGGAAAGGCAAGGTCGTCGACCTCTATACAGAGGCCGCCGACCTGGTCGTCCGCTACGCGGGCGGCCCCAACGCCGGTCACACCCTGGTCGTCGGCGAGGAAAAGCTCATCGTCCGTCTCATCCCCAGCGGCATCCTGCGCCCGCAGGCGCTGTGCGTGATGGCCCAGGGCATGGTCGTCGATCTTGCCGTCCTCGTCGGCGAGATCGACGCCCTGCAGGCGCGCGGGCACTCGGTGGAGAAGCGCCTCGTCGTCTCCGACCGCTCCCACCTCATCTTGCCGTACCACGTGCTCGTCGATGGGCTGCGCGAGACATCGGCGGGCGACTCCAAGAAGATCGGCACCACCAAGCGCGGCATCGGGCCCTGCTACGAGGACAAGGTGGCGCGGCGCGGCGTGCGCGCCGGCGACCTGCGCGACCTCGCCCGCTGCCAGGCGCTCGTCGAGCGGGCCATCGAGGGCTGGGCACCGATCATCCGCGCTCTCGGCGGCGCCGTGCCCGAGGCGGGCGTGATCATGGAGGAGGTGACCCCGCTGGCGCGCCGCATCGTCCCCCTGCTCGCCGACACCTCGTCGATCGTCGACGAGGCGGTGCGCTCCGGCAAGAAGGTGATGCTCGAGGGCGCGCAGGGCACGCTGCTCGACATCGATCACGGCACCTATCCGTTCGTCACCTCGTCGTCGGCGGTGGCCGGCGGCGCCTCGGCCGGCGTGGGCATCGGGCCGACGCGCATCGACCGGGTGGTGGGCATCACCAAGGGCTACACCACGCGCGTCGGCGAGGGCCCCTTCCCCACCGAGCTCTTCGACGAGCATGGCGAGCGCCTGCGCACCGCCGGCGGCGAGTTCGGCTCGGTCACCGGGCGCCCGCGGCGCTGCGGGTGGCTCGACCTGCCCGGGCTGCGCTACGCGGTGCGCGTCAACGGCCTCGACGCGCTGGCGCTGACCAAGCTCGACGTGCTCACCGGCATGCGCGAGCTGTCGGTGTGCGTGGCCTACGAGACCAGCGCCGGACGCACCGAGCAGCTGCCCGTCGACGAGCTGGCCACCGCCAAGCCGGTGTACCGCACCGTGCCCGGCTGGTCCGAGACGCTCGGCGCGGCGCGCTCGCTCGACGACCTGCCGGAGGCGGCGCGCGCCTACGTCAGGCTGGTGGAGGAAGCGGCGGGCGTGCCGGCGTACATCGTCTCCGTCGGGCCGCGACGCGACGAGACCATCGTGCTCCGCGACGCCTTCGCCTGACCCTCGCGTTCGCTCAGAGCAGCGGGCCGTTGCAGGGCGGCAGGGCGACGCAGTCCGGTTCGGAGCGACCGCAGTCGAGGTAATCCGGCGGGGCGTCGGGCGCGCAGGTGCAAAGGCTGCCGTCGATGCCGCAGGCCCGGATGCGGCGGATGCTGGCGTCCGCGAGGGCGGCGTGCACCAGGAAGGCCTCGTCGAGGGACCCGGTGAGACCGTACATCGGCTCGTTCGACGGTGCCCCGAACGGGTAGTTGCCCACCGTGAAGCCGGCGAAGTCGTCGACGGCCAGCATGGCCCCGTCGACGAAGGCGCTGCGCAGCGCCTCCTGCGAGTCGTAGCGGCAGGCGATGTGCACCCACGACCCGAAGGGAACCGCGGGCGCGGCGGTGCTCACCGACGACCATCCGAAATCACCCGGCGAAGAGTGACAGCCCAGGGTGCCGTTCGCGTTGCGCGACATGGCGAAGCCGGCGGTCCCCGCCTTGGCCACGATGTCCATCGCGAAATCGGCGAAGGGGCCTGGCTCGGCGCGCACCCAGACGCCCACGGTGAGATCCGTGCCCGGCGCGGTGAAGAAGGCGGGCGCCTCGGAGATCAGGGAGGGGCCGGTGCCGCGCTCGTCAGGCGGGCCGGCGAGGAAGCCGGCATTGCCCTCCATGTGCTCCACCCCGAGCTGCGGGCCGTTGATCTCCATGAGGTGATTCTGGGCCGGCGAGCTGTCCCAGCCGAGCTGCGGCGGCGCCTTCTCGAAGCGGTAGACGGCGGTGAAGCCGCTGGTCCAGTCGCTGGCGTGCACCAGCGGCGGCCCACCGCCCGATGCACCCGTGCCGCCCGCGGCGCCACTGCCGGCGCCGGCGCCACCCGTGCCGACGCTGGCACCGCCGCCGGCGCCGGAAGCGGTGCTGCTCGAGCCGCCGCCGCCGGCGCCCCCGAGGAGCTCGCCGCGACGCCCGTGGCCGAGGTGCCCCCTGGAGATCGTCGAGGTCGACGAGGAGCAACCGGCGCTCGCGCCACCGCAAACCGCCAGGAGCAAGGCCCACGAACGCACGACCCCGCCAGGGTATCACGGCGGCGCGCGCGGGCGCGCTGGCCCCCGCTTGTTAGACTGCGCCCGGTGGTTTCGCTGACCGTCGCCGCGACCTGGCCCTGCTCCTCGCGCCGAGGGCGCGCGGATCTCACCGCGGCCGCGGCGGCGCCGGGCGACCGCGCGAGCGCGCGGCGCCCTTCCGGCGCGCGGCGCGCAAGGTCACCGTGTGGGAGGTCGCGCGCGCGCCCAGCCTGGCCAAGTACTGCGACCTGTTGGCGCGCGCGCAGGCGCAGCTGGCGAGCGCGCCCGAGCAGGCCAAGGCCACCGCCCTGGAGGCCGACGCGGTGGTGGGCGGGCGCGCGGCGCCGGCGGTGGTGGTGGCGCGCGCGGCGCTGGCGCTCGGTGATGCCGAGGAGGCAGCGAAGAGCTTCGCCACCGCCCGCGCGCGCGACGCGCGCAGCGTGGAGGAACCGAACGCGCTCTACGACCTGGCCCGCACCCTGCGCGCCACGGGCAAGCTGGACGAGGCGCTGCATTCGTACCGCGCGCTGGTGCCCCGCCTCGATCTCCTCTCCACCACCGAGCGCAAGGTCGGTGCGCTGCTGGAGGCGGCGCACGTCGCCATGGCCGCGCCGGCCAGCGCCGAAGCTCCCGCGGCGCGCGCCGACGAGGCGGCGGCGTGGCTGCGCGAGGCGCGCCAGCGCCCATGACCGCCCTGGCTGGCGATGTGGCGCTGTCGCTGGCGCTGGCGCTCGATCGCAGCGGCGACCGGCTGCAGGCCGACGCCGCGTTGGTGGCCGCCGCGCAGATCGGTGCGCGCCTCACCAGCAAGGCCTATCTCGCCGCAAGTGACGACGCCCTGGCGCTCGAGGCCCTGTCCCGCGAGGCCGCCGGCGACGAGGCCGGCGCCATCAAGGGATGGACGGCGTTCCTGGCGACGCCGGCGGGCCAGGAAGGAACGGCGCCGCGGCGCGCGCGCCTCGACGCGCTCCGCCGCGGGCGCGGCGCGGTGAGCACGCCGTCGCGCCCGGCGGCGGGACCGGCGAAGGGGCCACGGCGGTGAGGCGCGCGCCGCACCTCGCCGGGGCAGCGCTGGTCTTCCTGGCCGCGACAGCCGCCGGAGGTCCGGCGGCGGCGCAGCCACGGTGTGGTCGCGCGCGCGTGACCCGGCCGCTGCGACGCGCGCCGACGTGAGCGCCAGGCTCGACGCGCTGCGAGCCAAGCTGGTGGCGCGGCGCACCCTGGGCGGCGAGGGCGCGCCGCTCAAGCAGCTGTACCTCAAGGAGGCGAAGCGCATGCTGGAGGAGGCCGGCGCACCCACGTCCGCCGACTCCGGGCTGCGTCAGCGCTACGGCTGGGTGCTGCATCAACTCGGCGAGCACGCCGCCGCCATCCGCGTCCTCGAGGGCGTGCTGCGTGACGATCCGCCGGCGCCGATGCGGGTCGCCGCGCTGATGTCGCTGGCCGACGCCTACACGCAGCTCGGGCGGTACGGCGAGGAAGTGCGAGCCTGGGACGACGCGCTCGAGCTGGAGCCGGACGAGAGCGCGCGCTCCACCATCTTCGCCAATCGCGGCGAGGGGCTGATGGGCCTCGGCAACCTCAGCGCCGCCATGCAGAGCTACCAGAGCGCGCTGTCGTACCTGACGACGCAGATGGAGATGGCCACCTTCGGCGTCACCATCCGCTGGAGCATGGCGCTGGCCGCCGATCGCTCCGGCGACCTCGACCTGGCGCTCGACTCCATTCGCATGGCGCGCACCTACGACCGGCGCGACGCGCTGGTCTTCGGAGCGATGGCCGCCTGGCGCTTCGTGCCCGAGCACGACGAGATCTACGCGCGCGGGCTCGGCTTCTGGGAGACGGCCCGCCACGCGGAGCTGGGCGCGGCGCGGGCCGAAGCCTACGGGCGGGCGGTGGAGGCGTTGGGCGAGTTCGTGGCGCGCGCGCCGGCGAACGATCTCTGGCTCGGCGTGGCGCGTACCCGGCTGAAGCAGTGCGAACAGGAGCGCGAGCTGTTCCTGCGGCGCAGCGGCGTGCGGCCGGTGAAGCCGGATCCCTCCCCGCCCGCCGCGCCCCCGCGACCGGGCCCCGCGCCGAGACCCGGCCCGGCGCGCCCCGCGGGCAAGCTTCCGCCGCCGCACTGAGCCGTTCCTCTGGGCTGGAAACGGCAAATGGACCTTTACCTGGACGTGGCCAGGCTTCACCTTAAGCAGGCTGGCCATCGTGCTGGCCGCGCGGCAGGAGCTGGAGTGACGCGAGACTCGCTTTTCGGAGATCCGGTGCTGTGGACGGGCCGCCCCAAGGTGGTCGTCGTTCCCACGGTGTACCGAGGGGCTGCGGCCGTGTGCGGCGTGGCCTCGGCCATCTCCACTGCCTCGGCCATCGTGGTGGCCACCGCGCTGCGCTCGCATCCGGCCAGCCTCCTACTCTTCGCCGCCTGGATGGCGACGCTGGCGGTGGCGCTGGGGTACGGCCCGCGCTGGTGGCGAAGCGGGCTGGAGTTCGTGCTCACCGACCGGCACATCGTCGTGCGGCGCGGGAAGCTGCGCCGCTCCATGGATCGCAAGGCGATCAGCTTCGCGCGCATTCACTGGCACCCGACGCTGCCGGGCATCGGGGACCTGGAGCTGGTGCGCGCCGTGCCCACCGGCGCGCTGCGCCGCCGCCTCTCCATCACCCTCACCGGCCTCATCGCGCCCGACCGGGTGTGGGCCATCATCCGCGGGGTCACCCCCTCCGGCCCGGCGGGCGTCGGTCACCGGCTGCTGTCGCAGCGACTCGACGACGGCGAGCGCGTCATCTGGTCGGCGCACCCCATCGCACGCTGGCGGCGCTGGGTGCCGGGCTGGCGCGCGGTGGCCTCGGCCGGCGTCGGCCTGGCGCTGAGCGCCGTGGCGGTGCTCACCTCGCTGCACTCGGTGCGCGGCTTGCGCAAGGTCATCGGGGCAGGGCTGGCGCCGGAGTCGGTCTCGTTCGTGGCCCTGGTGGCATCGGTGTCGCTGACGGTGGTCCTCCTGGCCGCGGGCGCGGTGGCCATCGTCTACGCCTCGGTGGTGCGCCCGGCGCGCCTGGAGGCGCAGACGCGGTACCTGATCACCGATCGCCGCGTCCTCATCCAGCGCGGCCACGAGGAGCTGCACCTCGACCGGTCGCGGATCGTGGACGTCATCGATGCGCCGCTCCAGGGCGGCATCTCCGACGTTTTCCTGGTCCTCGACGGGCCGCGGGCCCGCGCCTTCGCACCGAGCGGCGCCTTCGGAGAAGTGCACGAGCGCGGCCTGTTGCCGGTGCTCTCCAAGGTGGCCGACGCGGAGTCGGTCGCGGACATCCTGCGCAACCCCATCTCGGCGCGCCTCGGGCAAGCCGCCTGACCAGCCCGCCACCGGGCGCAGCGCCAGACCGGCAGCGCACCGGGGCAGCCGCTCGAGCTGCGGGCTGCCGGCCTACTCGCGCGGGGGGACGCGCCGCACGCCGAGCTTCTCGTCGAGCCAGTCCTGACCGACCAGCGGGCGCAGGGCGTTGCCATCCGGCTTGAGCTCCACACCGAGCGAGAGGAAGCCGCCTCGGACCAGGAAGGCCCCGGTCGCCTTCTTGCCGTTGGCAATGTGCATCCGCCCGGCAGCGGCCACCGGGCCGCCGCTGGCGCGCATCAGGCTGAAGTCGAAGGCGTTCTCGGTCACCCGCAGGTCGCCCTGCGCGCTGACGCCGTGCGTCGCCACCAGCCCCTTGATCCAGCCCGGCAGCGATCCCTTGGCGTTGAGGATCTCCAGCACTGGCCGCGCGTCGCGCGCCTTGGAGCGGAAGGGCATGTGCAGCGAGAGCGGGTTCATCTCCAGCTCCAGATCGATGTCGTTCGAGGACCACCAGCCCGGCCACACGTCGTCGCTGTCGTGGATGGACGTGTCGCGCATCTCCACGTGCGTGCTCATCACCAGTCGCCCGTTGGGCACGTCGACCTCGCGCGCCGTGACCACGCCGTCGCTCCAGCCCCGCAGCTCGACACCCGCCCACATGACCCGCGCGCGCTCCAGGCGCACCTGCGTATTTCCGCTCGCCTTGCCGTCCGGCCCGAAGGCCATGCCGCCGCTGAGCACGGCGCGACCACCGATCATCCGCGGGCCGCCCTCGGCCCCCTCCGACGGCGCCTTCGGATCGTGGACCCAGCTGAGGTCGGGGATGACGGCGCGCGCGACGCGCAGGTCGGTGTGGATGTCGCCCATCGGGCCCGCCAGGTCGCCGGGCACGAGCATCGATAGCCGACCGCCATCGACGGTGGGCGGCGCGACCTTGGCCCCGTTCCGGAAGAGCTGGGTGAGCGGCGCGTTGGCCACCAGGTGGAGCTGCCCGTCCTCGGGTGCGTTGATGGTGGCGTCGGCGGCGCCGACGATGGTCATCCCCGGCAAGCGCACATCGAGGCGCCCGGTGCGGGTGCGCATCCAGCTGCCGGCGAGCACCACGCCGCGCGCCAGCGAGACGTCCCAGTCCAGGTCCCCGCTACCGTCGACGAGCTTCGCCGAGCCGTCGCCCAGGTAGAAGTCGGTCCAGTCCATGGAGGGCAGCTCGGCGGTGTTGCGCAGCCGGCCGCTGAGGTGGCCCAGCACTTCGCGCCCGACGTCCCGCGGATCGAAGGTGGAGAGCTCGACGTCGACATCGCCGCGCACGGTGCTCGCCACCTGGCGACCGGCGACCGACAGCTCTCCGCCGAGGATGTCGACCTTGGCTGGACCGATACGCACGGCTCGCGATGGCGCGACGTAGAAGGCGCCGCGCGCGCGGATCGGGCCGCGGTAGAGATACTCCTGCAGCCAGAGCTGCTCCAGCCGCACGTCGATGCCGGAGATGTCGATCACCCAGCGGTCGTACTCCTCGTCGCTCTGCTGTTGCTCCGGGAGCATGGCGCGCTGCGCGTCGCTGTATCCGCGGATGGGCGGCATCGCCTGCTCGCGGCGGCCTCCCCAGGCGTCGCGCTCCAGCGCGGTGCGCACGCGAACCACTACGCCCTCCCCCACCGCCCGGGTCACGTGCAAGCGCGTGTGCTGCAGCGCGTTCAGGTCGATGTCCAGCTCCGCAGAGCGGGCCTCCACCAGCCAGACCGGGCCTTCGAGGGAAGCCAGGGCCAGGTTTCGGACGTGCACCGTGCCGGGCCACACCGTCCAGGCGGTGTCGTACTCGAGGAAGAAAAGATCCGGGTCCTCGCGGAGCAGGCGCTTCGGCATGCTCGTGGCGAGCCCGATGTTCGCCACCACGACGTAGAGAAGCCAGATCGCCGCCAGCGCCAGCAGCACGGAGGCCGCGGCCCAGAGCCCCCTGCGGCCGACCTCGGCGCCTCGCCACGGAGAGGGCTCCGGCGGCGGGACGCTCTGGGCGAGCGCCGGGGGGTCGCTGCCGCGGACGCCGGCGTGTGCCGGTTGTGCGTCGCGCAGGAGCATCGTCTGTGCCCATACATGGACCGTGCCGGCCCGGGACTACGGCAACGCCTGATGCCGCAAGCGCGCGCCACGGGACGCCGAGCCGACTTCGCCCGCCCACCGTGCTCGTCCGTGACACCCGCGGCACCCGACACGCCTTGTGTCCAAGGTGGGGGCGCGCGATCCTCCAGCCCGCTCGTGCCACAGCCTGCCGACGCACATGCGCACATTCGCCTCGGGACGGTGCTGCTCGGCAAGTACCGGCTCGACCGGGTCATCGGCGCCGGCGGCATGGGCATCGTCGTCGAGGCGCGGCACCTCACGCTCGACGACAAGGTGGCGCTGAAGTTCCTGCTGCCCCAGATGGCCGCCCTGCCGGACGCGGTGGAGCGCTTCCTGCGCGAGGCGCGCTCCGCGATCCGCATCAAGAGCGAGCACGTGGCCCGGGTGATGGACGTGGCCTCGCTGCCCAGCGGCGAGCCGTTCATCGTCCTCGAGCTCCTCGAGGGCCGGGATCTGATGCACATCCTCCGCGAGGAAGGGCCGCTGGCCATCCCCGACGCCGTCGATGCGGTGCTGCAGGCGGCGCATGCCCTGTCCGAGGCGCACGGGCTGGGGATTATCCACCGCGACATCAAGCCCGGCAACCTCTTCCGGGCCCGTGCGCCCGACGGCGGCACCATCATCAAGGTGCTCGACTTCGGCCTCTCCAAGGTCATCGGCGCCCACTCCATCGACCCGCTGACGCGCACCCAGGTGACCATGGGCTCGTCGCACTACATGGCGCCCGAGCAGATGCACTCGCTGCGCGACGTCGACCGGCGCGCCGACGTCTACTCGCTGGGCGTCACCCTCTTCACGTTGCTGTGCGCGCGGCACCCCTACCCCGGCAGCAGCATGCCCGCGGTGTACGCCGCCATCCTCACCGGTCAGCCGACGCCGCTGCGCCAGTTGCGCCCGGAGGTCCCCGAGCCGCTGGAGCGCGCGCTGCTCAAGTCCTTCATGCGCGACCCCGACGCGCGCTATCAGTCCATCGCCGAGATGGCCTTCGCGCTGGCCCCGTACGCGCCGCCGCAGAGCCGCGCCACGCTGGACCGGATCTCCCGGCTGGTGGCGCGACCGGTCACCGGACGCGGCACCGAGCTCATCCGACCGGCGTCCACGCCCCCGCCGAACCTCGGCGGCACGGTGATGCTCGACTCCGCCGCGCCCGCGCCGGCGCCGGCCGCCACGCCGTTCACCACCCCCAAGGGCACGGCGCTGCTGCCCGACACCGCCGCGGCCGTGGCCGCCGCAGCGAGGCATGCTCCCGCTCCCGCTCCCGCTCCCGCTCCTGCTCCCGCTCCCGCTCCTGCCCCCGCTCCCGCGGGCGCGTGGCCGGCGCCAGCACCGCACAGGCCACCGGGCGCGGAGACGACGGCCTCCGAGGCGCCCACCGAGACGGTGCCGGTCATCCCCATGCGCTCGTCGCGCGCGCCTCTGCTCTTCGCAGTGCTCGGCGTCGGCGCGCTGGTGGCGGCGGGCGTCTGGTTCGCCTTGCTGCGCGGCGACGTGCCCGAGCAGGCCGACGGGGCACCGGATGCGACCGCGGTGGCCGCTGCGGCGAGCGAGGCACCGACGGCGCCGACCCCGCCGCCGGTGGCGGCATCGGAGCCCGCCGCGCCGAACGCGACCGCTGCCGCCACCGTCGCGTCGACGGCAGCGATCGAAGCAGACGGAGCGGCGACGGCGCCGACCACCGCCAAGAGCTCCGCGCAGTCGGCGATCGTGTCGTCGGCATCTCCGGTGGCGGGCCCTCTCCCGGCGTCCAAGCCGCCGTCCACGCCCGCGACGAAGCCGGCCACAGCCCCGGCGTCGACGCCGCCCAAACCCGATCCGTTCGATCAGCGCTGAGACGTCGCCGAGGGCACGCGCTGGCGGAGGTCGGCGTCGCCGTCCGCGCGGACGGCGTGCACCGCCCGGCGCCAGCGCGCTCAGCCGCGGATGGATTCCAGGGCCAGCACGGCGGCGGCTGCGCGCCGCGACGGCGCCAGGTCGACGCGGCATTCCAGCGACCCGCTCGTCTCGCCCTCGTCGTCGAGGAGCACCTGCACCACGCGCCAGGACGCTTCGCCACGCTCGATGCGCGTGTTCACCGGAGCGCGCGCCGGCGGGTCGGTGCGCGGGGGCGCCGCGTGCTCCGCGAACCACGGCGCCATCGCCGCCTCCAGGGAGGCTGGCGTCCAGGCCGGCTCGGTGCCGGCCACGACCTCGGCCGCGGCCTCCCAGTCGCGACGGGCCAGCGCGCGCAGCAGGCGGAAGACCTCGTTGCGGACCAGCACGGTGAAGCGCTTGACGTCGCGCGTCGCGTCGGGCGCTTCGTCGGCGGCGGCCTCCACGGCGCTCTCCACCGCGCGCGCCTCGTCCGGATGGCGCAAGCGCTCCCACTCGTCGAGCAGGCTTGAGTCGACGCCGCGCACCACGCCACGCAGGTAGAGGACCATCTCCTCCACCTCGTCGTCGCGATCGCGCTCCGGCACGCTCTGCACCAGCGCCTTGTAGACGTCGGAGACGTAGCGCAGCAGCAGCCCCTCGGCGCGCTCCAGCCCGTACTCCTTGACGTACTCGGCGAAGGACATGAACGCCTCGTACATCTCGCGCGCCACGCTCTTGGGGCGGATGTTGTCCTGGCCCACCCAGGGGTGCTTCTTCGCGAACTCGTTGAAGGTGACGTAGATGAACTCGGCGTTGGGCTTCGGGTACTCGAGCTTCTCCAGCTCGGCCATGCGCTCCTCGTACTCCACGCCCGCCGCCTTGAGCTCCGCGACCTTGAGCCCCTTGAGCCGGTCGAGCTGCTTGTGCAGCACCAGGTCGGGGTTCTCCAGCGTCGACTCCACCAGGGTCAGCAGATCGAGCGCGTACTCCGGGTTGTCGCCGCGGCGCAGCGCCGGGATGGTGTCGATGACGTACAGCGCCAGCGCGTTGTTGATGGAGAAGTCCTGCTGCAGGTCGGCGGAGACGCGCACCCCGCCGGGGTGATCGGCGCTGCGCGGCACCAGCTCCACGATGCCCGCGCCGACCAGCGATCGGAGCATGGCCATGGCGGTGCGGCCGTGCTGGCGCTTGCTGGCCGGCCCCTCGTGCGAGGCGCGCACCAGCTGCTTCATGGCCCGGCAGCCGCCGCTGGGCCGGCCGAGCACGTTGAGGAGCATCCCGTGCGTCACGTGGAAGCGCGACACCAGCGGCTCGGGCGGCGAGGTGCGCAGCCGCTCGAAGGTATTGCGGTCCCAGTGCACATAGCCGCGATCCGGCGGCTTCTTGCGCACCAGCTTGCGCTTCTTGGCCGGGTCGTCGCCGGCCTTGGCGTCCAGGCGCAGGTTCTCGATGACGTGCTCCGGCGCCTGGGCGACGACGGCCCCGCGGGTGTCGAAGCCCTTGCGCCCGGCGCGCCCGCTGATCTGCTGGAAGTCGCGGACGCTGAGGATGGCCGTCTTCTCGCCATCGAACTTGCAGAGCTTGGTGAAGAGCACGGTGCGGATGGGGATGTTCACCCCCACGCCGAGCGTGTCGGTGCCGCAAATGATCTTCACCAGCCCCTGCTGGGCGAGCTTCTCGACGACGAGCCGGTACTTGGGGAGCAGGCCGGCGTGGTGCAGGCCGATGCCGTGGCGCACGAAGCGCTGCACCTCCTTGCCGTAGGGGCTGTCGAACTTCGTGCCTTGCAGGGCCGCGTGGATGGCGCGCTTCTCCTCCTTGGTGGCGTAGTCGACGCTCATCAGGTTCTGCGCCTCCTCGGCGCAGGAGCGCTGGGTGAAGCAGACGATGTAGATCGGCGCCAGGTTGCGCCCCACCAGCTCGCGCACCGTCTCGTGCAGCGGCGTCTCGCGGTACTCGAAGTCCAGCGGCACCGGGCGATCGCTGGAGCGCACGGTCACCGACTCGTTGCCGGTCAGCTCGGTGAGCGCCGTCTCGAAGCGCTCGGTGGGGCCGAGCGTGGCAGACATGAGCAGGAAGCGCGTCTTCGGCAGGGTGAGCAGCGGCACCTGCCAGGCGGTGCCGCGATCGCGGTCGGAGTAGTAGTGGAACTCGTCGAGGATGGCGTAGTCGACCGGCGCCTGGGCGCCCTCGCGCAGGGCCATGTTGGCCAGCACCTCGGCCGTGCAGCAGAGGATGGGCGCGTCGCGGTTGACGGTGGCGTCACCGGTCAGCATCCCCACGTTCTCCGGGCCGAGCTCGCGGCAGAGATCGAAGAACTTCTCGTTGACCAGGGCCTTGATCGGCGAGGTGTAGTAGCTGGTCCGCCCCTCGGACATGGCCTTGAAGTGCAAGGCCGCGGCGACCAGCGACTTGCCCGAGCCGGTGGGCGTGTTGAGGATGACGTTCTTGCCGGCCCAGAGCTCGAGCAGCGCCTCTTCCTGGGCCGGGTAGAGCTTCTTGCCGCTCTGCTCGACCCAGGCGAGGAAGTAGTCGAGCACCTCGTCGGCGCCGACGCGCAGGGCCCCGGGCAATCGTTCGACGAGCGTCGCGGGCATGGGCGGCGCGCAGCCTAGCCATGCCCAAAGGCGGCGCCTCTACGAATCGTAGCCGTGGGTGCCGTCGAGGACGATGACCCTGGCCTCGCTCGGGTAGTAGAGGACCGTCCGGTCGTGCGCTTCGGTGCAGTTGTGGCAGGAGATCTGCTCGCTGAGCACCGCCCCCTGGACGTAGCCCGGTGTTCCGGGCTCACCGTTGGAGATGTCGTCGCCGACAAAGGCGTCGATGGCCTGCAGCAGCGCCGGGCCCTCGGGCGACCAGAAGGCCGCGAAGTGGGTGGAGGTGGCGAGGGCGTCGCGGTCGTGGACCACGCCGTCCCAGCCCTGGCCGGGGTGGTTCTGATCGATGAGCGCCAGCTGCTCGAGGACCTGCGCCATGGTGGCGCCGCCGTCGATGCACTGCGGGACCTCGTAGGCCACCGGCGCGGTCATGCTGCACCAGGAGTAGCCGCTGACGCAGGCCGCGTCCCACGCCGCTGCCGGCGCGGCCAGCGGGCTGCTGTCGATCTGGCTCAGCGAGAGCGGCTCCGGATCGTAGAGGTCGCAGCCGCCGTCGGTGTACATGCAGCGCGAGACCTCGCGGTACGTGCCGCAATGCCCGAAGTCGGTGGCGCCGTTCGCCTCTCCCGCCTGCACGCAGGCGTACACGTCGAGGTCGCACTTCGTCGGGAAGGCCTCCCACGGGTCCTCCGAGGTCAGCGCCAGGCCCGAGGCGTAGAGGTCGAGGCCCGCCTTCTTGGTGGCCGTGCCGCCGGCCTCGAAGGTGGCCTTGAAGCTGACCTTCTCGCTCGGGGGATCGGCCGCCAGCTGCAGCTCCGGGTACTTCCAGTCGAACTGGAAGTCGATGGGCGTCAGCGCTGCGACGAGGGGCGCGCCGTCGTTGGCGAAGGCGGTCAGGCTGGCTGCCTCGTCGGTGTGCGCGGTGCCACGGTAGCGAAGGTAGTCGACGCCATCACTGGCCCACACCGGGCGCACCTGCGCGCCGAGCCACACCTCGTTGGAGCCAGTGAAGCGCGCCAGGCGCACGCCGAGGTCGAGCTTGGCGGTGTAGTGGTCGGGCGTGCCCTTCACGGTGTGGATGTCGATGAACAGCGGCAGGCCCGAGGCGATGGTGTTCAGCTCGTGCCCGGTCTCGAGGATGATCTCGAACTTGCGCAGGGTGACCATCTCGATGCGGCCGAACGCGTCGTCGGGCACCCAGGAGTGCACGTCGTAGAGATCGCGGCTGGCGGTGGCATCGAGCACCAGCACGCGCTTGCCATCGCGCGTCTCGAAGGCGGCCTTCTCGTAGACGGTGAGCGTCAGCGCGCCGCTGCTGGCCACCCGCTTGGGCGTGCCGGCGGCGGTGGCGTCGTCGGTGACCGACTCCGCGTCATCGGAAGGCGCGCCGCTCGGGGCGCACGCGGCGACCAGCAGCAACGAGACGAGGGCACCACGAGAGAGACGAGCAGCAAGCTTCACGACGCACTCCATCGCCGCACGCGCCCCGACCCCCACCGTGGGGTCCGACGTCGCGGCCGACGTGTGGTTAAGACGACTACACCCGCATGGCAAGCCCGGAGCGGTGCGTCATCGGCGACGCACCTGGTCTCGCCCGCGGCGCGCCCACCTGCCGCGCAAAACCACGGAATTCGTGCGGTTTCCGGGTCCTCCTAAACGCGTCAAGACCTACTGGAGCCCGTCGAACTCGGCCACGCTGTCGTTGTTCAAGCTGGCGGCATTGGCCTCGTCGGTGTCGACGTGCATGTCGAGCGCGTACTGGTCGCTGACGCGCACGATGACGTCGCCGAAGACCGTCTCGCGATCGCCGCCGACGCGCACCTTGATGAGCGACTTGTCCTGGAGCCCGAAGCGCCGGGCGTCGTCGGGGTGCATGTGCACGTGGCGGTGGGCGAGGATGACGCCGGAGCCCGTCTCCACCGTGCCCGACGGACCGCGCAGGGTGATGCCCGGCGTGCCCTGGAGCTTGCCCGACTCGCGCAGCGGCGGGTCGATGCCGAGCTTGAAGGCGTCGGTCTTGGCCACCTCGATCTGCGTCTCCTTGCGGAGCGGGTTGATGATGGCCACGCGCTCGATCTCGCCCTTGGGGCCGACCAGATCGACCGTCTCGCGCGTCACGTACTGGCCTGGCTGGGTGACGGCCCGCTTCGGGGTGAGCTCGTACCCGGGGCCGAAGAGCGCGTCGCAGTGCGCGCGCGACAGATGCACGTGGCGCACGCTGACGCCGATGGGGATGGCGCCGCCGCGCAGGTGGCGGCGCGCGGCGGTGGGGCCGGCGATGGTGCGCACCACCTCGCGGGCGATCATCTTCTCCTCGTCGGTGGCCACCACCAGCACCCGCGTCGGCGCGCGCGGCGCGGCCACGTCGACCACGCCGCCCTCGGCGCGCGGGTTGGCGGCGGCGTTCCTGGCCGGGTCGAGGACCACGCCCATGTAGGCCAGGTGACCGCACACCGCCTCGCGCACGCGCGCGCTGTTCTCGCCGATGCCGCCGGTGAAGACGATGGCGTCCGGGCCGCCGAGCACCGCGGCATAGGCGCCGATGTACTTCTTGAGGCGGTGGACGAAGGCCTCGATGCTCAGCTTGGCCCGGTCGTTACCGCCGGCGGCGGCCTGCTCGATGTCGCGGAAGTCGGCCGAGACGCCGGAGAGGCCGAGGAGACCGGACTTGCGGTTGAAGAGGTCGTCGATGGCGTCCGGCGACATGCCCTGCCGGCCGAGGAAGAGCGCCAGCGCCGGGTCGAGGTCGCCGGCGCGTGTGCCCATCACCAGCCCCTCGAGCGGCGTCATTCCCATCGAGGTGTCCACCGAGACGCCGCCGTCGATGGCCGCCACGCTGGCGCCGCCGCCGAGGTGGCAGGTCACCAGCTTGAGGCGCGAGGCGTCGGTGCGCAGGAACTCCGCCGCGCTGGCGGCCATGAACTGGTGGCTCGGCCCGTGGAAGCCGTACCGCCGCACCGACTTCTCCAGGTAGAGCTCGTAGGGCAGCGCGTACATGTACGCGTGCGGCGGCATCTCGCCGTGGAAGGCGGTGTCGAAGACGGCCACGTGCTTGGCGTCGGGCAGCACCGCCTGGGCGGCCTCGGCGCCGGCGAGGTTGGCCGGATTGTGGATGGGGGCGAACTGCGCGCAGGCGCGGATGGTCTCCTTGACCGCGTCGTCGATGATCGTCGGCAAGACCCGCGACTCGCCGCCGTGGACGACGCGATGCCCGACGGCGCGCACCTCGGCGTGGTCGGCGACGATGCCGCCCGGCCCCGCGATCTGCGCCAGGATTACGGCCACTCCGGCTTCATGATCGGATGCGGGGGTGAGCGCTTCGCCCTTCTGCCCGCGCACCTGCCAGCGGTGGCGGGACTCCGGTGAGCCGACGCGCTCGAGCACGCCGCCGGCCAGCGCCTCCTCGGTGTCCATCTCGTAGAGGTTCCACTTGATCGAGGTGCTGCCGGTGTTGAGGACGAGGACGGTAAAGCCACCAGGGCGACGTGCGGACATGGCTGAGAATAACTCGACAGTTCCGCTTCCTCGCGCATCGAACAACCGACCAAGCGAGCCGGCTGTCCATGCGTTCAGAAAGGTGCTATCAACCCCGACAGGTGGACTACCCCAAGCTGTCTAGGGCGCCGATCACGGAGGCTCTCGTCGACATCCGGCTGTCCGAACCCGTCTCAGAGGACGTACTTCCGCTCGTACACGAACGAGTGTCCGGGGAGTTCCCGGAGACCAAGCCCCGCAACGAGGTGCAGTTGACGTGGGACACCGCCAGCCTCGACAGCACGTCGAAGGTGACCGCGAAGGGTTGGCTGGGTGTCTCCGAGGAGAAGCGGCACGCCATGCAGGCGCGCACCGACGGCTTCATCTTCAGCCGGCTTGCGCCGTATGACGACTGGCCGGAGCTACGAACATCTGCGCGGGCCTGCTGGGAACACTACGTCGCGGCCACCAACGCGCAGCACGTGCGGCAGATCGGAGTCCGCTACATCAACCGAATCGAGCTTCCGGCGCCGGTCAAGGACTTCGACGACTACTTCAAGACGTTCCCGCGCATCGGAGACTCAATCCAGCAATCTATCGCTAGCATGTTTATGCGGATCGTCATTCCGCACCCTGTTGCGTTAGTCGCTATCACCGAGACCATCGACTCGCAGGGCATAACCGAAAGCGTTGTTCCAGTGATCCTAGATATCCTCACGTACATAGAGGGACCGTTCCCCGCGACGGGGGAGGAAATTTGGGAACAGCTCGACCGGCTGAGGACAGCTAAGAACCAAGCGTTCTTCGGAAGCATCACCGAGAAGACCTGGAGGATGTTCGAATGAGTCAGTTCGTACGTCGCGGGGCTCCCCCGCTCGCATATGCACCTTCCTCATGCGCAAACCCCGAGCTTGCGGAGATCCTGACTGCAGAGTTCGGACGCGCAGTAACTGAAAGCCGGCGCCGAGCGCGGCAGATCGGGTTCGCATTCGAGCCGACTCAGCCCCCGACCCCGCTGCAATGCCTGGCAGAAGCGGCGCGCGCGCGGCGAGACGCCAGGCGCGCGCGCATCAACGCCGAGCAAGACGAAGCCCTGGCCGAGGACGAGTAGACGCCACCATGGGCATGTACGAGGCGCGGGGGGCGCTGGGTGCGGCCAGGACTCTCCAGCAAGGAGACATCCTCCTCGGCGTGCTTCTACCTGCTCCGCCCAGTCGGGAAGACTTGCTCGAAGTTCGCGAGGACCCAAACGGGTTCACGGCATGCCCCCCAACCGGTGCCACCGCTCCGGAGAGACTTCGTGTGGTCCTCTCCCTCTCTCCGCAGAACGCGATCGTGGTCAGCAACTCCTGCGACAATCAACGCGCGACGATCCTCGTCGCGCCGTTGGAAGAAATAGCCGTCACTGGCAATGCGGTCGCGCGCTGGAAGAACATCCGCGAGCGCGCAACCGGCACCAAGACAACCAAGCGCTTCTACCTGCCAGGGTCGGAACGCTTCGGCCTTCGACGATCACAGGCACTGCTTGACGAGTTCACTCCACTGGAATCCAGTTTCCTCGAGATGAGCGGTGCGAGGGGCGCCACTCTCGCGTGTGGTCTCTCCGGTAAGGCGATCGAGCACCTGCAGTGGGCCGTAGCCGGTTTCTTCGGACGGAACTCGAGAGACGACCTCGCCTGGCCATCCAAGGAAGACCTCGGCTTGATGCTGGAATTCGTGAAGTCCGAATTGGAAAAGCCCACGCTCTCGCTGGAGGACCGCGCAGACCTCACCGAGCAGGAGGCTCTCGTCGAGGAGCGACTAGCCTCCCCCGACTGCGACTAGAGGCGGCCATCACCCTGGCGGTGACCTGCGGGCGCTTCCGTGTCCGGGACGCCAGGCGGACCTCGGGCGCGATGACCCTCAACGGCCAGCTACCGCCCGAGGACATGTCGCTGCTGGTGACGGCGCGCCGCTGAGTGCCCGTCGGGGCTATGCTCGCGCGCACGCCGCGGCGCGGGCGGCGACACCGATGAGCGCCACGCCCACCTTCAGCCCCGGCGACACCTTCGAGCGCTACACCATCGAGAGCCGCCTCGGGGTCGGGGGCATGGGCGACGTCTACCGCGCCCACGACGAGCGGCTGCACCGGCACGTGGCGCTCAAGGTCGTCTCCGAGGCGCGCCTGGCAGAGGGCGGCGCCGAGGCGCGCGCGCGCCGGCGGCGCGAGGCGCGCGCCGCCGCCGGGATCGACCACCCCAACGCGGTGGCCATCTACGACGTCGGCGAAGCGCCGGCGCAGGAGGGACACGAGCCGCGCGCCTACATCGTCATGGAGCTGGTCCCCGGCGAGACGCTGCGCGCGCACGTCGGCGACGGCGCACCTGCCTGGCGGCAGCGGCTGGGCTGGATGCTCGACGTGGCGCGCGCCCTCGGCGCCGCCCACGATCGCGGCCTGGTGCACCGCGACATCAAGCCCGAGAACGTGATGGTGCGCCGTGACGGGCTGGTGAAGGTGCTCGACTTCGGCATCGCGCGCCGCGCCAGCGCGCCCGTCGATGGCAGCGCCCCCACGGCCCAGCACGGGCTGGCGACGATCACCGAGCAGGGCATCCAGGTGGGTACGCCGCTGTACATGGCACCGGAGCAGATCCGCGGTGACGCCATCGACGGCCGCACCGATCAGTTCGCCTGGGGCGTGTGCGCGTTCGAGCTGCTCGCCGGGCGCCTCCCCTGGAAGATCGAGGCCGGCTCGCTGGGCGCGGTGGCCTCCATCCTCACCGACACGCCGCCCGACCTGCGCGGGCTGGTGCCCGGGCTGCCGGCCGGCGTCATCGCCGCCATCGAGCGGGCCCTGTCCAAGAAGCCGGACGCGCGCTTCGCCTCCATGCGCGAGCTCATCGACGAGATCGAGGGCTACCTCGACGACGCGCCGCGTGGCTCGCTGCCGCGGGCGGGACGAGCCACGCCCGCCCCGTCCTCGCCTCCACCCCCGACCGAGGCCGAGGAGCTGCGTCGCTACTCGACCGGAGAGATGCGCGACATCCTCCAGCGCGCCGTGGAGCGCGAGGCGCAGCGCGGCACCGGCTTCACCCGCCAGGAGCTGGTCGAGGCCGCGCGCGAGGCCGGCGTCGACGAGAAGGCCATCGACGCGGCGCTGAGCGAGGCGGAGACGGTGCGCAACGCGCCGGCGGAGCTGGCCGAGCGGCGCAAGCGGGCGCGGCTGTCGTTCTACCGGCATCTGGTCAGCTACATCGTCGTCAACTGCATGCTGGCGTTGATGACCGGCCACTTCCTCAAGCCGGTGCTGGCCGGCTGGGGCATCGGCGTGCTTCTGCACCTGATGAACGTGCTCATCCCCAAGGACGACGAGAAGAAGAAGCGCAAGCGCAAGGAGGACGAGCGAGGCCGGAAGCGTTCGCAGGGCGAGGAGCGCGAGCTGGACGCCGCGGTGGACACGCTGGTGCACGTCACCACCGCTCGCCAGGCGCGCCGGCGCATCGCGGTCCCCACGGCTCGCGTCTCGCCGGACCGGGAGCGCACCGGCGACACCGCACGCGCGGAGCTGGAAGCAGAGGCGGCGGCGGAGGCCGAGGCCCCGCGCGCCCGCATGGAAAAGAAGCGGCCCTGAAAGGAGGCGTACGAGGCCTCGACTCCCCAGGGCCGCGGTGCAACTCGGCGGACGATCAGGTCCGCGGGGTGATCAGGAGCCCTCGACCTCCTTGGTCAGGGTCTCCAGCTCGGCCTTGTAGGTGGCCATGGTGATCGTCTTCTCCGCGTCCTCCTCGAAGTCGGCGGCCACCGGCAGATCGGCGTCGGTGAGCTTCACCTCCGCGGCGGGGGCCGGCGTGGCGGGGTCGGCCGGCTTCTGCTCGTCGCAGGCGGCCAGGGCGAGGAGGGCAGCGAAGGCGAGGGGAACGATGACGAAACGAGTCTTCACTTGGCACCCACCTTCTGCTCGGCCTTGGGGTTGAAGTTCTTCATCCAGGTGTCGTGGCGCGCGCGCTCCTTGTCGAGCAGCGCCGTGCTCTGATCGGCCGACGTCTGGTCCTTCTGGTCCAGGGCGACACGCTTGACGACCTCGAGGCGCGCGATACGGCGCGCGTGACGGGAGAGCTCCTGCTTCATGGGTGCGGTCATCGCCGCGCCCTTGAGCGAGGACTTGACGTCGACCTCCAGCGCCTTGCGCTGCGCCTTGGCGCGCAGCTCGCGCTCCTTGGCCTTGAGCGCCAGCGCCGCCTCGTCGAGCTTCTCCCCCGCCTTGTCGGCGGCCTTGTCCATCTTCTCGGCAGCCTTGTCGGCGGCCTTGTCCATCTTGTCGGCTGCCTTGTCCATCTTGTCGGCTGCCTTGTCGGCCGCCTTGTCGGCCTTGTCGGCTGCATTGCCGGGCGTCGCCGGCTGCGCCGACTTGGGCTGCGCCTGCGGCGCGGGGGTGTCCTGCGCGATGACCAGCGGCGTGACTAGCAAGGCGGACGCGGCGAGCGCCAGGCCACACGCATGTCGAATCGATCGGAACATGGGACGTTCTCCTTTGCGAGCACCAGCATTGGCGCATGCTCCGCGCAGCGCCAGCGGCGCAAGGCCACTTCGACAACGAATTACAAGCCGTTACATCGAGCGAACCGCCCCGGTGACGATCGTCGCAAGCGCGCGGAATCGCGCGCTCGAAATGTCATCGCCCGGTGCGCGCGACCGCTGGCACGGGTGCGCTCCCGGCGCATCTCGATGCTCTGGACGGCACGCGCGCCGGGCCTGCTACCTTTCGCCACCATGGCCCGCGCGCCGACCCCGGAGAGCCTGCTCGACAAGACGTTCCCGCCGATGCTGGCCACGCTGGTGGAGGCGCTGCCACCGGCACAGCCCGAGGCGGCGTGGACGCTGGAGCTCAAGTACGACGGCTTCCGCGCGCTGTGCGCGGTGAGCGACGGCAAGGTGGCCATGTGGACGCGCAACGGGCTCGACCTGTGCGCGCGCTTTCCCACCGTGGCCGGGGCTCTCGAGAAGATTCGCGCGCCTGAGCTGGTCATCGACGGAGAGATCGTGGTCCTCGACGACGCCGGCGTGTCGCGCTTCCAGCTGCTCGCCGGTGGCCAGGGCAGCACCGCCGTGCTGTTCGTGTTCGATCTCCTCTGGCTCGACGGCAAGGACGCGCGCTCCCTGCCGCTCGAGGAACGCCGCCACCTGCTGGAGAAGCTCCTGAAGAAGCCGCCGCGCGGCGTGTTGCTGTCCGAGCGCGTGGAGGGGCCGTCCGCCGATGCGCTGGCCCGGGTCGCCGCCGCGGGACACGAGGGGCTGATCGCCAAGCGCAACGGCTCGGTCTACGCGACGAAGCGCAGCCGCGACTGGCTCAAGCTCAAGGCGCACGCCGGCCAGGAGCTGGCCATCGTCGGCTTCACCCCGAACAAGGGGCACGCCGCCATGGTCGGGGCGCTGCTGCTGGCCTTCGCCGAAGGCGGCAAGCTGCACTTCGCGGGCAAGGTGGGCACCGGGATGGGCGCCAGGCTGAGCCGCGTGCTGTTCGAGCGCGAGGGGCGCGACGCGGTGTCGGCGCCGAGCTTGAAAGGTGCGCCGCGGATGCGCGACGCCACCTGGGTGCAGCCGAAGCTGGTGGCGCAGGTGCAGTTCACGGAGTGGACCAAGGACCGCAAGCTGCGCCACCCGTCGTTCCAGGGCCTGCGCGCGGACAAGAAACCTCTGGATTGCGTGGTCGAGAAGAAGAGCTGAAGCGCGCGCTGGCGCCTACGCCCAGCGGTGCACGCGCGGCAGCACCGACTCGAAGCCGATGCGGGCGCAGAAGTCGCGCAGCGAGGGACGCGCGCCCTTCCACTCCAGATCGGCGAACGTCTCGGTGAGGGGAACGTCCTCGCGCAGGGTGGCCAGCCGCTTGTAGAGGAGGGCCTCGTCGTAGCGCTCTGCCAGGGAGGCGGCGAGGCGGTCGGCGCC
Source organism: Polyangiaceae bacterium (assembly GCA_037720395.1). GTDB lineage: Bacteria > Myxococcota_A > Polyangia > Polyangiales > Polyangiaceae > JBBJMR01. The sequence goes on from JBBJMR010000103.1 coordinate 23,378, forward strand.
GCGCACCTTCACCTCCCACTTGCCGACCTCTGCGGGGATGGCCTCGATGGTGCCCCAGCGCGACAGCAGCGTCGCCGCCGAGCGCTCGCCCCAGCCGGGGATGCCCGGGTACCCGTCGGCGCTGTCGCCGACCAGGGCCAGGTAGTCGGCGATGGAAGCCGGCAGCACACCGAACTTCTCGCGCACGCCCTCCTCGTCCATCGTCTTCTTGCGTCGGCGGTCGAGCATGATCACGTGGGTGCCGCGCACGCACTGGGCCAGGTCCTTGCCCGGGGTGGCGATGAGCACCTGCTCGGCCTCGGCGGCGAAGCGCGCGGCACCGGTGGCCAGGGCGTCGTCGGCCTCGAACTCGACCATCGGCCAGCACACCATGCCCAGGTGGACGATGGCCTCCTCCAGGAGCGGGAACTGCGCCAGGAGGTCGGCGTGCACCCCGAGCTCGGTCTTGTACCCATCGTAGAGGTCGTTGCGGAACGAACGCACCACGTGGTCGGTGGCGCAGGCCACGTGCGTCGCGCCCTCCTCGCGGCACATGTAGAGGAGGGTCGTCATGACGCCGCGCGTGGCGCCGACCTCGCGCCCATCCGGCGCCTTGGCCGGAGGAACCGCGAACCAGTAGCGGAACAGCTCGTAGGTGGCGTCGACGAGGTGGATGCGCGGCATGAGGGTCGGAGTGTGGCGGCCGGGGCGCGTTCGCGCGCGGGCGCGGATGATACACCGCGCGAGCAGGCCGACCGCCGCCTTGGTACGCGCGCGCCGCGCCGGCTGGCGCCTGGCGCCGCCGCGTCACCGGGGCTACCAGTGGCACCATGGCCGCCCCCGAGCGCGTGCGCTTGCTCACGGGCGCCTTCGTCCTGGCCTCCATGGCGCACTTCCTCCACGGGCTGGCGTGGAACATGTTCCTGCACCTGCCCGGCTTCCTGAAGGGGCTGGGCGCCGGCGAGCAGCGCATCGGCGTCATCTACGGTGTCGCCGCGGTCACCGCCATCGCCGCGCGCCCCAGCCTGGGGCGGGTGATGGATACCCGCGGGCGGCGGCCGCTGATCATCGCCGGCGGCGTGGTCTCCACCGTCATCTGCGCCAGCTACCTGCTGGTCCACGACCTGGGGCCGCTGATCTGGTTCATCCGTATCGGGCACGGGGTCGGCGAGGCGATGCTCTTCGCCTCGCTCTTCGCCTACGCCGCCGAGATCGTGCCGGTGGCGCGGCGCATCGAGGGCATCGCCCTCTTCGGCGTCTCGGGGATGGTCCCCATGGGTCTGGGCGGGCTGGTCGGGGACATGCTCCTGCCCCTCGGGGGCTATCGGCTGCTCTTCGCCACCGCCGCTGCCCTGGCCGCCGCGGCGCTGGTGCTCTCCCTGCCGCTGCGCGAGCCGCCGATGCAGACCGGCGAGCCGCCGCGCGGCATCGTCGCTGCCCTGGTGCAGCGCGATCTGGTGCCGCTGTGGTGCGTGGGCACGGTGTTCGCCACCGCCGTCTGCGCCAACGTCACCTTCATCAGCACCTTCGTGGCCACCACGGGCATCGGCTCGGTGGGCGCCTTCTTCGCGCCCTATTCGGCAAGCGCGGTGGTGCTGCGCGTGCTGCTCGGGTCGCTGCCCGAGCGCCTGGGACCGAAGCGCGTCCTCTTGCCCGCCATGGTGCTCATGGCGCTGGGGCTGGCGGTGCTCACCGTCGCGCAGAGCTCCGGCGCGGTGTTCCTGGCCGGCGCTCTGTGCGGGCTGGGGCACGGCTACACCTTCCCCATCGTGCTCGGCCTGGTGCTGGCGCGCGCCCGGCCGCGCGAACGCGGTGCGGCGCTGGCCATCTACACCGCGCTCTTCGACGCCGGCATGCTCCTGGGCGGGCCGCTGCTCGGCAGCCTCATCGCCGCCACCAGCTACCGCACCATGTTCGGCACCGCGGCCATGGGCGTCGCCGCCGGCCTGCTCGTCTTCTTCGCCTGGGATCGTCGGCGCTGAGCGCTCGCCCGGCGGATTCGCAGCGCGGCCGCCTTGCCACGTCCGCCCCCGGCATCTATCCCATCCAGACCATGGACAATGAGCCGCAGGTGACCGGTCTGAGCCGGACCCAGTTCGCGGTCAGCCTGGGGATCTGCCTGGCCATCTTCCTGCTCGCCGGAGGGCCGATCTGGCAACAGCCCTGGAAGATGGACCAGGTCGACCTGGCCATCCTCTGGAGCTACGCGGCGGTGCCGCTGCTGGTGCTCGGCTTTCTGGCGTGGTCGAAGCGGCTGCGCATCGGCGCGTTCCTGCTGGAGACGTTGCGGCTCGTGCTCGTCAAGTACTCGGTCACCTTCGCGCTGGCGCTGGTGCTGTGGACGGTGACCGATCAGCCTGCCCACGCCGCGCCCGCGCCGCTGCGCTCGAACCGCAGTGGTGCATCGGTGGCGCTGCCCGCCTACCAGGGGCCCACGGGCACGCTCCGCGGCCGCGTGATGGACGGTGGGGCGCGCGACGGAGCCGGCGGTGTGCTGGTCTTCGTGGACACGGACCTCGTCGGCGCCGCGAGCCAGGTTCCGCTGGAGCTGGCCAACGACGGGCATGGGCTGGCGCCGCACCTCGCCGCCGTGCAGGCGGGTCAGCCGATCGCCCTGCGCTCCGCGGACGGGCGCCTGCATACGGCCGCCGCGGAGACCACCCAGGGTGCATCGCTGTTCAACGTGCCGGCCATCCGCTCCGGGAGCTGGTCGCGCACCAGCATCGACGAGGCGCACGACGCGGTGAAGGTCCGCTGCACCGTGCACCCGGGCGAGGAACCAGCGGCGTATCTGGTGGTCCTGCGCCACGGCTGGCACGCGGTCACCGCCGCGGACGGCACGTTCGCCATCCCCGGCGTCCCGCGCGGCACCCGGCGGGTGGTGGCGCGTCGACTCGAAGGCGAGAGCACCGCCGACGCGGTTCGAACCGTGGAGGTCGGCGAGGCGGCCGACGTCGAGCTCGCGTTCTCCCCGCGCTGAGCCGCGTTGAGCCGCTGGCCGTGGGCGCCCAGGGGCGCGCCTCGGGTCAAGTGGGACCAAAAACCCCA